>CADCKD010000018.1:0-35614 GCA_902801985.1 uncultured bacterium | reverse complement strand
AAACGGAATTGCTCCAATTATACAAAACAATATCCAAGCTAAAGATGCAACAGTAAGAGCTTCTGTTCGTTTTATATCATTTAATTCATCATTATTATAAGCATTTTTATCAATTTTTCTCAAACTGTTACCAATAGCTAACGCCAAAAGTCCGGCAAATAAAAATGATAAAACACAGCCCCACTCTTGATATATCGCAGCGACAATTATTGGCACGAATACGAAATATCCTACATCCGCCAAAATTATACCCAGAGCATTTGCTATATAATTCAATCTCATAATACTACGCTACCTTGAAATATTCCTTTATTATTTGCGCATTTTCCGCCATTGTGAAAATTATCAAAATATCTTTTGATTTAATAACAGTATCCCCTTTCGGGATTATTACATGATTTCTGCGTTGAACAACCCCAATAATTGCCGGAGCAGGAAATTTTAAATCCATAATCTTACTACCGCTGAAATCCTCTTTAATAGCAATTTCCAGAACTTCTGCCTGCCCTTGCTCAACAGTTGCAAGAATATCTACATCCGTTTCATCTAAATCATTGCGAACTTCATTTATCGCAGAAGTTTTTGGAGACACTGCAATATCTATACCAACTTTTTCAAATAACGGAATATTTACAACCTTTGACACTCGAGAAATAACTCTTTTTGCACCTAACTGTTTTGCAAGCAAAGAGCATAAAAGATTTCTTTCGTCATTATTTGTAACCGAAATGACAACATCAGTTTCTCCGATATATTCCTCGTCAAGAAGTTTTAAGTTTGTACCGTCACCATTTATTATCATAGTTGTATTAAGTTCTTGAGATAAATATTCACAACGGTCATAATCTTTTTCAATAATTTTTGCTTTGATTTTTATTTCTTCCAAAGTTTTTGCAAGCATATATCCAATTTTGCCGCCGCCAATGATTGCAACAGATTTAACTTGTTCTTTCTCGTGGAAAAATGTTCCCGCAAGTATATCTAAGGATCTTGAAGTTCCCATAAATATCAATTTGTCATCTGCATTAATTTCAGTTAAGCCATTTGGCAAGAATAATAAATCCCCGCGCTTAATACCGACAATAATTGTATCTTTAGTAAAAGCACAATCTTTTACCATTTTACCAACAATTTTTGATGTAGGTTTGACTTTGTATTCTAAAAGTCGAGCCCTACCGTTTGCAAAGTTCTCAACATCAAGAGCGTGCGCAACAGTTACTATTCTAAATAATTCTTGAGTTAACAATCCCTCCGGCCAAATAATATTATCAATAAAGAAATCGCCTAAATAATCTTCCGATTTATCAAAAGCCATTGCATTTTGGTATTCTTCTTTTGAGACAAAGCAAATAGTCCTAATTCCGCTGATTTTTTTGGCAGAAAGGCAAGCAACAATATTGGCTTCATCCAATGCGGTACAAGCGATAAACACGTCGCTATTCAGAATATCCGCACTTTTTAAAACTTTAATATCCGTCGCATTTCCTTGAACAAAACTTATATCAAGGCGATCGAATTCTTCTGTCCTGTTTTCTTCCTTATCAATAACAGTAATATCATGATCTTCAAAAAACTCCGTCGCAAGAAGACATCCTATTTCCGTTGCACCGTATATAATTATTTTCATATTCTATTGTCCTAACATTCCTAATGTGCCAAAAATTAGCACAAGCAGTTTCACAACAATCCAATTCAAAGGATATAAAAGGAATATCGCTAATATTGGAGAAAAATCAAACATACCTATCGGAGGTAAAATTCTTTTAAAAGCATTTAAATACAAGTCCACAGAAGATTTTAAGCCTGCAAATATAGGATTTTCCCAATTAACATTTGGCAACCACGTCAATAAACATCTTGCAATAATCATTAATGAATATATATAAAAGCAAGTATTTACTGCCTGAATAATTTTAATTGCTATCATCTTCTTTATCCTCCTTTTCTTCCGGTGAGGTTATTATATCATTTTCCAAATTTTTTTCCTGAACTTTTTTCATAAATTCCTCAGGACTCATAACAATAATTTGCGGTTCATCTTTTGCATAATATTTATAATATATTTTATGAAGTCCTGCAGAAATTAATGCCAAACAAATCATTACCACTGCAGGAGAGAATATTATACCCCAAAATGAAGGTATTAAATAAAAACCTGCGGCTTTGAATATAAAATCAAACAATGGATAATCAGGATTTATATTCGGTACCAATGACAAAAAGCATGCCATAACTACAAAATACAAATAATAATTAATTAATCTGTCTAAAAATATAATAAATTTTGCCATAATTATCTCTTTTAAAAATCTAATTTTGTTGATTTTGCACATTCACAATTATTTAATTCTGCCGGAATTTTTTCAATCATTTCAAATAATAATGATTTCAATTTTTCGACATTACTGTTAAATACTTCTAAAACAGCTTCGTGAGAAACAGGAGGAACATCCCCGACAAGTCCCGCATCATAATCTGTTATTAAAGAAATATTTAACGGACACATATCAAGTTCTTTTACCAAATATGCTTCAGGGAATGCTGTCATATTAATAACTTGCCAACCTTGTCTTGTAAAGAATGCTGATTCAGCTTTTGTAGAAAATCTTGGTCCATTAATTACAACAACAGTACCACCGTCATGTACAGTAATTCCCAAATCTTTAGCAGTTTCAACCGCCAATTTTCTTAATTCAGGACAATATGTATCGGCAGGTGACGGATGCTGAACAACAGGTCCTTCAAAGAAAGTTGTTTTTCTACCGTCTGTCCAATCTACAAACTGATCACAGATAACAAAATCTCCAGGTTTAACTTCTTTTTGTAAACTGCCTGCAGCACAAGGCGAAATTACTCTTTTACAACCTAAATGTTTCATTGCCCAAACATTTGCTCTAAAATTTACCAAATGAGGTGGAATTGAATGATTTCTTCCATGTCTTGGCATAAATGCGACCTTATGAGGCCCGATTTTGCCGATAAATACGCTATCACTTGTTGGGCCATAAGGGGTCTCAACCTTAACTTCTTCGATATCTTTTAAAAAGCTGTAAAATCCTGAACCGCCAAATACACCAATTGTAGCTTTATCTAATATTTCCATAATTTCTCCTTATTAAAAATCCTCTAATCAATAAATGTATTTTACTATACAAATATGTAATATACAAACTTTAAATAAAGTTTTATAAAAGCAAGATTATTTATTAAGCTTAATTATATAAGTTGGATAGGTTTGCTAAGTTGGATAGGTAGGACATTCTTTACGAGAATTTATCAGCATTCTCCCCTTGTGGAGGGGAGTGAAAGATGGGTGCCGTTTTGTTTTAATAAATTACCACCCATTCCTATTCCCTCACCCGCCCTTAGCTCATCCTCTCCCGTCTAAAACGTTACGGGAGAGGGAAAGTATATTTTTTAATTTGAAACCTTCTCTCTTAAGGGAAGGGATGGTAAACATCCGAACAGATTATAATAAACTAAATAAACCTATAAGAACTTATCCTACTTATCAAACCTATCCTACTTAACTTACCTATCAATCAATAAAAAAGCCGGTTGATAACAACCGGCTTTCTTACTAACCTTCTATCGCAGGTCTTTTAGGAGCATTCGCTCTTTCCATCCAAAAATCAATAAGCATTGAACAGAAGAATATACTTGAATACGTTCCGATAAGAACACCTAGCATCATTGCAAGAACAAAATCTCTTGTTGTTACACCACCAAAGAAATACAATGCTGCCAATGCTAAAAATGTAGTCATTGATGTATTTATACTTCTTGTAATTGTCTGTTGCACAGATGCATCAACAATTTCACCAAAAGACATTCTCTTACCGTTGTATCTTAAATTTTCTCTGATACGGTCATAAGTTACAATCGTATCGTTAACAGAATAACCTATAACCGTTAATATTGCAGTTAAGAATAAACCGTCAACTTCAACATTGCATAACAAACCAAGTATTGAAAAGACACCCATTACGAATAATACATCATGTATAAGCCCCGCAATAGCAGATACCGCATACTTGAATTCAAATCTGAACGAAATATATGCAATTATACCTAATATAGCAACAAGCAATGCTATAAATGACAATCTAAACAATTCGCTGCTGAGTGTTGGGCCAACTGATGTAAATTGTACAAGTTGAGCATCTTTGTATTGGCTTTCAACAACCTGAGTTATTTTTGCAGCTTCTTCAGAACCTTCATCAATAAACTTTGTTCTGATTGAAACCATTGATTTTGCATCAGAATTACCAGAAGTATCTTTTAATACCTGAATATAAGTATTTGTAATACCTTCTTTTGTAAGTGCTTCACGAGTGGTATTAACATCAGCATTAGAAACCTGAGCAGATGTTTCATACTGCAAAATTGAACCACCTGTATAATCAATACCGACCTTTAGTGGTGAATGAGTCGGATAAGTTATCATAGAATATATCATTGCAACAATACCCGGCACAATCAAAAGCGCTGATAAACACATCCACAATACTCTGTGTTTAACAACATGTAATCCGTTTTTATTAAAATTAAACATTTTATTTTTACCTCTTTATTATTTCCTAGTCCAAAATACCAAATCTAGCTTTTTCTCTTTTTGTTTCTTCAAATACAGTAGCTTGTCCGATTTCTTCTTTCTTCAAACCAAATAATTTCGGATACTTAAGCTCGCCTGTACCAAAGATTATATGCATCATGTTTCTTGTAACAGTAACTGCTGTGAACAATGAAACCAAAATACCAATAAACAATGTAAGAGCAAAACCTTTAACAACACTTGTACCTAGGAAATACAAGATTACACAAGTTAATATCGTCGTCATATTTGAATCGAAAATACTTGCCCATGCTCTGTCAAAACCTGAATTAATAGCGGTAAATAAATTTCTGCCGGCTCTTAATTCTTCTTTTGTTCTTTCAAATATCAAGATATTCGCATCAACCGCCATACCTATACTCAATACAAAACCCGCAATACCGGCAAGAGTTAATACAACTCCAAATATCTTGAATAATGCAAAAAGTATTAATCCATATACAATAAGCGCAATATCAGCAATAATACCCGGAACTGCATACATCATAATCATAAACAACATAACAAGCCCGATACCTACAACACTTGCGAATTTAGATTTTTCAATACTTGTAGCACCCAATGTCGGGCCAACAGTATTTTCTTGGATAATATCAGACGGTACAGGAAGTGCACCGGCTTTTAACAAATCAACCATTCTTTGAGCTTCTTCAGGAGAAAAACCTGAATCACCACCGGAAATTTCTGCTCTGCCGCCATAGATTGGTTCTCTGATAACAGGAGCGGAAATTTGATCTCCGTCAAAATATATAGCCATTGGCTGACCAACGAGTTTTGAAGTCAACTCTCCAAAAGTTGTTGCACCTTTTGCATTAAATTCAAGGTTTACAGTCCATTGGCCTGCTTGGTTTGTACTCAGATTAGCATCTTTCAAATCTTCACCTGTCAAACCTGCGCTCTCCCAAACAGGTTGTCCCATTTGGTCCATTTTTTGCTTTCCATTTGCATCCAATACCGGTTGTTTGAATTCTAATTGAGCTGTTTTACCCAAAATTTGTTCAGCTTCTTTTGAATCCATAACCCCTGGAATTTCAATTAATAATCTTTTTTCTCCGACTTGAGCAACTGTTGTTTCAGAAACACCAAGCTTGTTAACACGGTTTTCAATTGCAGTTTGCAAACGACTCATAGTGTCAGGAGTAATTTTTGGAACTGAAGGAGTTGTTTGAGCTTCAAGCATAATTCTTGAACCCCCAACCAAATCAAGCCCCAATTTTGTAGGTTTTTTGTAAATAGTAAAAACAGATGCAATTACTATTGCTACAATAACCCAGAACATAATAATTTTGTTTTTCAATTTTCTACCCTCTTATATAATTACTAAAATGTTATTCTAATTCTTCAAAATCTTGTTTTACCTGATCAACAACTTTATACAAATTGATTTTTTCATCTTCATTTAATAAAGCCAGCGGACGTCTTACATATTCCTCAATCAAACCTCTATATGCAAGAGCAGCTTTTACAGGTATAGGATTTGGTGCCATGAATAAATGTTTGAATACAGGGAATAAAGCTTTGTGCATATTACGTGCAGCCATGATATTACCCGCTTTAAAGTTTCTTATCATAGATTTTATTTCTGAACCAAATAAATGAGATGCCACAGAAATAACCCCATGTGCACCTATCGCCATCATAGGCAAAGTCAAGCTATCGTCCCCGGAATACAAAACAAAACCTTCCGGACATAATATTTTCATCTCGGAAAGTTTATCCATATCGCCGCAGCTTTGCTTAATACCGACAATATTTTCATATTTTGAAGCTAAATATGCAACAGTAGTTGGCTCAATACTAATACCTGTTCTTGACGGTATATTGTATAAAATAATCGGCAAATCTGTTGCTTCAGCAACGGCTGAAAAATGTTCAATCAATCCTCTTTGATTAGGTTTATTATAGTAAGGAACAACAGATAATATTGCATCCGCCTCCTCTTTCTGAGCGTTTTTAGTAAATTGAACGGCCGTTTGAGTACAATTTGAGCCTGCACTTAAAATAACTTTTGCTTTATTTTCAACGGCTCTTTTTACGGTACTGATTAGTTCTCTTTCTTCTTCGTTAGTCAAAGTCGGACATTCACCGGTTGTACCCGCAACCAATATTGCGTCACTACCGTTATTTATTAAATATTTTGCAAGAGATTCTACTTTGTCATAATCGATAGCCCCTTTTGAATCCATAGGAGTAACCATTGCTGTAATAACCTCTCCGCAATCAAATCTTAATGTCATCCTCTTTCCCTCGTCTTTAAAATAATACATGCTAATTATATTACAAAAATACCCTAAAGCATAAATATTAAGAGAAAATTAATAATTATGCGACTTTAGTTTAATTTTGTGATAATATTTCGTTATGGATTGGAAGAAATTATCAAAGAAGAAACGTCTCTATGTAATTATTTCACTGTCATTGACAGGAATTTTGATGTGGGCTTTTATAAGCGCGAAAGTTATAACACATGATTTTAACCGACAACAAGTTGAAGGCAGACAAGATGAACAAAAAGCCTTAGTTCATGGCGTTATATTAACAGAAACAAAAGATGACCAGAAATATTGGGAAATATACGGAGATTCCGGACGTTGGAACAGCAACAATGGGGAAGCTCAATTAGACGGCGTTTTGGCTAATTTTTATAAAGATAATGAAGTTTCAATGAGTCTAAAATCGTCAAAGGGAATTTACAATTCAAACACCAAAGCAGTTACCTTGTATGAAGATACACTAATTGTATTGAAAGACGGTATCACACTAAATGCTGATAAATTGGTGTGGCAAAATTCTCACTCTCCTATCGTTGCAGAGGGGCATATTAAAATAAGAAAAGCTAATCAACTTATTTCGACAGCTGACAAAATTACTATCAGCCCGTCGTATGAAAGTTTTAAAATAGAGGGAAATACGGTATCAAAAGTTTATGAGGATAAAGAATAATATGAAAAAGATATTAACAGTTCTTGGCGCAATATTTTTATTAACAAGCGTAGTTTTGGCTTCTGATTTAATAATTGAATCAAAAAATCAAAATTATGTCGAAGCAGACCAAAAGATTAAGTTCAACGGGGACGTTAAAGTTACGGTTGATGATATGAAAGTTGTTGGGGATAGTGCAGATGTAAATATTACTGATAAGCAGCAGCTTGATACCGCGACATTTTATGATAAGCCATACGCTTTTGAAATTAAGAAAAATAAAAAAAGAGAAGTAAAAGCAAATATTTTAAAAGTTTCGCTAATTAATAAAATTATAAGAGCTGAAGGTGATACACAATCAGTCGTATTTGACGGTAAAACACCTATTGTGGTAATCAACGCAAATACTCAGGAATACAACACCAAAACTGGTATTATGACTGCAAATGGGGCAGTTACAATGTTGTATAAAGACATTGAAACATTTTCTAATGATGCAGAAATTACAACCGACAAAAACGGCGATTTAAAAAAACTTGTTTTGACCGGTAATGCAAGAGTAAAACAAACAAACAACGAAACACTTGCCGACAAATTCGTATATGATGCCACGACAGGTAATTTAACTGCATACGGCAATACAACTTCAAATGCAATTATGGATGACGGAGCAAAACTTACTCTTAAATCTAATTATCAGGAATATAACCAAAAACGTTCAATCTTTAATGCCAGCGGCAATGTTCGCATTTGGTATCAAGATTACTATGCGGCAGGGCCGAAAGTTACATTATATCCGGGTGCAGGAACAACAAAACCGAATGAAGCATATTTTATCGGGCGTTCAAGCATAACTCAAGGGGTTCGAACAATTTATGCCGACAAAATTAAGATGGTTATGAATCCAAAAAGCTTTGATGCACAAGGCAATACAAGAACAGTTATTAAGAATATCGGTTCCGGCTCGGATGATAACATGACATTAGGTTTGTAATTCAAAATTTTCTAAAGGGTTAAAGTTTTTTTGTTTTTTGCCGTATAAACAAGTATAGATGATTTATAGGAGAAAATCATGTCCGGAGTCCCACCGATCGGCCCAACTAATAATTCTCAACAGAATTTTTCGCTGGATAATCTTAACAAACAAGATAAATCTAGTATTTTTGCACACTTTGATGCTGATAAAAGCGGGACCGTCAGCGACAAAGAAATTGTGCAAGCCGGTGTCCCTAAAGATATGTTTGATAATGTAAAAAAGACTTTAACCAATTTCTTTGGAAAAGAAAAGCTTTCAAATTTGCTTCCTAACGGTTATGCGGAATATAATGAATTATACACCCCGCCTACAAAAATAGTACATAACATTGAAGATATACCTTTAGGATCGCATGACAATGTTCGAATAGCAAGATATTGTGATATCCGTAACCTTAAACTCAAAGAAGAAGATTTACTAAATCTTATCATTGATAAAACTACAATAATGTCACAGGAGCAACAAGAAATAATCTCAGAGTACATGGAAAAAGCAAAAAATCCAGGGCTTGGGATAAGAAATCTTCACGCTCAGGGAATTACCGGAAAAGGAGTAAAAATAGCAATCATAGATCAACCTCTTGGTAAGCACAAAGAGTATAGTAATAATATAAAAGCCATACACAATATTAATATGGAAGAATTTGCTTCCAGGTGGGATTATGATAAAGCAAGCATGCATGGCGCCGCTGTTGCATCTATTGCAGTAGGTAAATCAGTTGGAGTAGCCCCTGATGCAGAACTAGAATATTACTCGGCAATAAATTGTACAACAAATTCTAATGATATAGAGAATTACAAAAAAGAAAATATCCCTAAATTAAAAGATGAACAAACTTCAGATGACCAAAAAATAGACATAATGAATAACGTAAAAACTGCAGAACAATTTGGTTTTATATCGAGTAATAAACCTTATGTTGATGCTATTAATCAAATTTTAGACAATAATGAAAAATCATCTGAGAATGAAAAGGTTTCAGTAATTTCTATAAGCTGGGGATTTAATAAATCAGCTCCGGGATACGAAGAATTACAAAAAGCAGTGGCAAGGGCAAAGGAACAGGGTGTTTTCATAGTATCAACAGCATTATCAGAGCAATATGGATTTTTGTTTAATGGGGCAAACAGAAATCCTAAAGGTGATCTGGAAAATTCTGATAATTACGAAGCTGGAGCATTTTTTAAAAAATTTTCCGAAGTGCCAATTCCTACAGAATATAGGCAAAATATGATTGAAGAAAAAAATAAGACGTTACTTGTACCAATGGATCATAGAACAGTAGCGGATTATACCGACAGTTCATCATACAGATATGATGGGAATGACGGAGGTATGAGTTGGGCTACTCCTTGGCTTGCGGGTATGTACGTCTTAGCAAAACAAGTTGATTCTTCTATTACTCCTGAAAAATTTTGGGAATACGCACTAGAAACATCAAATGAATGTCATAATAATGATACAGGGACATACGTCGGTAGATTAATTAACCCTGAAAAATTAATTGAAACAATAAAAAATAATCTCCCAAATTAAAATAATTTGTACTATAATATAACTAATCGACAGGAAAAGAGATTAGTTATGGAAAACAGAATAGATAAAGCAATAGAGTGTTTTAAAAATAAAGATTGGAACAAGGCTGCAGATTTATTTATCGCAGAGTTGGAAACAGATCCGTCTAATGCTGAAGTGTATAACAACCTTGGCTTGTGCTATGCAAATATGGATAATGACGAAAAAGCGGAAAAAAATTACTTAAGAAGTATCGAATTAAACCCGCAAATTGCACAAACATATATTAACCTTGTTGATATATACTACAAACAAAAACGTTATGCGGAAGGTATAAATATCCTTTCTTATGCAATAGACATGTTGCCTGATGATTTGATTTTCAGACATTATCTTGCAAGATTTTATATGGAAGATGCCAAACGAGATCTTGCGATAGATGAACTTGAGTACATTTTAGACAAACAACCGGACAATTATGATGCGTATTATGATTTAGGCAGAGTTTATTTTGAACTTGGGGATTATGATTGTGCGATAGAAAACTTCGAAAATATTCTTGAATACAAAGATGAAAACGAATGGATTTATTATTATCTTGGGGAAGCATATCAAGCAAATGACGAAATTGATAAAGCTCTTTCAAACTTTTTAAAATCTATCGCAAGAAATAACAAATTTGCACTTCCTTATAAAAAAGCTGCAATTTTATTTATGGCACGCGGAGACAAAGAAGATGCAATAGAATATTTCGAAGATTACAAAAACCTTGGTATCCCTGAAGAAGAAAAAGCAAATATTGATAAGTTAATTGACAGAATAAAAGAAAAAATATAAGCTTTATCCCCGCCAATGGAGAGGGGTAGGGTGAGGTTTTATGAAAGAAAAATATTGGATAGCATTTTCATCAATAGAGCAGATAGATAGTCGTTTTATAAAACGTCTGTATGATTATTTCGGAGACATTGAGAAAGCCTTTAATTGCAACCTGAACGAACTGGAAAATATTGACGGCCTTTCTGTAAAAAAGGCTGAAAACTTTATTAAACTTAGAGATAAAGTTGATATAGATAAGGCTTTTGCACTTGTAGAAACAAAAGGGATTAACTTTTTAACATTGGAGGATGAAAAATATCCTTATATGCTTAAAAATATCGAAAATCCTCCTGCCGTTTTGTACTACAAAGGCAAGTTGTTTGAATGTAATTTGGAAAAAACATTAGCCGTTGTAGGTTCAAGACGTGCAAGTACAAATTCAAGAGATAATTTGAGAAGAATAATTTCCGGTCTTTCAAACACAGATATATGCATTGTTTCAGGTCTTGCATCTGGAATTGATTCTGTTGCACACACAGCAGCCATTGAAAATAATTTAAAAACAATCGGCGTAATAGCCAGCGGTTTTGATTTTGTATATCCAACCCAAAACAAAACCCTCTATGAAACAATAGAAAACGGATACGGCGCGGTTGTAAGCGAATATTATCCGACATTTGAACCCATTAAATTTAGATTTCCGCAAAGAAACAGAATAGTTTCAGGCCTATCTTACGGCACATTAGTTGCAGAAGCATCTTTAAAAAGCGGAGCACTTATTACCGCAAATCTTACTTTAGAACAAGGCAGAGAACTTATGTGTATGCCGGGAGAGATCTCTAACCCGAATACTCAAGGGATATACAAACTTCTAAAAAACGGAGCCACAATGGTGACAGAAAGTAACGATATATTGGATTCACTTGGTTGGGAAATAAAACAAGAAACACAAACACAATTAACACTGCCTACACTTACTCCTGATGAAGAAATAATTTATGAAAACCTACAAATAGAAGAAAAAGGAGTAGATGAACTGCTTAAATTAACAGGTTTAAAACTTGACAATTTGCTTATGAACTTGACAACCATGGAGCTTAAAGGCATAATAAAACAAGGTAACGGCGACAGGTATAAAGCGCTATAGATAGTTTCGTATAATAAGAAGGATAAGATGGCACAAGCTGCAAAGAAAGAAAAAGCATTAGTAATAGTCGAATCTCCGGCAAAATCAAAAACCATAAAAAAAATCTTGGGAGATTCATACCAAATAGAAGCAAGTTTCGGACACGTTAGAAATCTTCCGACTAAAGATGCTGCAACAGAAAATCTCGGATTTGATGTTAACAACAACTTTGAACCAAAATTTGAAATAATACCGGGGAAACAACAAGTAGTCAGAAAGTTAAATGATTTAGCAAAAAAATCCGACACTATCTATCTTGCATCCGACCCCGATCGCGAAGGAGAAGCAATAGCTTGGCATGTGCGCCAAATATTAAAAGTTCCGGATGAAAAAATTCGCAGAATTGTATTCAACGAAATTACACCAAAAGCCGTAAAATATTCTGTTGAAAATCCTCGAGATATTGATATGGATATGGTAAAAGCACAACAAACCCGTCAAATTCTTGATAAACTTGTAGGTTACAAGCTTTCACCTGTTCTATGGAAAGAAATGGGGAACAGAAAACTCTCAGCAGGACGTGTTCAATCGGTTGCACTACGCATGATCTGCGAAAGAGAAGAAGAAATTGAAGCTTTTAAACCGCAAGAATATTGGTCAATTCATGCACTTTTAGATAAAGAAGGCAAACAATTTGAAGCAGAGCTTGCAAAAATTAAAGGGAAATCATTAGAAAAAACAATTAAAAATCAAGAAGAAGCACAAAAAATTGTCGACTACTTATCTAATCCGACAACTGAATATTCCGTTTCTAAAGTTACTAAAAAAACAATAAAACGTAAACCGACAGCACCTTTTATAACTTCAACAATGCAGCGTGCAGCAAGTTCTAAACTCGGTTTCGGCGTTTCAAAAACAATGCAGGTAGCTCAAAAGCTTTATGAAGGTATAGAAATTGACGGCGCTCCTGTCGGTTTGATTACCTATATGAGAACAGACTCAGTCCGTGTTTCTGATGATGCACAAAACATGGCACACGATTATATTTTGCAAAATTATGGAGAAGAATACTATCCAAAAGAAGCAAATGTTTATGCAAAAGGGAAACAAAACGTTCAAGACGCACACGAAGCAATTCGTCCTTCATACCCTGAAAGAACACCGGAGAGCATAAAAAAATATTTAGATAACGATCAATACAAACTATATAAACTCATTTGGGAAAAATTTATGTCTTCTCAAATGGCTCCTGCCGAAATTGCAAACAAATCAATTGAAATTGAATCTGGCGATTATACCCTAAAAGCAGGCACAAGCAAAGTTATGTTTGACGGCTTTTTGACACTTTACAATGATGATGAAGAGGAAGAAGGACAAGATGCGGATGCAAAAATCCCTGATTTAGAAAAAGGGGACAAAGTTGCATGCAAAAAAATTGAACCAAAACAACACTTCACCCAGCCGCCTCCAAGATACAACGAAGCATCTCTTGTAAAAGCATTGGAAGAATACGGAATTGGACGTCCATCAACTTATGCTACTATTATTACGGTTATCCAAACCCGTAAATATGTAGAAAAAATAAACAAGGCACTTCACCCAACACTACTTGGGCGTGCAGTTTCCAAACAACTCGTTACGGAATTTGCAGACATTATGGATTATAAATTCACCGCAGGAATGGAGGCCAAACTCGATGAAATCGCAGATAAAAAGGTTGAATGGATAAAGGTTTTAAATGATTTTTACGCTCCGTTTATGGAAGAAGTAAACAAAGTTATGCAAACAGCACATAAAATAACTGTTTCAACAAATGTAAAATGTCCGAATTGCGGCAAACCAATGGTACTAAGAACAAGCAAAAGCGGTTCCCAATTCTTAGGTTGCAGCGGATATCCTGATTGTAAAACAGCGATGTCACTAAATGTATTGCAAGAGTTGGAGGGATCTGACGAAAACCCTGACAACGAAAAACAGGAAGAGATTTGCGAGGAGAAATGTCCTGAATGCGGTTCTGATATGAAATTCAAAATAGGACCATACGGCAAATACTTAGAATGCACTTCTCCTGATTGCGGTCACAGAAAACCATACCGCAAAACAACCGGCGTAACCTGCCCAAAATGCGGCAAAGGTGAAATTGTGGAGCGCAAATCAAAACGAGGAACAGTATTTTTCGGATGCGACCAGTATCCTCAATGCAATTTTGTTCTTTGGAATGAACCGACAGGAGAAAAATGTCCTGAATGCGGCTCACTGCTTGTTAAAAAAGTACTAAAAAGCGGAGAAACAATAACCTGTTCAAATATCAAATGCCACTATAAAAAAGAGGGGTAAATATTTATGGCAGCCTGAACTTGTTTCAGAATCTCCCACAAATTAAACAACAATCTTAATCTATCAAAGATAAAAATAAGAGGTTAATGAAATGGCTATAAATAAAGAATTATATGAGCGATATAAAGCGATGAAGGCAGCAAAGGGGGCAAATGTTGTTACGGGGAATTGCGCAAATTCCGGTAGCAATAGCGCTTCAAGCGGATTTAAAGCACTTTCGTCCTCTCAAAATTCTATAAACACTTATTCTGCAACGGAACAAAATGTACAAACACAACAAATTACACAAGAAACGACAACGCAAAATTGGAATAACACATATTCAAATATGAATTCAAACCAATTACCGCAATCAACAAGCGTAGAGTCTTACTCTTCATCATCTGTTTCATATCAACCAAATGAAGAGATAAAGGCAGGTTATAGTTCGCAATTCGTCGGGATGAATGAAAAAATTCAAACTACACAGCCTTATACACCGTCGGAGCCTGCAGTGCCATACACGGGTAACGTTCAATCCACAACAGAACATCAAACTCCAAATGTGTATAAATTTGCACTAATAGGCTGTCCTTTAGGACATTCATTATCTGAATATATACATCTTGCAGGCTTTGAAAGTTTAGGAATAAAAGCGACATACGAGCTTATTGAAACCCCGCCGGAAAAACTTGTAGATACAATTAAATATTTAAAAACAAGTGGTTACAGCGGTTTTAACGTAACTATACCGCTTAAATTACCTGTTACAATGTTTTTAGATGAAATCGATCCATCTGCAAACACTGTTAACGCCATAAATACTGTAATGATTGACCCTCAAACAAAATTTTTAAAAGGTTACAATACTGATGTTGCAGGCTTTGACAGAGCAATTCCAAAGGATATAGATTTATGCGGAAAAGTTGCAGGTATTCTTGGTACAGGCGGAGCTGCAAGGGCAGCAATAGCATCCCTTGCAATGCGTAGAGTAAGAGGGATGAAACTCTATACAAGAAACGTATCAAATACTATTGAATTATTAAATTATTTACGCAAAACTTATCCGCAAATTGAGTTTAATTCATATCCGATAGAAAGAATTAGAGATTTATCTGATATAGATATACTTGTAAATGCCACTCCTATCGGCATGGCAGGTATTAGCGGCGGATATTCTCCGGTTGAAGAAAACGAATTACGAACACTACCGGCTCATGCGCTTGTTTATGATGTTATTTATAATCCTAAAAAGACGCTTCTTATAAAACTTGCACAAAAATATCATTATAGAACAGTTACAGGTATGGATATGCTCGTTTATCAGGCAGTTGAAGCACAAAAAATATGGACTGGCAGAACTCCTGATTTCAAAGATATGAAAATTGCAGCTTTAGAAAACATATAAAAAAAGAGGAACAAATTGTTCCTCCTTTTTATTGCATTTAATCTCTATTTTATATTTGCAAATGTCCATGCATCGAATGTAGGAGCTTCTTTCACCTGAATTTCGTGAGATTCTGTTCCTGAGCATTCGCCGTCATGAGCAATTGGTTTATACAATCTGTTATAATACTCTATTACCATACGATCTGAGTTGAAATATGCTTCAGAAGTTCTGATAGCTTGACGCATAATTCTTGCCCATTCCATTTTGTTATCATAATATGTCGGAATAATTTGATCTTCAATGATGCTCATCAGACATTTATGATCTTTCCAATGTCTTTCTTCCCAAGACATTTCATCATCAATTTCAGGATACTCAATAGAGTAACCGTTAATTCCGTTAAATGTACCTTCAACTGTCCATCCGTCAAATATAGATAAGTGAACAGCACCGTTAGCATTCGCACTCATACCTGATGTACCTGAAGCCTCAAACGGTCTTAGCGGAGTATTTAACCACACATCAGAACCACGTTTTAACATACCTGATAATTGTAATTCATACCCCGGAAGAACAACAACATTCTTGAGAGAATGTGAACGGTGTAATAATTTGTTAAACATTTCACGTCCCATAACATCATCCGGATGGAATTTACCTGCGAATATAATTTGAAGTTTATCTTCATTAAGAAGTTTTTCAATTCTTTCTTTATCCATCAATATTAACCAAGCACGTTTATAGTCAGCAAATCTTCTTGCCCAAGTGATTGTTAATACATCTGGATTAAATCTCTTACCCGCAACGTTTGCAACGTATTTGAAAAGTTCAGCTTTCATTTCACGTTTTACATCAAGTAATTTTTGCAAATCATTTTCTGCTGATTTTACACGTTTATCCTGCCAGTATTCAAGATTAACGGCATTTGTAATCGCACGAATAGGACATCTGCCATCAACCCATTCCCACATTTTATTAGCAACAAGCCCGTGCAATTGGGATACAGCGTTTGCAATTCTGGACATTCTCAAAGCCGCAACAGTAAGAGAGAAGTTTTCACCTCCAAGATTTACCGCCGTTTCACGAGATGCCCCCGCAAAGAATCCGCCTTCTAACAATGTATCTACCCAGTGAACTTCATTCCCCGCCGCAACAGGAGTGTGAGTTGTAAATACAGTACGTCTTTTTACTTCATTCAAATCTCCGTTAAATTGTCTTAAAAGTTCAAAAGCAGCAGGAAGTGCATGACCTTCGTTCATATGAATAACATCAAAATTATAACCAACAGCCTGAAGTATTCTGACACCAGCAATACCAAGAACAATTTCTTGAGCAATTCTTATTTTTTCATTGCCGTCATACAAACGGTGAGAAATACTTTTAGCCCAATCACTGTTTCCTTCTATGTCTGTTGTTAACAAGTATACAGGACAAGTTCCGAATAATTCCGGTTCAACCTTGTATGCTTTAACTTTTACACGTTCACCGAAAATATCAACTTCAGTTTGAACACCGATATCAGTCAAATAATCATAGTATTTTCTTATATATGCAACTTCAACATCACCATTATGATTTATACGTTGATCATAGTAACCGTATGACCACAAAATTGTTACACCAACCATCGGCATCTGCAGGTATCCGGCAGACAACATATGTGAACCTGCCAAAAAGCCTAAACCGCCTGAATATGTACTCAATGATTGGTCTATCGCCATTTCCATAGAAAAATACGCTACATTTGGTAATGACATAATTAACCTCTCTTCTTTAAAACTATTAACTTATACTCTAAATTTTTCTTATGCATAGGATATGCATAAACATTATATCATATAATTTCAAAAAAGCATAGAGTCTTTTGCTAAATTATCCACAGCTATTGATATCTTGAAAAAAATAGAGATTTATTATAAAATACAACCAAGAAGGAGAGAAAAATGGATCAAGAAACATATATGAAGATTATGGGGTATGTTCCTACAGTTATTGAAGCATCATCAAGAGGAGAACGTTCTTTTGATATTTTTTCAAGACTTTTAAGAGAAAGAATTATTTTCCTTGGCACAGAAATTGATGATGAAGTTGCAAATTCAATTGTTGCGCAACTATTATTATTAGATAGTGAAAACCCTGAAAAAGATATTATGTTATATATAAATAGCCCCGGAGGTGTTATAACTGCAGGTATGGCAATATATGACACCATGAACCTTATTAAAGCTGATGTTGCAACAATATGCCTTGGCGAAGCTGCATCTATGGGAGCGTTTTTGCTTTGCTCCGGTGCGAAAGGAAAAAGAATGTCACTCCCTCGCTCGCGTATTATGATTCACCAACCTCTTGGAGGAGCAAAGGGACAAGCAACAGATATTGAACTTGAAGCAAAAGAAATAAGACGAATGAAAGATATGTTAATTGATATTATCGCTAAAAACTCCGGACAATCTCCTGATAAAGTTAGAGAAGATTGCGAAAGAGACCATTATCTTTCTGCTCAAGAAGCCTTAGAATACGGGCTTATTGACAAAGTCGTAGAAAAAACTCAGGCTTAGTAATTTAACAGTTCTTTTAACAAAACTTAATATATTTTTCAAAACATGCAATTTTCGGGAATTGCATGTTTTTTTATATATGTAGGTTAGAAAAATTTAAGGTTAGTTAAAAGGTTAAAGGTAGGTAAATTATGGGTTTCTTAATTTTTACTGCTAGGGTGCACGACTTGATTCACCAAAAACATGAAGTCGAGTACAAAATGGCAAAATTGACGAAAAAGATTAAAGAGATGCAACAGTATTCAACATTAGTTGCGAATGGAGGAGTAACAATCGGTGATTTGTTAAATACTCCGGGTTCAATGATGAACAGATCAATGAATTATTTAGCATTTGCACACAATAGTTCATTGCAGTATATGCAACAAAATGCACCAATGATGCAACAAATGTATATGCAACAGATGGGTGCTCAACAAAACGCTCAACAGCAACAATATATGAACAACTATATTATGCGTTCATTATATACTCAAGGGCGTGATAGAGCTGCGCAAATAGAAACAAGAAATTTGAAAGAAGAAGAAACAAGGTTGATGAATGAAAAAGAACAACTTGAAACCTTGCATCAAGAAATAACTCAAGAACTGCAAAGCGCAAGAGATGCAAGAAATCAAGACATCAAAGATATGAAACCAAATTATACAGCGCAAGCTTAAAATAAGTTTATAACTTAACTTTATCCTAAAATAAACTAACCCTATTAACAGGGCTTAAATTCAATCGAATTTAAGCCCTGTTTCCGTTATATAAGAATTACTTTATCGACTTTTTTATCAAAATTTTCTACCGGCAAATTGTCTATATATAGCTCTTTTGGAAGGACAACCAGAGTCTTCATTTCATGTGATATAAACCTATCATAAAATCCTCCGCCATAACCAAGTCTATAATTTGCCGAATCAGCCATCAATGCAGGAACAATAACCAAATCTAAAACTTCCTTTGACACAGGCAAACACACCGGCTCCATTATCCCAAAATCCGATTTTTCAAGTTTGTCCCCTATTTTGTACGGGCATACATCCAATTTCTTACCTCTCACACGAGGGAGATAAAAATTTTTATCATCTTGCAAAATTTCAAGTAAATTTATCTCATTTTTTGTTGGATAAAATAACATTATATTTTTAGAATTTTTATATAAATCATCCTCTCTCAAGTATTCTACCGCTTTTTTAGATATTATCTCAAGAGGCAAGTTTTTTCTTATATTCTTTGCATATAATCGTAAGTCTGTTTTATTATCCATTTTTTTAATATATAATAAATTGAATAAAAATGGTAGAAAATTTAGAGAAAAATTTAATAAATCCCAATTGGGCACAACACGGCTATATCCAAGTTTATACAGGGAACGGCAAAGGTAAGACTACCGCATCTTTAGGTCTTGCAATGAGAGCTCTTGGGCGCGATTGGAAAGTCCTTATTATAATGTTTACTAAAGGCGGAGATGATTATGGAGAATTGAATTCATTCAGAGAACTTTCACCCAAAATATCATCTAACCTAAATATTGTTCAAGCAGGACTTGACCGTATTGTATATTTTGATAATCAAAACGAAGATGATTATAAAGAAATTAAAAAAGGTTGGGAACTTGCAAAAAACGCAATAAAAAATCACGAATACCAATTGATAATTCTTGATGAAGCAAATATCGCAATAGATTTGGGCATTCTTGATGTCGATGAAGTCGTAAATGTCTTAAAAAATAAACCTGAGGAAATGGAAATTGTTTTAACAGGACGAAATGCGCACCCCAAAATAATTGAAATTGCACACCTTGTATCAGAAATTAACCCGATAAAACATTACTGGGATACAGGAATTGCAGCACGAAAAGGGATAGAATACTAATTTTATTTTTGCAAAAATTTAGGAATAATATCAAAAAAATCACCCACAATTCCAACATCTGCGATATCAAAAATTTGAGCCTCGGGATCTTTATTTATTGCAATAATACGCTCAGAGTTTTCCATTCCGACAGTATGCTGAATTGCTCCTGAAATTCCACAGGCAATATAAACTTTTGGTCGAACAGTTTTCCCTGTTTGCCCTATTTGAATTGATTTTGAGGCAAATCCGGCTTCTACGGCAGGACGCGATGCAGCTATTTCACCCCCGATTGAATCTGCGAATTCTTTTAACAACTTGAAACCCTGTTCGTTTTTTAGCCCCATGCCACCAGCTACAATAATTTGCGCATTATCTAAATTATTTATTTCTGTTTCCAAAGTCTTTTTAAAATCAATAATTTCTACATTATTATTTATACCTTCTAAATTAGCATCAAGCAAAATAAATTCCGAATTAACATAATCCTCGACACTTCCGACCTTAAATACATTTGGTCTCACTGTTGCCATCTGAGGATAATTCTTACATAAAATTGTCGCCATAAGTTCGCCCCCAAAAGTCGGACGAGTCGCAGCAAGTTTGCCATTTTCATTGATATCTAAATCCACACAATCCGCTGTCAAACCGGTGTGTAAAGCTCTTGATACTCTTGGAGCAAGATCCCTTCCTTGATTTGTAGCCCCTATCAATAATATTTCAGGCTTTGTTTGTTCAACCAAATCAACAATGATTTTAGAATAATATTGCGTTGAATAATCTTTCAAACGTTTATCATCACAATAATATACCTTATTAACCCCCATATTTTTGAAAGACTCTTCTAACCCCTCAATATTTTTGGGATTAGTAAAAATAACAGCATTAACGTCCACACCATTTAACTTTTTTGATAACATTTTTGCTTTATCCAAAAGCTCATAAAAGACAGTATGAATATAATTTTCACGAGTTAACTGAGCATATATTAAAATTCCGGAATAATCTTGATTAGGCATCATTTGCCTCCTTTTGCGAATTATCAGATTTTAAGTCAAATTCAGAATGGCAGTACTCCTCTAATTTGTTTTTTAAAAGCTCAGCACTTTCTTCAACTGACAACTCATATTTTTGTGCATTATGATTTGATAAATTACGATATGCCCTGCTTACAAATGTTGGAGAGCCTTTTAATCCGACATCTTCCGGATTTAATCCTATATCATCCGCACTCAAAATTTTTATTTCGGATTTTGAAGCAAGTTTAATGCCATTAATTAAAGGGCGTCTTGGTTCAAAAGTGTCCTGCAAAACGCACAATAGCAAAGGATATGAAGCTTTTACAGTTTCTATACCATCATCAAGTTCCCTTTTCAAAACAATAGATTTTTTATCAATTTTTTCAAATGATTTAACATAAGTAACTTGAGAAATACCTAAATTCCCCGCAATAGAAGGACCTGTCTGAGCAGTATCGCCATCAACCGCAAATTGACCGCATATAATTAAATCAAAATCGGGCATAACAGTCTTGATTGCAGCTGCAATAGTTTTACCCGTCGCATAAGTATCAGCTCCGGCAAATTTTCTGTCAGAAATTAAAACACCATTATCAACACCTAATGAAATAAGTTTTCTTAGCATATCCGAAGCCTGCATAGGCCCCATTGTAAATGCCGTTATTTCAACATCTTTATCTATACTTTCTTTAATTTTTAATGCCAATTCAGCAGCATATACATCGTAAGGATTGATAATACTTTCAACCCCTTCTCTCTGCATAGTATTATTTTCGGTCCACTTAATATTTGTTGTATCAGGAACTTGCTTTACACATAATGCTATTTTCAAAATAGTATTTCCCTCTTTTTACATAAACATTTATAAAATAAACATACTATTGGGTATTATTTTTAACCCTTATTTCTTTGTTTTTGATTCACATCTAAAAGAGCATTATATCCCATTAGATACATTGAACATTTTTTTACACTGGGAATATACCATGCGCACTCTGCTTGGGTACAAACCATATCAATACCTGTACCTACACTCAATAACGGGCACTTTGGAATATCATTATCAGACATAATACCTCCTTATATTCTTTCACCTTGTTTTAATAAATTACAACCCTCATCTCGTTTACGTTCTTGATCCTTATAAATTTTTGTACGATTTATTACTTCATCAAAATCAATCTTATGGGCATCAAAATCAGGACCATCAACACATGCAAATTTTGTTTCACCGCCAACAGTCAATCTGCAAGCACCACACATACCCGTACCATCAACCATTATCGGGTTCATACTTGCTTCCGTATAAATACCTTTTTCTCTGGTTAATTCCGCAACAGCACGCATCATTGGCATCGGACCAACAGCAATAACATAATCGACTTTCTCACGCTCAATTATATCTTTTAACACAGTTGTACCAAAACCTTTTATACCGTATGAACCGTCATCTGTAGTCATATATAATTCAGTGCAGGCTTCTTTCATTTTATCTTCCCAGAATAACAAATCTTTTGTCCTTGCACCTGAAATCATATAAACCTTGTTTCCCGCATCTTTTAAAGCCTTTGAAATTAAATAACAAGGTGCTGCACCATACCCTCCTGCAACACAAACTGCTGTACCGTATTTTTTTATATCGGTAGGTTTACCCAATGGCCCGACAAGATCTACAAGTTCATCCCCCACACCAAGCTGCGCAAGTTTTTTAGTAGAATACCCAACAGCCATAAAGACAAGAGTTAATACACCCTTTTCTTTATCTATATCGGCGATAGTTAAAGGTACCCTTTCTCCGTCTTCTTCTACTCGGAATATTATAAATTGCCCCGCTTTTGCATTACGTACAACGTATGGAGCATCAATTGTTATTTCATATTGATTTGGACAAATTTCTTTTTTCGATAGGATTTTATATCCCATATAACTCTCCTTTAATCTTATTTATTATATTATAAACTGTTGTTTTTGAGAAATTGTAAAGCTGATTATTGCTTTAGATTACTCTCTTGCATTATTTTTTTTAAATTCGTAACTACTTTAAATAATTCAACAGAATGAGAGGCTTTTACAAGAATATAATCATTGTCAACAATATAATCAGATAATTCATTAATCAAATCATCCGAATTCTCATAATAATTCCCTTTGTAATCGCTCTTTATAACCTCCCATAAATTTTTCATTTCCTTCCCACACAACAAAACCCTTGAAGGATTAACTTCCTGAATATATTTTGCAAGTTCAACATGCTGTTTAACAGTATCAGGACCACCTTCTGCCATATCACCCAAAATAAGAATTTTATTTTCTTTTTCCCCATATAATCTATTAAAACCTTGAATAGAAAATTTCATAGATAAAGGATTTGCATTAAAAGATTCATCTACAACCGTAACATATTTATCGGAAAAAATATTTCCGCAAAGCACTTCTCCACGTCCGGGCAATGACTTGAATTCTCTGAGTTTTTCGTATGCATGTTCAATTGGTAAGCCTAAAATATGCAATATCGCACTTACAATCGCAACATCTAATAATATATGTGTTGGCACAGGATTAGAACTAAATAAATATTTTTGCCCAAATACAGATATATAATTCAAATCCCCCGCTTCAACTCTTACATCTGCATCTTCACTTTCACCAAAAGTTATAATATTGCAATTTTTATTTTTAGCTGCTTCACAAACATAATCAAAATAAACCATTTCCTTGTACAAAATTGCATAACCATCTTTTTTTATATAATCAAAAATTTTGGCTTTTTCAATAGCAACATTCTTGAGCGGTTGAGTCGGTTTTAAATGAACAGGAGCAATATTTGTCACAACTGCAATATTAGGCATTGTTAACAAAGAGTTTAACGAAATACCCCCACCTAAAGAAGTTTCATTTATCCAATATTTATCAGTTTGTGCATAATTGGTAGAATTCCATGCGATACCGAAATTTGTATTTGCCTGATTTAAATTTGCACTGGCGCCATACTCCTCCAAAGCCAAATAGCACATTTTTGTTGTAGTTGATTTACCTGCAGAACCGGTTATGTCCACCACTTTCCCGCTAAAACGAGCTCTTTTGTAACGAGCCATAACAAAAATTGCCTTATGAACATTTTCAACTTCTATAATTGGCAATCCATAACCTTCTACTGCTTTCGCATCAGTTGTCAAAAAAGCAGAAGCTTTATCTTTTATTTTATCGATATATTGTAGAGGTATACCTTTTTCTTCGCCCTGCAAACGTATTAGGGCGATACAATTTTCATCAAAATTCAAAAAAGTAACACGAACCCCTGAAGCAGGTTTGAATGTCTCATTAAAATTGTAAAATTTTGCATTCGGAAGCGCCGAAATTAAATTTTCTTTTGTCCAATAATTCATATGAGCAATTATATCCTTAAATCCAATAATTTTCAATAAGGAAACGGCATTCTTTTTTTAAGAATGCCGTTTTGGATTATTTATTTAGTAAATTATTTTTCTTTCTTTTCTGGTTTTGGCTGAGGGGTTGAAACAGACACAGCTTCTTCAAGCCCGCTATCAACTTTGCCTAATACCTGAGGTAATTCAATGCCTGCTTGATTTGCAAGATCATGCATTGCAGGAAGTGATTTAATTAAATCTTTCATGAAATTAGCTGTTGTAGAGCCGTTTGCAGAGCCTGCACCACCGTCCCAAACAGTAATCTTATCAAATTTAATATTTTTAATTGCCTCAACTTGTTTTGCAACGATATCTTGAACTTTTTCAATCATCAAGAAGCTTGTAGCAATCTCAGGTCTGTTATTAGAAATTCTGACAAGTTCCGCATAACCTTTTGCTTTTGCTTCAAGTACAGCCTTAACACCTTCTGCTTCTGCGAAGTATTTAGCTTTTATAGCATCTGCTTGGCCGGCTGCTACACGTCTTAATCTTTCAGCTTCTGCGTCTGCTTCTACCTGAATTTTCAATTTTTCAACTTCTTTTCTTGCAAGTTCTTCTTTCTTTAATTTTGCTTCTTCTTGTTCTTTTTGTGCGAGTAATACATCACGCTGCGCATTCGCTTTTGCGACTTCACCTTCTCTGAATGCATCAGCCTGTTTTACTGACAAAGTAGCATTATATTCTGCAATATTTGCTTTCGCTATGTTTTCACCTTCAACAGCTTGAGCTTCCAAATCTGCTGTTTGAATACGTTGTTCTTTTTCGGCATTTGTTTTACCAATTTGAGTTTGAGCAGACTGTTGCGCAACTTGAACTTCTTTTTCTTTGTTAGCTTCAGCTTCCCCGACTGCACCGAGTTTTTCCTGTTGTGCAACTTCAACTTTTGCTTTGTTGATTGCTTCTGCTGCAGCTTTTCTACCGATAGCATCGATATATCCTGATTCATCGGTAATATCTTTAATGTTTACGTTTATAATTTCAAGACCAATTTTTTTAAGCTCTGTATTTACGTTTGCGTTAATTTGTTCTAAGAATTTTTCACGGTCTTGGTTAATTTCTTCAATTGATAGTGTTGCAATTGCAAGACGCAATTGACCTAAAATAATATCACTTGCTTGAGTAATTACTTCTGCTCTTGATAGACCTAACAAACGTTCAGCAGCATTTATCATAATAGATGGTTCTGTTGAAATACCGAATGTAAACGTTGAAGGTACCGCAACACGAATATTACCTTTAGAAAGTGCGCCTTTAAGATCAATATCAGTCGTCATCGGTTCTAATGACAATACACCGTAATCTTGAATTAACGGAATGATAAACGTGCCGCCACCGTGAACACATTTTGCAGTTCTTTCACCGCCTGTTTTACCGTAAACTACGATAATTTTGTTTGATGGGCATCTTTTATATTGATTTGCTACAAATGCAAATATAGCAATCAATATCAGAGCCGCTGCTACAATAAGTCCAAACATTTCTCTCTCCTTTTTATTTATTACTCTATAACTTTTTCTACTTCCAAAATATTGTCTTTAAGGCCGACAACTTTAACCGTATCAAACGAATTGATCGGGTTATCGCCCTTGTTACGGGCATCTGCAACAGTTAATTGACCGGAAATTTCTATTTCTACTTTGCCGTTCCCTTGCTCGTCAAAGCTTGTATACGCTTTTCCGGTTTTGCCAATTGCAGTAGTTTTATCTTTTTTTACGTTCTTTTCAAGTTTTTTAACACCGAACATCAAAAGCGCAGAAACAGACATAAATGCTAAACCAACACCAACCGCTGATAAAATAGCATTCATATTACTCCAGCCAAATTGATTTAGAGCGGCATAACCCATCCAGCCAAAACCCATTAAAAACGCTAATAACGACTGAACAGATATAAAATTAAACGAAGTATCCGTATCAAATTCGGAATTGAAATCCGCATTAACTTCCGTATCTCCGCCAAATACCATAAATATTATCAATTTTATTACAAAGAATATCGTTGAAAATAAAGCGATATTATAAAATATTTGAGGCATCATACTAAGTGTTGTTCCATCTGCGACCATTACTTTTTTCTCCTTTTATTTACTTTTCTTTGTGTTTTTCTTTTGAGGTTTCACACCTGTTGCATTTTTTATCATGTTTGCCGATGTTTGAATTCGTTTTACACTATATACATCGGGCAATGCCTGAATACAGTTTATAACTTTTTTTAGGGTATCAACATTGTCTAATTGAATACCGATTTCAATAATACCGACATGATTTTTTGTTTTAATATTAGCGTTAACAATGTTCGTATTATTATCAGAAACAGCTGCAATAACATCTTTCAAAAGTCCCAATTTCTCAGCGGTTTCAATTCTTATCGTAGTTGTATATGTTTTATTAGTATTAACACCGGCCCAACGAACATCCATCAAACGTTCCGGCGGAATAGTTTCCAATGTTTTACAATCAGCCCTGTGGACTGTAACACCCTTATTTCTTGTAACAACTCCGACTATCGGTTCTCCCGGAATCGGAGAACAACAACGAGCAAATGAATATAACAAACCTTCCAACCCGATAATATCCTTATCAGATGCTTTTCTTGAAGATTTTCTAAAGCCATCTTCAGGATGTTTTTCTTCAGGTTTTTTCAATTTATTTACGATTTTATTTAATGTAGTTTCGCCATAACCGAGCGCGGCAAATAAATCATCCGCAGACTCATAATTCATAATTTTAGCGACATTATCAAATTCACCTTGTTTTACATATTCATCAAATACTGCTTTCGTAAGTTCGTGTTCAAGACTAGCTTTCCCAAGATTGATATGCTCATCACGTTTATTTTTCTTGAACCATTGTTTAATCTTTGAAGATGCTTGCTTTGTTACAACAAAAGTTAACCAATCAAGGCGAGGAGCGGGTGTTTTTGAAGTCAAAACTTCAACAATATCTCCGTTATTTAACTTTGTACTCAATGGTACTATTCGCCCGTTTATCAATGCACCCACTGTCTTGTGCCCGACATCAGTGTGAATTCTATATGCAAAATCCACCGGAGTAGCATCTTTTGGGAAATCATAAATATCACCGTTCGGGGTAAACGCAAAAACCTGATCCGAAAACAAATCCAATTTTACACTGCTAACATAATCTTTAGCATTTTTCATTTCCTTTTCATATTCAACAAGTTTGTGCAGCCACGAGAACTGTTTATCAGTTGAATTATCTGCTTTTTGAGAACCTTTTTCCTTATAGCGCCAATGTGCGGCAACACCATATTCCGCCGTTTTATGCATATCCCATGTTCTTATTTGAACTTCCAAAGGTTTTAATCTAGGGCCTATAACAGAAGTGTGCAAAGACTGGTACATATTGCCTTTTGGCATTGCAATATAGTCTTTAAATCTGCCGGGAATAGGTTTGAATTGTGAATGAATTATCCCCAAAACCTCATAACATTCTTTTATATTATCCACAATTACACGCACTGCCGTAACATCATACAAATCATTAAATGTAATGTTTTGACGCTTCATTTTGGCATAAATACTGTAATAATGCTTTGCACGACCTGTAATTTGAGCTTTTATACCGCTTTTTTCAACATCATGAGATATTTTATCAATTAGTTCATTAACTGTTTCTTCTCTATCAGCTTTTGTTTGAGCAACAAGTTGTGCAATTTCATAATATTTTTCCGGCTCTAAATATTTTAATGATAAATCCTCAAGTTCAGCCTTTATTTTATAAATACCTAAACGATTAGCCAAAGGAGCAAAAATTTCTAATGTTTCCTGCGCAATTTTTCTCTGCTTTGATGTTTCCATAAAATTCAGAGTTCGCATATTGTGCAATCTGTCAGCGAGTTTTAAAAATATAACCCTTATATCATTTGCCATTGCAATGAAAAGACGTCTGAAATTTTCTGCCTGTCTTTCTTCTTTTGACTTGAACTGCAACTTCCCAAGTTTTGTTACCCCTTGAACAAGATTTAGAACATCTTCGCCAAATTTTTCCTTAATCAGCTCCGGCGAAGTATCAGTATCTTCTAATACATCATGCAAAAAAGCTGCCATAAGAGTATGAATATCAGCTTCTAAATGAACTAATATTTTCGCAACTTCAACAGGGTGAATAATATAAGGTTCTCCGGATACCCTAAACTGACCCTCATGAGTCTTTTTAGCGAACTTATACGCTTTTTCAACTAATGCAATATCTTCCGAAGTATGTCCCTGCTGTTCAAGGATTTCTTTTATTTGTTTAAACGTTTCTATGTCTGACATAACATAAACATAATATAAATTATAATTACGTTTTTCAATAATATTGGAAAAATTTCGTATAAAAATACTAGCTCAATATTAAGCGAAATTAATTTTCATCTTTTACTTTGTCAGGTTGATCAAAATCTTTATTCGCACCATCGAGATCACCAATATGCAATTTTAATGCTGCACGCATATAATACGCAGAAACATTGTGAGGATCAAGTTCAATAGCTTTATTATAATCTGCTAATGCACCCTCATAATCATTTAATTCATATTTACAAACACCCCTGAGTATATAACTTCCGACATTTTCAGGAGCAATAGAAATTGATTTTGAAAAACTCTCTACTGCAGCTTTTTTATCGCCCAAAGAGCTCAGTACAGTTCCTTTCCAATAATACAAAAAAGCATTTTCCGGATATTTTGCAATTGAAGTATTTACCTTTTTCAAAGCTGCATTATATTTCCCTTTATTTACCAAAACACCTATTTCTGAAACAATTTTGTCTTCTTCCGGTGTGGAGTTTGCATAAACAGCTAGAGCAGAGGCACAAACAAAGCACAACAACATAACAGCAACTAAGAAAAATTTTTTCATTTCAATTTCTCCTTGAAACTTTCAACCCGAATAAATTATAACACATGCCGACTATAATAACCATACATTTATAAACATTTATTGCAAAGGCATAAAATTTATAGTAGTATGGAGTTAGGAATATACGTTTAATGGAAGGTTTGTTATGTCAATAAAAAAAGTTTTACACTACGGAGAACCCTCTCTTAGAGAACCATCTAAGGAAGTTCATAAAGTTTCTAAAAAAATTACGGAATTAATTCGGGACTTATTTGATACAATGTACGCACAAAACGGTGTTGGACTTGCGGCGCCTCAAATTGGTGTTAATTTGAGAGTTTTTGTAATTGATGCATCCACAAACGAGGAACCGCTTGAGCCTATGGTATTTATCAATCCGAAAATAATTAAAAAAAGCGGTGCCGTGAAAAGTAACGAGGGTTGTTTGAGTTTTCCTGATGCTTACACAGATGTCGTTCGTTATGAAAATATCATGGTTAAAGCCATAAATGAAAACGGAAAACCTTTTGTTATGGAGGTTAAAGGCGGAAATCTGCTCGCAAGAGCTATTCAACACGAAAATGACCACCTTGACGGGATTTTATTTATTGATCATTGCCTTAATAGATTTGAAACTCAGGAAGTCTTAAAAAAATACAACCTCCCTGACTTAGATCCCGATATGCTTATTGACGAAGAGGAGATGAAATCGCAGCTATGATAAAAGTTGTCTTTTTCGGAACACCGGATATTGGCTTGAAATCACTGGATTATTTGAATAATTCAGATAAAATAGAGATACTTGCGGTTGTAACTCAACCTGACAAACCTGCAGGCAGAGGCCATAAATTGCAAATGTCACCTATAAAAAAATATGCTATTGAACATAATATACCTGTTTTTCAACCAAAATCCATCAGAAAAGAACCCGAAATACAAAGCGAATTGAAAAAATTAGAACCTGATTTTTTTGTAACTTTTGCTTTTGGACAAATTTTATCTCAAGAAGTTTTGGATATTCCTAAATACGAAACAATAAATCTTCACGCCTCGCTACTACCCAAATATCGAGGAGCAAATCCTATTCAAAGAGCAATTATAAATGGCGACAAAGAAACAGGTATTTGCACAATGATAACCGAACTCGGACTTGATTGCGGAGATATTTGCCAAAAACTTGTTATCCCCATTTCTGAAACAATGAATTGTGAAGAACTTTGGGAAGAAATCGGAGAAAAATCTCCAAAAATGCTTGAAGAAACTTTAATAAAGCTAAAAAACGGCACTCTTACACCGCAAAAACAATGTAAAGACGGAGTTTGTATGGCAAATAAACTTACAAAAGAAGAATGCCAAATTGACTGGAACAAATCCAATAAACAAGTACACAATCTCGTAAGAGGAATATGCCGAAGCCCCGGAGCTTATTTTAAATTCCAAGACAAAATTATAAAAGTTATTGAAACAAAACCAATTGACGGCAACGGAAAAGTCGGAGAAATAACATCTCATTCTAAAGAAGGTGTAGATATTGCATGTGCAGACGGGCTTGTAAGATTAATCAAGGTTAAACCTGAGGGCAAAGGCGAAATGCTTGCACGTGATTGGTATAATGGTCTTCACAACGTATAAAAGGAGTTTGGTATGATAACAAAAGGTATCAGAGGTGCAATTACTGTTGATAACAATACTAAATCAGCTTTAGAAAGAGCCACGACAGAGCTTTTGAATGAGATTGTTGCACAAAACTCTATAAAAATTGATAATATTTCTCACGTGATTTTCACTACAACAAAAGACTTGAATATTGATTTTCCCGCAAAATATGCACGAACAACTCTGGGGTGGAAAGAAGTAGCAATGATGTGCTTTCACGAGCTTGATGTTCCAAATTCACTTCCAATGTGCCTTAGAGTACTTGTTGTACTCAACTGCGAAGAAAATTTCAAACCAAAATTTGTATACCTAAAAGGTGCACAAGATTTAAGAAAATAACTTATTCTTTTTCAAATTCAGAAATTGACGGGTCTAATAACCTTCTGCCAACATTATCAAAACTGATAGAACAAAGAGTTTTGTTACCGTATTTAATTATTTTTTCAATTACTCCTCGACCATATCTCGGATGAGTAACAACATCCCCTTGAGCATATCCGAATGCGTCATCTGCAGCTTCTGATTCTACACCTTCTGCCGGATAGATAGGTACAACAGGAGGTTTGTCAAATTCTTCTTCATCTTGACTGTACAAATCGTCCTCGGAAATATCTGCTATATCCTCGCCCTGTGCTTCAGGTTCTTCTAAAGTAGGCAGAGCATCATCAATATAATCCAAATCCTCTTCAGATAAATCATCCTCAACTAAATCTTCTTCAGACAACTCATCTTCAGGCAAATCAAGTTCAAGGGGTTCTTGAAGTTCTGATGCAATCTCAGAAATATTAGGATGCTCCATATATTCCTCATCTTCCGGAAGCCCCTCTGAAACCACTTCATCAAGCTCGTCTTCTTGCTCAACTATCTGTTCTTCTTCTAAATCTTGTTCAATATTTTCTTCTTGCCCGAGCTCATCATCAGACATTATATTTTCAACAGGTTCTAAAATTGTTTTATTCTCAAATTGTTCCGGAATTTCTGATTTTTGAGAATACTGTCCTTGTTCGACTTCGCTATATGATTCTACATTACTTTTTTGTTCGAGTTCTTGTTTAATAATTTGAGCTTCCTGCTGCGCAAAATTTTGGGGTTCAACAACTTCAGACTCAACTATAAACGGTATTCCTTGAGTCAACTTGCCATATATTACAAATTCATCATGATTTAATTTATTTAAAAACGTATTATATGAAGCAAATTCATGCGTAATTGTTTGAGGAGTATACAACACAATATTTTCTGCATGTTCTTTCAATTCTGCAGCGTATTTGTATGCGTGGCTTGCAAATATTGTTGTAAATATGTGACTGTGATTTATAAATTTTCTTATTAACGGCTTATCTGAGTTATCATCGCGAATAGGCACAAAGAAATATATATATCCACTCATCAAATTTAACTCATTATGAATAATATTGATAATTTTGTTTTGCAACGGAGCAGAAAAATCCTTGATATCAACATAAATAGTATTATTTGTGTCAAGCATATTTGCAATAACATTTATTTCTTCTTCACTATTAGCAAACAAATTGCTATCTTTATACTTCAATAATTTATTTTTCAACAATGCCAATTCAGGTATATTATTCTGTTGATATTGAGAAGCTATTACATCAACAAATTTGTCAATAGGCAAAAATTTGTTATCTAAAGTATCGATATACTGTTGAACAGCATAAAAAATATCTTTTATAACAGCTTTTGAATCAGTTCCGATATCAGTCAATTCATTATCAAACAGATAATCAATCATTTCTGAATTCAAAGGTAATTTAAAATCGCGCCCCGGAACACATTTTTTTACATTCTCAAAAAGATTAGCATCATCAATTACAACACTTTTTTCATTCATATTTGCCAACTGATTCACACAATTGGATATAAATGTTCTCTTTTCAAAATCATGATCAGAAAATACAGTCATATTGTGTTCAAAAATAGAAATATCCAAACTTAAAACAGAATCCTCTTGCGCCAAATGCCCAAATTTTACAGCTGTTTCAACCGGGAGTAAGTCTAACAACTCTTGAGCAGGGAGCAAAGATGCTTCTGAATTCATATCAGGTATTGAGCCGTCATAATTATCAACTACGCCATCATTTGTGAATGTAAACATCAATTTTGCTATGGCATGTTTTTGTATTTCATCAATTTTTATATTTATAATTTGGGCGACATAAGAATTTTGTTCGGATGCAAGCACTATAAAACGCCCCAAGACCAACCCTTCATCACTTTCAAACTCTATCTTAACCAAATTATTTCTAATTTCTACTACTTTCATATACTCCCTCATTTTATAGACAGATTGTACCATGAAAAGTCCGTTTTAATATACAATTATTAAGTTAATTAACATTTATAAAGTCTTGCATGTGATTATATATATCTATTGTCATCGGAGAAATTTTCAGATTGCGTTCTACAAGGCTTTTAATAGTTTCTTTGTAGCAGTTTAGCACTGCTTTATCAAGACCGTTTTCTTCTTCCAATAATTCTTTTGTTTTTTGAACATAATCTTCAGTTCTTGTTGCGGGTTCAATTTTGTCCGCAAGAAATATAATCTTTTCAAACGTATTCATATTGACTTTGCCCAAAGTATGCCACCTGATAGCAGTCAAAATTTCTGAATCGGTCACCCCAAACTCATTTTTTGCAACATAAGCACTAACCGGAGCATGCCAAGTTTTTGGCGCAATAATTTCACTATCGCTTACCTGTAAAAAGTTTCTTATAATTTTCAGTTGTTTATCTTTATCAAAACACTTTGCGCAGTCATGCAATAAACCCGTTATATATGCCTTATCAGGATTTTGCCCAAACCTTAGAGCTAAATTTTTTGCACACTCTGCCGTACCCAAAGAATGCTCATAACGCTCTTTGTCCATATTTTTTTTAAGCCATTTTAATATTTCTTTTTCGCTAACTCTTGTATAAACCATTTTGATAAATATATTCCTCTACTTCTTTACATACTATATCACTAATTTGTTCATTATTTTTTATCCTCTGTCGAAGCTCCGTTGAAGATATATCTTCAAATTCCAAAGACTCAATTACAAAATCATAGCCTTTTTTTCTCAATTTTTCAAGTTTATCGGGATTAAAATTATCTTCTCTTACAAACACTATGAAATGAACAAGTTTTTTTAACTCATCAATATTATACCAAGTTTCAATTTTTTCAAAAGCATCAGTGCCGATAATAAAATTTATTTTTTGATTATCAAGATTATACATTTTGATAAGTTCACATATAGTCAAATATGTGTATGAAACACCTTTTCTTCTATATTCAATATCAGATACTTCTATATTTTTATATTGATTTAACGCTGCTTTTACCATATTAAATCTATGTTGAGCCATAGTTTTGTCACAATTTTTGTGTGGAGGATTAAAAGCAGGAATGAATATCAGTTTATCAAACTTGTATTTATCCATAACATATTTAGCAACACGTAAATGCGCATTGTGAATAGGATTAAATGTTCCTTGAAAAACACACAAATTCATACAACGATTTTAGCACAAAATTTGGCAAAAATTATTTGAACGGATAATTTTCAGGATACTCCCAGTTATTAATCTGAAGCCATTTGGTGCAAACCGCACGGCAATTATTGCCCGAATTATTGCATAAAGCCCGCATTTGAACGTCTGTAGTTGTAGAACTTACACTTTTAGAAAAAGCACCAAAAAAGGTATCAGAATTACCCAAATATTTTTGTCTTACTGTTGGACTAAAACAGAACAAAAACACATACCTATCTGCGCCATAAATATTTGGAAGCTTCATCCCGTTTGTATCATATAACGAATATATACATCTATCATTAGCCCCACCCCCAGAACCTTCAGAAATCATATTACAGTCAGTAGCACTGTTAAAACTTAAAAATGAGCCATCTGCAAAATATATACGTCTATTATCAAGATATTTATGCCCCATGTAGCGGTCTACATTTGCTATATACCAATCGTAAATAGCAGATGAGGAACTTGGAGCGTTCATATACTTAAAAGACTGTCCATTCATACCCATAAGGTCGATGGCATTAGTCATTCTTGAATAAAATTTACGCAGTTTGGCACTGCGCTCTGTCTGGACTCTTTTATTTATAAGTGTCGGGATAGTCATTGCGGCAATAGCACCAACTATCGTCATTGTTATTAAAACTTCCGCCAACGTAAAAGCCAATATCTTTTTAAATTTCATACAAATTAATCCTCTAAGTATATTTTACCATATTTTTATATTCCTCTCAAGTGAGTAAAAAAATATATATTGACAAGCTAAAAGCAGATATAAAAGCCGGATTGAACAAATAATTTAAAATAGCTGGATTGCTTCGCTTCGCTCGCAATGACAGAGAAACAGACACGCAAAAATTGTAAACAATATTTACCCCCGCACAAACAACTATAGTTGAAACATGTCGTTGCGAGGAAGTCAAAAGATTGACTGACGAAGCAACCCAGCCTATAATACGACTATGAGTGAAGCAATACAATACTACGTTTATATATT
>CADCKD010000017.1:9578-75008 GCA_902801985.1 uncultured bacterium | reverse complement strand
TTAACCTTTGGTTTCAGATGGGCCTTGGGTAAAGGTTCAGAGACCGTAAAAACAGTCACTCCAAAAACTGTCAAAGCAAAAACAAACAAAACAATCAAAACAACAAAAACAACAACTCAGGGCAAAAAAGTATTGAAACAAATGAGCCCTAGTAAACGAGCAAAATTACAAAACACAACTCGCACATCTATGAATGCAGTTATTAAATAATAAAAATTAAAAGTAATAAAAAAGGAGATAGGAAAACCTATCTCCTTTTATTTACTCTGGAAGCGATTAATCACTTCGCTCGCCATCGATGTGACTCCGCTTGTGCCTTATATGTCTTGCAGACAGCCTATCAATAAGGCACAAGGCTCCGTACTAGGCTCGCTCGTTCCGAACGCAAAACGGCGTTCTCTTCGCATTCGCATGAAATAAGACAGGACAACAAAAGTCATCCTGTCTTATTTACCCTGGAAGCGATTCGAACGCTTGACCTACCGCTTAGAAGGCGGTTGCTCTATCCAGCTGAGCTACCAGGGCTTGCATGTACTTTTATACTAACACGAAAAATTTTTCACGCAAGTAGATTTTATATAAAAAATCATGTTTGATGTATAATTCTATTATATTAGAGATATTTATGAGGAAATTATTATGCTAAGCGGAAATGAAATAAGACAGTTATATTTAGATTATTTTAAGAATAAATATAATCATACGGTTGTTCAGAGTTCAAGTTTGGTACCGGACAATCCTACAGTGCTTTTGACAACAGCAGGAATGTTGCAATTTTTACCTATATTTTTAGGGATTACCCCTTGCCCTTATGAACCGGCAAGAGCTACTTCCTGCCAAAAATGCGCCCGCGCAGGCGGTAAAGATTCTGATATAGAAAATGTAGGCAGAACTCCGCGTCATCATACTTTTTTTGAAATGCTCGGAAATTTTTCTTTTGGTGATTATTACAAAAAAGAAATTATTCCTTGGGCTTGGGAATTTGTAACGGAAGTCTTGAAACTTGATAAAGATAGATTATGGATTACGATTTTTGAAACCGATGATGAAGCTTATGATATTTGGCGCAGTGTCGGTGTTCCGGCAGAACGTATTAAACGTAAAGGTAAAAAAGATAACTTCTGGGGACCTCCCGGCGCTTCAGGATCTTGCGGACCGTGTTCTGAAATTCACTATGATTTGGGGGAACAATATAGCTGTGGTCATCCGAATTGCGGAATTGATACTTGCGAATGCGACAGATGGGTTGAAATTTGGAACTTAGTATTTACTGAATTGTATCAAGATGAAGAAGGTAATCAATCCCCGCTTGAGAGTAAAAACGTTGATACAGGTATGGGATTAGAACGTATTACAATGGTGTGCCAAGGGGTTGCATCAACTTTTGAAACGGATTTATTAAGACCTATTATGGATAAAGTTTCTCAAATGAGTGGTGTTCCATATAAAAAATCTGAAAAAACGGATGTGTCTTTGCGTATAATTACAGATCATGCAAGATGTGTAACATTTTTAATCAGTGATGGTGTTATTCCAGGTAATGAGGGAAGAAGTTATGTCCTTCGCATGATTTTAAGACGTGCATTGAGACATGGCAAGATTTTGGGTATGGAATTGCCGTTCTTGTACAAATTGGTAGATGTAGTTGTTGAAAATTACGGTAAAGCTTATCCGGAACTTGTTCAAAACAAACAAAAAGTTATTGATACTATCAAGGCTGAAGAAGAACGCTTTAACAAAACTCTTGACAGAGGATATAAACTTTTGGAAGAATTCATTGATTCTAAAAAGGATATAGACGGTGAAAGTGCATTTAAACTTTATGATACATTTGGCTTCCCTCTTGAATTGACAAAAGAAATTGCTCAAGAAAACGGCTTAAATGTTGATGAAGCAGGATATAAAGTTGCGATGCAGGAGCAAAAAGATCGTGCAAAAGCTGCGACTGCAAAGATTTCTGTCACCGGAGATATGAAATATGCTAAGCTTGAAAGAGAAATAGGTTCAACAAACTTTATCGGCTATGAATATAATGAATGCAATGACGCTAAAATATTAGGTTTTATCGAAGGCGATGGTTATGTTGATATTGCTTTGGATAAGACTCCGTTCTACGCCGAATGCGGTGGTCAAGTTGGTGATAGCGGTTATTTGGAAAATACTCACTTCAAAGCTGAGGTGCTTACAACATTTAAAGTTAATGATCTTTATGTACATAGATGCAGTGTTTTAAATGGTGAAGTTACAATTGGCGATGTTGTCAGCGCGAAAATAGATGCGCCAAGACGTGAAGAAATCAGGGTTCATCATACTTCTGCCCACCTTTTACAGGCTGCTTTAATTAAAGTTGTTGGGAGTGAAGTAAAACAAGCGGGTTCTTATGTCGATGAAGAACGTATGAGATTTGACTTTACATTCTCAAGAGCAATGACTCCGGAAGAAGTTCAAAAGACAGAAGATCTTATGAACAAGTGGATCGGCGAAGGCTACTCGATAAATACAAAAATTATGGGTATAAAAGAAGCAGAATTAACCGGTGCAACTGCTTTATTCGGAGAAAAATACGGTGATACCGTTAGAGTTGTATCTATTGAAAAGAATGGAGAGTCTATCTCTAAAGAATTTTGTGCCGGAACACATGCCAGAGATTTGAAAGATTTGAGATTTATCAAAATTGTTTCAGAAGGTGCAATTGCTGCAGGTACAAGACGTATTGAAGCTGTAGTTTCAAAATCTGCTCTTAAATATGTAAATTCAAAAGTTAAAGTAACAGATAGTCTCTCTTCACGATTTAAAGCTCATTATGATGAGGTTATTGACAGAGTTGATAAAATTCAGGAAGAAAACAAAGCTCTTCAAAAAGAGATTGAAAAACTTCAAGAAGAAAATGCAAGATCAAGATTCTCTGCTTTTGTTGACAAGGCTCAGGATATTACAGGAGGCAAATTGTTTATTTCAAAAGTTTCTAACTTGACTCCGGTTGCAATGAAAATAGGTATAGAGCTTCTATCTCACAAGTTAGGAAAAGAGAATATTGTTGTCCTTGCCGGCGAAAAAATGGTTGCAGCAAAAGTTTCAGACAGTTTTGTGCAAAAAGGTATAAATGCCGGTAAAATCGTTGGTGAAATTGCGAGAGCAACAGGAGCAAACGGTGGAGGAAAACCTAATTTTGCTCAAGGCGGCGTAAAAGATTTTACAAAACTTGATGAGATTTTAGGTAAAATTGAAGCGGAATTAAAAATTTAATATTTTAATTTTATATTGATAATCGGCCGAGTCTTTTGACTTGTGCCGATTATTTATTTCTATTAATTATTGTTAATTTTTATATAAATGTTTGGTTTTCTGTTATTTTAAATGTATAATTCTAACAAGGGAAAAGGAAGTATATATGTTATTAGCGGTAGTAGTTTTATTTATAATTTTAGGACTTGTTCTATTATTTAAGTTTATGCCTATAAAGGTTTCCGGGGTTATATTATCTGTTGCGGCTCTATTATTAAGTGCCGGAATTTGTATAGTTCACCCTAAAATGCATAAACCGTTTACAATAGATATTGTGGAATATTTTATAAAAATCAATGATGATGGTTCTATGACAACTACAAAACAAACTACAAAGACGATATTCAAACAAAAAATGGAAGAAGAACGATGAAAAAGATTATTGCTTTAATATTAACATTTTTATTTGTTGCGGCAAACTCTTCTTATGCCGGTCAGTTGTATTATATCAAAAATGCAACTGAAGCTCAAATGAGACCGATTGTAGAAGAGAGTTATGCTAATTACAACTACAGGATTTCAAAGTATAATCCGTATTATGGCGTTTCGTACAATGGAAATGATTATGCTGTAGCTATTTTACAGCAAAGCGGTTCAAATTTATTTTATTATTATCAGTCAAGTGGAAGTAATAAAATAAATAAGCGCATATTAAAAAATGCAAGGCGTAGTGGTTTTGTGTATGAAGAATCTCAGAATGCAAGTATTTTAAGCGTATATGATGATTTGGCAAAAAAGACAATGTCAAATCCCGGTTCGGGCCAAAATAATTATGTATTTAGCGACCAACAAACATATACTCAATACCCTGCATCAAATACTTATGCTGCAGAAGCATCGTCAAATGCTTTGCAAGGGTATGTTGCACAAGTTGATAAGGGTACTAAATTGCAAGCATATTTGCAAAATGCGATTAATACTTCCAGCGCAAATGTAGGAGATCAAGTCATAGCTGTTTTGACGGCCGATTTGGCATATAATGGTACAGTTGTTGCACCTCAAGGCAGTATGGTGTATGGTACTTTAACATATGCAAGACATGCAACATACGGCTCCCGTAACGGCAGAGTAGTTATTAATTTTAATCAACTTGTAACTCCGGAAAATAAAACATACAATATATCAACAGAAGAAGTTGATTTTTCGGTAACAAATGATGGAAAATTTAAGGCAGTAGCCTCTGATGCAGTTGTTGGTGCAATTGTTGGCGGCTTAGCGGGGCTTGTTGTCGGTGCAATTACAGGTAATGTAGGAGCTTCTGCGGCTATTGGGGCAGGAGTTGGTGCAGGAGGTGCATTGTTGGGGAATGCGGCTGAACGTGGTGTTGATGCTGAAATCCCGTCATTTACTGAGATTGAAATTACATTAACCAGACCGTTTAGTGTAACGGTAAGTTTTTAAGGATATAGAATGAACAAAAGGCTTATAACAATTGGATTTTTAATATTGGCTTTCGCAATTGTCGTAAAGTTGGTTGTTACTATTGGTAAAAACATAAAAGTAGATGATTTTCACAAGGCTTCTATTGTTTTTGTCTTGGATTCTTCTGCTTCTAATCAAAGTATGTTAGCCGATGAAATTCGATATGTGAAATCTTTGTGTTCTATTTTGGATCCTGAAGATGCAATAAAAATTTTGAAAGTTGATGATAGTTCATATTTAATATATGAAGGTTCTCCGGGAGATACTTCGGGGATTTCAAAGGCTATTAATTCGTATATAAAAAATGATGGTCAGGAAAAAGGAACTGCATACGCTCTTGCGATGAAAAAAGCAGTTGAACACAGTTTGACCATGAAAAAAGAAGGATATAATGCTGCGATTGTTGTTTTGGGGGATTTGGACCCAAGTTATGCTTCAATGGGAATTAATTGGGCAACATTCCCTGACAATATTAAAAAGACAAAGCAGTATATTCCTGAGCTTGCTATGATGTTTGTTTATGCGCCTCCTGAACAGTTAGATTTGGTTAAATCGAAGCTAAATCCTGTATTGGGAGAGACTAAACTGATTATAGCTAACAGTGCGAATGCAGATAAGGCAAGCAGAAGATTTTTAACAGCAATAGGACGATAAAGGAGTAATAAAGATGGCATTTTCAATTAGTTCAAAGAATAATGAAAAAACTTTCGCCGATAAGGAACTTGTAAATATTAGTTCAAAGGCAGGTTTTGATTATCAAATCAATGTTGGATTTGATTTTATGCTTACGGTTCAATTTGATCCGAAGGCGAATAAGTGTGTATTGTTAAACCAATTTAATAATAAAAAGTTTTTATTTAAGGGAAAACCGTTGCCGGCGCGTTTGGATGTCGAAAAAATATGTAAAATTATGATTGATGGTTCTGATGAATTTATAACAATAAAAGTTATCGGTTCATCTGTCAATAATTCTATATCTGAAGAAAATCTTTCAGAAGAAGATATTAGAGCAATATATGGTGATGATGTTAATGCTGCGGCAAAGTTGAAAATTGAAAAAAGAAAGGCTGAGTTAGAACAGGCAAGAGTTTCTATTGTAAAAGATACCGGCGCTATTGTTAATACTTTAAAGCATAAAATATCTATGAATTCAAAAGCCGGAATTGTATTACATATAGCAATGCTTTTTGCGTCCTTAGTTTGTGCATTTGGCGTTTCAAATTATTTGACAGGATTGCCGCTTAGCGATGCAGGCAGCGTAATTCAAATGCCTACTAATATGAAATTGATATTTGTGTATGCCTTGATAATATATGGCATCGGGCTTGTAATGAAGCAAGGTGTATTTTTATTTATGCAAAATAAATTGGGTGAAGGTTCTACAACCTCTGTAATTGCAGAGAAATTTATGATTGTTTTGTCTATGATTTTCTATATTGCAGTTTATTTGATAAATGTATTGTATTATTTGGCACCACAGAGTATGCCGTTTTTCGCAATTTTTGTTTCATTGTTCTTTGTCGGAACAGCGGCAACATTGGCGTTAGCTTGTGGTTATATGAAGAATACAAGTACAGAAACAAGAAAAGAATTAGACCAATATGAATATAGAGAAGATTTTGAACATGTTATAAAAGAATATCAACAATGGATAGAGCGCTATGTAAACAATTTGAGCCACGGTAAAATTGGTAAGATTAAAGACAGATTATTTAATTTACAAATTAAATCTGTCGGTGAAATTTTAGTAGGTATAATAACTGCTCCATTCTTGGCTTATGGTGTTTCAAATACATTAGCAATGTGTTTCCCTGAAGCAGCAGGATGGATAAGAGTATCAGGATTAAGATTCAGTCCAATATTCTTAGTTTTGGCTATGTTTTTGATTATATTTGCATTTTTCTCTTTTGTAAGTGCATTTACGGCAAATAAAAAAATACAAGCTTCAAATGTGTTAAAACAGGATGGTTTTAGTAATTATCTGCAACACGGTGTAGAAATATACGGTTTAGAAGGTATTAGAAAGCTTGACAAAGAAATGCGTCGTTCATTTGCAATTTCAATAGCGATAGTAATTATTGAATTTTCAATGAACGCATCATACTTTATGCAAGAAATCGGTGGTGATTTGGGCGGTATGCTTTTGAGTTTACTTGCTGCGACAGTTCCTACTGCATTACTTGTTGCAGAAACTTTTATGTTGAGTCATACGAGATTTGAAGTTTTTGCTTGCGATGAATTATTAGCCAAAATAGATAAAGATTAATGAGTTATAGAACAATAATACAAATATTGCTTATACTGGCAATCATTTCGACTTTGTGCATCTGTGTTATGAAACCGAAGATGCACAAGTCTGTTTTGGTTTATAATTCTGACTACACGATAGCTCCAACTCAAGAGTCCGAAATTGAGGAAGAAAAAATCCCTGTGATGGAAATGGTTGCAGGACCGGTTAATGAAGCAAACAAGGTTGTAAATGTTGTTGAGTATGAAACTTCTAATTATGTAATGCCGCAAGTAGAGCAGGAAAAAGTCCAAACTCCGTCTGTTGCAAAAGTAGTGACAAGTATAATACCAACCAAAAAGACAGAGCCAAAGTACGAAGTTCAAAAAACAGAAACAAAAATTCCTAAAGTCGAAACATCTAAAAATAGTACAAAGGTTGCAGCTCCGATTGATGTTCAAAAAATTGTTGATAATAATAAAAATATGCAAACAACAAAAAAGACAGAGCCTACGGTAGTTTCAGAACCGGTTAAAACTGTTTCAGAGCCTGTAAAAGCTGTCGTTCCTGTTAAGACCGTTTCTGCTCCAAAACCGGTTGCAGCTCCTGTTAAAACTGCTTCTAAACCGGCACCGGCTCCAAAAGTTTTGACCGCACAAGAAGAAGAAATTGCCTGGAATGTATGGCGATCAAATTTGCAAAATCAGATTATGCGTGATGTAAAATTGCCGACTATTCCTCAAGGAACAAAGTTTAATTATACTTTCAAAGTCGACAAATATGGTAAAATTACCGAAGTAAAAACGTATGCAACGCCTTCAAGTTACACTCCTTATGCTATTCAATATATTGCGCCTGTTATAAGGAGCTATCAAGGACGTTCAATTTTGAATTATCCTGCGGGCACCCAAAGGACTATAGTAGAAGCCTATGGTGCTTGGAAAATTTCAACAAGTTCTAAGTATTCTACCCCTCAGGATTATAATGATGTAGAAAAGGTTATAAAATAAAATGTATAAATGCAGTGAATGTGGAACAGAATATGAAATAAAACCGGAATATTGTGATTGCGGTAATGATACGTTTGAAGAAGTTTCAACTCCAAAAATTCAGGAACAAGAGGTAAAACCTGAGCAAAAGATTGTTATTAAACCTACCCCTAAAAAAACTGAGTTACATACTTCTACTCAAAGATTAGAACAACCAAAATCAAAGTCCGTTGAAAAGCCTGCTTATGATTATAGCGGTATAAAAAAGTTTTTTGACCCTGTTTCCACTGTTATTTTTTTATGTTTGATAGGTCTTTCTATGTATGTTACCTGGATAGGTTATGACCCTGAATTTTATGCAAAAAAAGCAGAATCTGCAAAAATACAAAAAGTAGAAAAAATAGAAAATATTCCGGAAATTGATTCATATTGGAATAATACTCCTGTTGCGGCTCCTGCTGTTGTTCCAAAAGTTGAACCAGTAAAAAATGAGCAAAAAATAGTTCAGCTTGTAGAACAGGTTTTTAAACCTCAACCAAAGCAGCAAACAACGGTAAAGCCTGCAGTTCAAACAAAACCGCAAGTTACTCAAAAACCTGCAGCAGCTTCAAAAGCGGTTAATAAAAATACTGCAAATCAAATACAGAAACCTGCACAAACTACAAAACAGACTACTCAAACTAAAAAAACTGCAACGCAAAATCAAAAAACATCGACTTCTTCTGCACCAAAAACAACGGCCCCAAAAACATCAAATCAGACAACTCCCGCTAAAAGCAATTCCGGTATAGATTTGAATAGTATTATAAATAACAACAAAAAATACACAAATAATATGCAGCAGACGACCTCATCACAAACTTCAAATAAGAAGCCTGCAATAAGTTCTTCAACGACAAATAAAACATCTTCTGCTTCGAGTAATACTACTGTTCCGGCTATAAGACCGTCTGGCGGCAACTCATCTGCCGCTCATCAAACTACGCAGTCTAATGCCGCGGCAACTCCTGTAAAAACTGTTGACACTGCCGCATTAAAACAAGAGCTTGCGAATTACAAGGTTGGTCTAAGAAATACAATAGGCAAAAAAATTGATTTTGCCCGTGTTGTTGGTGACGGAGATTGCTCCTTGTCTTTTAAATTAGATTCATCAGGCAGGCTCATAAATAGGGCATTCACAAAACAATCATCTAATGTAACTTTAAATGATGCTGTATATGCTGCTTTAAACTCAACTACAAGATACAATCCGCCGCCTGCCGGTTATAAAAATGAAACTTTAAATTTGAATATTCGTTTTTATAACGGCAATTTTAGCATTTCGTTGAATTAGTTTTATATTGCTTTTTTAGAGCATAATATTTGTCTTTTTCTCTCCAGCTAAAGACCCTTGCGGGATTTCCGCCGGCGATTGCAAGTGGTGGGATTTCTCCATGTACTACAGCCCCTGCTTGTACAATTGCACCCTCTCCTATTTTAGCCCCTGGCAGCAGTATAGCTCTTGCTCCTATCCAAACAAAATCTTCTATAATTGTTGTTTTTTCTATAAATGTGTTATCATATGGCAGTGCTTTGCCTTTATAATTGTGGTTGTCTGAAATAATTAATGTATCAAATCCCAGTATACTGTTGTTGCCTATAATTACTTTCCCGTTTCCGCTAATGTGCAGACCGTTTAATCTTACGTCATTTTTTATTGTTGTTTTTCTATTTACCGTTGAAAATTTCCCGCAATACAGGTTTTTCCCTATATATTCTGCTTCCCATCTTATTTGGATTGTATAGCAAAATTGTCTGAAATTTCTTCGGAGTATTTTATTTGGTATAAGACTTGCAAGTATTTTAATCATAAAAAAATCATACTACATATACGTACTATTAGTACGTATATTTTACAAAAATTTACGTATACACTATACGTAAATGCAAAAAGATTTCTATAAAATTTTAGGAATAAATATAAAGCAGCGTCGAAAAGCATTGCATATGACGCAGCAAGAGCTTGCGGATAAAATAGGAATATCCCTGAATTTTATGGGTAAAATTGAAGTCGCATTTTCCAAACCTTCTTTAGACACGGTAATCCTGATAGCAGAAGCCCTAGATACTACTGTTTCTGATTTGGCGAAGATGAATTAGTTTAGTCGTATTCATTAATAAATTCGTAATTCTGTTGCGGAAGTGCTTGGCTATTAACTTCTGATGGTTGAGAATTTAGCGATTTTGTCATTACAGTTGAAAAATCGCCTAAATTGTTTATGTTATAAAAATGTCCGCCGGTAGTTGATGCAAGACAAGTTAATTTACTTGAATATGATGATACCAATACGACATCTATATGTATATCAGAACGCTTTTGCATTAAGCGTCTTGCAAATTCACACGGATCTCCGCCGCAGTTTTCGCCGCCGTCTGTTATAAGTACAATTTTTTTAGGTGTAGTAGTATCAAAAGCTGCAAAATCTTGGTACGCAGCTCTGTCAAGTGCGTATACCATAGGAGTAGCTCCTCCTAAATCTACGGACTCCATACCTGCAAGTATTTCTCCTGCATTCGCATTTGAAATTCTTGTAACCTGTTGGGTTGCTGCGCAAACTCCGGATGTTGAGCCTGTTGGACCTTGCTGAGTTACTACACTGATTTTTTTACCTTTTTTTATAATCTTTTTGACTTCTTGCACTGTATTCACAGCAAAAGAGTTACTTCCGTAATTATCGTGACCGAAGACCCTAAAACCTAAATTTGTAGAAGTAGGAATTTGTGCAACAATTGAGGACATACTTCTTTTTGCCACCCCAATCCAGTTTGCCATACTACCTGAATAATCCATAACAATTTCAATTATTCCGACTTGTTCACGGTTAACCAAGTTATTTGAAACATAGTTTTGAGATGAATATGTGTTGTAATAATTTTGATTAACAGCATTTGACGGTGCAGATATTACGTTGCCGGAATTTTTCACAACTCCTGATGTGTTAATTTGATATTTTGCAGCCAGCGCTGTTCCTGCTGAAATAGCTATTATTGCAGATAATATAAGTAAACTCTTTTTCATAATATGTTCTCCTTAACTTGATTATAGTATAAAATTTTAAACTTTGCAAAATACTATAAATCTTGACAATGATTGCTTTTTCGTATTAATATCTTAGTATGAGGAGGGTATATGAGCGTATTAGAAACTACCGTATTAGAAACTATCAATTCTCCTGAAGATGTGAAAAAACTATCTTTAGAAGAAATGAATATTTTGGCAGATGAAATTAGAAAAGGAATTTTAAACAGAGTAAATTTAATCGGAGGCCATTTAGGTCCAGGCTTAGGAGTTGTAGAAGCAACAATAGCTCTTCATTATGTATTTAATTCTCCTGTTGATAAATTCGTTTTCGACGTTTCACACCAATGTTATCCGCATAAGATGTTAACAGGAAGAAAAGAAGGATTTACATCTCCTATTGAACATTCTGAAATCTCAGGATATTTTAACTATAATGAAAGTCCTCATGATCCATTTATGATAGGGCATACTTCTACATCTGTCAGCCTTGCAACAGGTATGGCAAAAGCGAGAGACTTGAAAGGTGAAAAATATAATGTGATAGCTTTAATCGGTGACGGCTCATTGTCAGGCGGTGAAGCATTTGAAGGTTTTAACAATTCTTCTGTTTTAGGCTCAAATTTCATTGTTATTGTCAATGATAATGAGATGTCTATTGCTGAAAATCAAGGTGGTTTGTACAAAAACTTGAAAGAATTGCGCGAATCTAACGGAACTTGTTCAAATAACTGGTTCAAGGCTTTTGGTTTTGATTATATTTATGTTGAAGAAGGCAATAATATTCAAGTTTTGATTGATACTTTCAAGAAAGTAAAAGATGTTGATCATCCGATTGTTGTTCATATTCATACTTTAAAAGGGAAAGGTTATGCCCCTGCTGTTGAACATAAAGAAAGCGGTCACTGGTCTATGCCCGGTTTATTAAATAAAGCGGAGGATAGCGGGAATTATGAAATCCCTGAATGCTATGAAACCATAACAAAGGATTATATTCTTAATAAAGTTAAAGAGGATAAATCCGTGATTGCGGTTAATGCCGCAACTCCAGGAGTTTTCTGGTGGGATAGCGAATTCAGAAACAAATTAGGAAAAAATTATACTGATGTCGGTATTGCAGAGCAGCATGCAGTTGCTTATTCTTCAGGACTTGCAAAAAATGGCGCTAAACCAATATTTGGCGTTATGACATCATTTATCCAAAGAAGTTATGACCAATTATCGCAGGATTTAGCGTTGAATAATTCTCCTGCAACTATTTTGGTATATTGGGGCGGAATTTCAAGCGCAGATGCTACTCATTTAGGGTTGTTTGATATTCCGTTGATTTGTAATATCCCAAATATTGTATATCTGGCACCAACTTGTAAAGAAGAATACTTGAGAATGCTTGATTGGTCGGTTGAACAACAAAATTATTCTGTTGCAATTCGTGTACCGACTTGTGAATATATTTCAACAGGTGTGGAAGATACTACTGATTATTCTGTTTTGAATAAATATAAAGTCGCAGAACGAGGTTCAAAAGTTGCAATTATAGCTTTGGGGGATTTCTTCGGCTTGGGACAAAGTGTAAAAGATGAGTTGAAATCATCTTTGGGTATAGATGCTACTTTAATAAATCCAAGATTTATATCAGGAGTGGATGAAGAACTTCTTAATTCTTTAAAATCTGATCATAGCGTTGTAATAACTCTTGAAAACGGAATTTTAAGCGGAGGATTTGGAGAAAAAATTTCAAGTTTTTACGGAAATTCTTCAATGAAAGTATTGAATTACGGAGCTAAAAAAGAATTCATTGACCGTGTTCCGATGGATGAGTTACTGACATCATACAGATTGAAAAAAGAATTAATTGCAGATGATATAAAATCAATATTGTAATTAACAAAAAAATATCCTGTCCTCATTAAGGACAGGATATTTTTTTTACTCTTATTATTTTGAAACAACGTAATTTTTTCTTTCAAGGCTTTGTGCAACTTCAATGGCTTTTTTAAGTTGAACATCATCTTTATTTTTAACTTCGTCATCAGTTAATTCAACCACCACATCAGGTGTAATACCTTTTTTATGAATATCTGTTCCGTTAGGTGTTAAATATTTTTGGATTGTAATATTTATCCCTGCGTTATTTGGGAGTTTGTTAATTTCTTGTACCAGACCTTTACCGAAAGATTGAGTCCCAACCAGAACGGCTCTTTTATTATCTTTCATTGCTCCTGAAAAGATTTCACTTGCAGATGCTGAACCTTTATTCAAAAGTACAACCAAAGGTTTTGTTGTGAGAACACCGCTTGTAGCTTTTTGAGTCTCTTTGTAACCGTCACGGTCAACAGTACTAACTATTGCACCCCCATTTAGAAACATATCTGAAATGTATATAGCATTACTCAAAAGCCCTCCTGGATTTGATCTTAGGTCAATAATAAACGCTTTTTTGCCTTCGTTATTATTAATAATATCGGCAACTTCTTTTGCCGCATTTCTGCTAATAAAAGAACTTAATCTGATATAGCAAATATCTTCAGGTACTTCCATTTTGGTAGGAACTTTTTGTGTTACTGATTTAATTTCAATCTCTGCTCTTGTAATGGTATATTCTTTGGGTTCCATATTCTTGCGTTTGATAAGCAAAGTTACTTGAGTGCCCTCTTCTCCTCTGATTTGGTCAGCAGCTTTATCTACTGTAATACCTTTTGTGCTTTTACCGTCAATTGATAAAATTTCATCATCAGCAAGTAATCCTGCTTTTTCTGCCGGAGTATCTTCTATTGGAGCAATTACCATCAATTTCCCGTCTTTGACTCCGATTTGGATACCAATACCCTTTAGTGAACCTTTAATAGAGCTGGTTTCCTCTTGGAATTCTTTCGGGTTTAAAAACTTTGTATACGGATCATTTAAACTTGCAACCATTGTATCTATGGCAACATATGCATCTTCGTCCGTTTTTATTACATTGTCATATTTATGGCGCCATTTGTGCCAATTTTGTTCATTGTTTGTTTGATCAACGTATTTGGAATTTATAAGTCGCCATACATTATCATACATTTCAATAGGGGTTGCCGCTTGAACATTAGATTTTAGAGCCCAAGCAAACATCGCCACAAATAGAGTAAAAAATATTATGCTCTTTTTTAATAATTTATTCATTCGTGTTTATAACCTCCAATAATTCCTACCCATTTAGTCAGACGGAATTATTATATAAAAGTTCCATAACTGCATACATATTACCATACTTATAAAAAAAAAGATAGTTACAAAGTATATTCTTTTTGTATTATAAGGCATTTATCCGCAAATAAAAAGCGGAAGCTTTGTCTTCCGCTGCAAAATTAGTTATTATTTATTGAATTGTAAAATATTATTTGTTGAATTGTAAAAGTTTTAGTCCTAAATTTTTAGCTTTCTTTTTAACATCCGGAAGTTCGTAGCATTTAATACATCTGGCTTCGTACGTTTCGTCCCCTCCGATCATGATTAGAGGAGAACTTTTGTCTGCAGGTTTGCCGTCTATTAGTCGTTGTGTTCTTGTTGCGTGGTCGCAGCCGCACTTCATACATACAGCATGCAGTTTGTCGACTTTTGTTGCAATGCACATAAGCTCCGGCATTGAACCAAACGGTTCTGCTTTGAAATCTAGTTCTAAGCCTGTTCCTATAACCCTTTTCCCCTCTTTCATAAGTTGGTTTATCACAGGAACAATGTTTGTATCAAAGAATTGTAATTCATCAATTGCAACAACTTGTACATCCTTTACAAGGCTTAAAATTTCGATTGAGTGTTTAACCTTTATTGCATCAAGCCACAGGCCGTTTCTTGATTCAATATAATCACCGCCGGAACGTGTATCAACATCCGGAGAAAATACTTTAACTTTCTTTTTTGCAATAATGCAACGTCTGATTCTTCTTAAAAGTTCTTCTGTTTTTCCGCAACTCATCGGTCCGGTTATTAATTCAAAACTGTACCCTTCCATTTTTTAACAACATCTCCCCAAAACATGCTCTTTCTTTTATTAATTTAATTATAAAACCCAAATTTTTAAATTAAAAGTAAATTATTATTACAATTTTATAAATTAGTGTATGTTGTATTTGGAATCTTTAGATAAAATCTTTTCTTTAAGACGTTTAAACCCAGGTCCGTAAAAATATTTCAGCTGCTCCGGGAAATTCATACCGACATCAAGGAGATACATATCGTGGACTATAAATTCTTTTAAAATAAATGTTATTTTAGAATTTTGCGTCCAAATAACGTCTTCTTCTACTCTGCCAAATAACCCTTCCTGATTGTCCGAGAGAATAAAAATCAGTCTGCCTAGTGTTTCTTCTATTTCTACTGCCCAATTATGATAGTATACTGTACCAAATTGAGTTTTTATATTTCCGTATGCAACTATTTTAATCGCGACTCCTCTGTCGTAAGCTGCTTCAATTTCCTTTTCTATATGCTTGTAGTCTTCCTCCCAAATTTCTAAATAGATTGAATTTTTTGTATTGTTTATTAATTCTTTGACTTTGTCTATAATAGAATCATATCCGGAAATGTTATGTATCGGTTCATTATAATTATCTTTTACTTGTGGTAATTTTTTTTCAAGATAATCTATTGTTGATGTCATTTTTCTTTTGTATCTTTTTGTCAATTCTTTTGGAGGAATTGGGGTATATTTTTGAGGTTTATTATCATCAGGTACGACAATATTGTCGTTGACAAGCGACTTTAGTGCATCATACGCTCTTGATTGAGGGATATTTGCAGCTTGAGCAAGTTCATACCCTGTCGCAGGATATTTTTTCAACAAGGCAAGATACACCTTTGCTTCGTATGAATTAAAACCTAAATCTTTTAATTTCTCAACCAAATTATCCATATATGGAATGTTAGCAAATTTTTTATTTATATGCAAATGCGGAAAATTTTTTATAATGATTTTGAGCTATTTGCTTTTATTTAAAAATATTATATAATATATGTATAAGAGAGGGATATATGTCTTTAAAAAACATTGTCAACCGTTTAAAATCTATGAATTCTCAAAATATATGCTTTGGGATGTCCTCTCCTGTTGAAGACTGGCACGAAGAACAAAGAAAAATATTTCTTCGCGGAATGTCCAAATATGCACTAAATTTGTATGAACGCAATAAAGATATAAAAACTTTTACAAAACTTGCAATGTCTGATCCGGAAGATAAAAGTCATGAAAAAATGGTCGCAGATTTAGTAAAAGACGGCAAAATTCTGGATACTACGGATACTGATAAAATTTTCGATCTCTCATCAAATAAAAAATTATATGATGATTTAGGTCTTTAGAATCTGTACTGATGTAGGTTTTGTTCTGTAAAGTTTCATTACATATTGAAACTTTTCTTGTTTTTGGATATAATTTTTATATAGAAGAGATAGGAGTGAGAAATGTTCGAACGTTTTACAGAAAAAGCAATAAAAGTCATAATGCTTGCTCAGGAAGAAGCTCGAAGATTGGGTCACAACTTTGTTGGAACAGAACAAGTTTTGTTGGGCTTGATCGGTGAGGGCACCGGAGTTGCTGCTAAAACCCTAAAATCTATGGGAGTAAATTTAAAAGATGCAAGAGCCGAAGTTGAAAAGATTATAGGCAGAGGTTCGGGATTTGTTGCGGTTGAAATTCCTTTTACCCCAAGAGCAAAGAGAGTTTTAGAACTTTCTTGGGATGAGGCAAGACAGTTAGGTCATAATTACATCGGAACGGAACATCTGCTTTTAGGACTTATCCGTGAAGGAGAAGGTGTAGCAGCTCGTGTACTTGAGAACTTAGGTGTGGATTTAAATAAAGTTAGAAGTAATGTTATAAAGATGCTTGGAGAATCAAAGCCAGGTGCAACAACAGCAGGAAGTTCTTCTTCATCATCTTCATCTTCTTCTTCAGGTTCTTCAAGTTCATCCGGAAAAAATAAAACTCCTAGTTTGGATGAATTTGGCCGTGATTTAACTCTTGCAGCTCAAGAGTTGAGGCTTGATCCTGTTGTAGGAAGAGAAAAAGAAATTGAACGTGTTATTCAAATTCTTGCCAGAAGAACTAAAAATAACCCTGTTTTACTTGGAGAACCAGGTGTTGGTAAAACTGCAGTTGCAGAAGGCTTAGCTATAAGAATTGTTAATGCTGAAGTCCCTGATGTATTGGATGGCAAAAAGATTATTCAGCTCGATATGGGACTTTTGGTTGCAGGTACAAAATATCGTGGTGAATTCGAAGAACGTTTAAAGAAAATTATGGATGAAATTCGTCAAGCAGGGAATGTTATTCTTGTAATTGATGAAATGCATACATTGATTGGTGCCGGTGCTGCAGAAGGAGCAATAGATGCTGCAAACATTTTGAAACCTGCGCTTTCTCGCGGAGAAATTCAAGTTATCGGTGCAACAACTTCTGATGAATACAGACGTTATATTGAAAAAGATTCTGCTCTTGAACGTCGTTTCCAACCTGTGCAAATTGATGAACCGACAGAAGAAGAATCTATCGAAATTATAAGAGGTCTTAAACCAAAATATGAAGAGCATCATAGATTAAATATTTCTGATGAAGCTATTGTTGCTGCGGTAAAATTGTCCAGCAAATATATTAACGACAGATTTTTACCTGATAAAGCGATTGACGTAATTGATGAAGCAAGTTCTAAGGTAAGATTAAAAGCTTCTACTCTATGCCCGGAGGCTAAAGAACTCGAAAAGCAATTAAAAGATTTAATTAAACAAAAAGAAGACGCAATAAGAAATCAGGAATTTGAGACAGCTTCCCAATTGAGAGATGATGAGGCTGATTTGAGAGATAAAATTCGTGATGTATCCGCTCAATGGCGTGATGAACATGAATTGAATAAACCGACGGTTGTTGCCGAAGATATAGCTCAAGTAATTGCAATGATGACTGGAGTTCCTGTTACCAAGTTAACAGAAGGTGAAAGTGAAAGATTAATGAAGTTAGAAAGCATTCTTCATGAGCGTGTTATAGGTCAACATGATGCTATTGTTGCTGTCTCAAAAGCAATCAGACGTGCAAGAGTTGGTTTAAAAGCGCCAAACAGACCAATCGGAAGTTTTATCTTCTGTGGCCCTACCGGTGTTGGTAAAACCGAACTTGCAAAAGCATTAGCTGAAGCTATGTTTGGTTCGGAAGATAACATGATAAGAGTTGATATGTCTGAATTTATGGAAAAACATTCAACTGCAAAACTTATCGGTTCCCCTCCGGGATATGTCGGGTATGATGATGGCGGTCATATGACAGAACTTGTAAGAAAGAAACCTTACTCTGTTGTATTATTTGATGAAATCGAAAAAGCACACCCTGATGTATTTAATATAATGCTTCAAATCTTGGATGACGGTCGTTTAACAGATTCAAAAGGACGTCATATCAGCTTTAAGAATACTGTTATCATTATGACATCTAACGTAGGTGCAAGTATGATTGCTAATAAAGCAAAACTTGGATTCTCTACAGCGGATGATGAAGCTAAAGATAAATACGAAAAACTTAAAGATACTGTATCAGAAGAAATGAAGAAAGCATTCAGACCTGAATTCTTGAACCGTATCGATGAAACAATCGTATTTGCTCACTTGTCAAAACCTGAAATCAGACAAATCGTTGATTTAATGCTTAAAGATTTATTCAAACGTTTGGCAGAAAAGGAAATCAATGTTGATGTTACAGATGAAGTTAAAGATTATTTAGCAGAGAACGGATATTCTGAGGCTTATGGTGCAAGACCATTGAGACGTTTAATTCAAAGAAAGATGGAAGACAGTCTTGCAGAAGAAATCCTGTCCGGTAAATATGCTCCTGGTGACACAATCAAAGTCACAATGGATGATGGCAAGATATCTTTTGATAAAGCTCGAAAAAGAGCTTCTAAAAAGGATAAAGAAGTAGAAATTGTTGAAGAACCTTCAACTGCAGAATAATAAAAAAGCTCCTCTTTAAATGAGGAGCTTTTTTTTATATCTTTGTGCTATTAGTCCGGAATATTCTTTTTATTGTCGGCATCTTTATTATTCATAATAATCAAACCAATCGGTGTTATAGTTGTACCTGCCGGTAATGATGTCAGCATAAGAGCACCTGAACTTAGTGCGCTATTTTCGTTATTAACATATGCAAGTCCATTTTCTGTTTCAATATAGTGAGGATTGTTGATGCTTTGATAAATCTCTTTTGCAACATCTGTTGGAGCCAAACCTACTGCATCTGTACCTAAATATAATGAAGCGGAACCCGTAGTTGCTGTAGTTGCACCCAGTGCGTATTGATTCTTATTGTCTTTTGATATTTTAATTCGTGCTTGAAAACTTGTATGGTTTATAGGATTAATTTTCATATTTACCCCTTTCTTGTTATTTGGTATTTAAAAACTGTAAAAAATTAATTTGCTAGTAATTTTTTCATATTTGTATAACAAAAAGGAAGCAATAAAAAAGAAAAGAAAAAAAGAAAAGAACAAAAACTCTTTTTCTTTTTATGCGCTTGGCGCGATAAATCACTTCGCTCGCTATCGACGTGACTCATATAAGTCTTGGATTTTGCTGTGCTTCGAGCAAGTACTCATTTCGCTTTGCTGCCATTCGTAATTGCTCTCGCACCTTACGGGTCTGCGTTCGCATCCGCTCACATCCGCCCTACACAAAATCCGCCGAACGCAAAATGGCGTTCTCATCGCTACCAAAACAAAAATAAACGAGACAGAAAACCTATCTCGTTTATTTTGCGCTTGGCGCGATTCGAACGCGCGACCTATCCCTTAAAAGGGGAGTGCTCTACCTGCTGAGCTACAAGCGCTTATACACTATTCATATTTCCGGCAGGTGAATTTCACCGTGTAAGTTCATACTAACAAGAACATTTTTTGTTGTCAATAACATAAAATAAAAAACTCTCTAAGATGAGAGTTTTTTATTTCTTATGCATCTACATATTTCTTCGCACAATCAAGCATTGCATTGACCAAAGCCGCATTGGAACTGAGATTCATTCCGTTTACTTCTAAGACCTGCTTCATTCTGCTTTCCCAAATATTATATATATCTTCAGTGTCCATATCCAAAGTTTTACCTATCATTACCAGTTCTTTAAAATCTATTGGCAGCGGGTATGCTCCTCTTAGCATGTCAACAATATTTACTCTGTTTTTTCTCGGAAATGACTTTAAAAAATTTACTACGCTGATTCTTTTTTTGTGAAGCATGTTTTTAATATACTCTATGGATTCGTCTTGCAAAATTGGCTCTTGAGGAATTTTGTATTCTTCAAATTCCTCCGGTTTGATATCCATTACCGTTGCTATCCTCTCAAGAGTCGTGCTTCTTGTTGAAAAAGGGATTGTTTCATCTATAAGATTGTAGACATAAGACAAAGTGACTCCTATCATTTGAGCAAAGTCTTTTTTGTGTAAGGAATTCTTTTCTAAAAAATCAGCCACTTTTTGGGAACTTTTTTCTTTCTCTGCTAATTTGTTTTTCATTTTATTACCTCGTCGATTTTATTTTAATTTATTTGGTTTTTATCTTTTTGTTAAGCATTATCTTTCTATATCATTATGGTAATATTCATTTGAGTTAAAATAGTAATATAACTTTGATGATTAAGGAGCAGAGTATTTATGAAACTTATAGCAGGTTTGGGGAATGTCGGGGCAAATTACACTTTCACAAGACATAATGCAGGATTTATGGTTATTGATAAATTGGCAATAATGAACAATCTTGAATTCAAAGAAAATGGGAAATTAAAATGTCTTATGGCAAAATACAGACATGGTGCAGATGATATTATTCTTATAAAGCCGACAACATATATGAATTTGTCAGGTGAAGCTCTTAGAGCTGTAATGGATTATTATAAAATTTCTTTAGAAGATATTTTGATTGTTTATGATGATTTATCAATAGAACTTGGCAAAATACGTTTTCGCCCGAACGGTTCTGATGGCGGTCATAATGGGATCAAAAGTATTATAAAACACTTGGGAAGCCATGATATAGCTCGTTTAAAAATCGGCATAGGCCCTCAGCCTCCTATTCCATCGGAGCAGTTTGTGCTGCAAAATTTCTATAAAAGCCAGCTAGAAGATTTAAAGTCTGTATTAAAAACTGCAGTTGAAGGAATTGATTATTATCTTGATAATGGTATGGCACAGGCTCAAAATAAGTATAATTAGATTTGTCTTATATTATATTTAATGGTATAATCAAGGAGCGTATATATTTTAAATAAGGAGTAGTTAAACAAATGAGTTTACAATTGGCAGAGCAATTTGAAGCAAATGAACAATATGAAGAAGCCTATCGCGAATATAAAAAAGAATATGAGGCTAATCCTAATGATATAGGACTGCTTGAAAGATTAGGACATATTTCATTGATTTTAGATAAAAAAGACGAAGCTGCATCTTATTATAATGAAATTTTGAAAAGGGATGTAACAAATCCTCTTGCGTATGAGCAGTTAATATCTCTTTATGAAGGTAGAGATAAATACAAATATTATATTTACAGAGGGAATAAAAATTCTATCGAAGGTAAATTAGATTTTGCGATTAATGATTTTAAAAAAGCGCTTGCAGTTGCTGATGAAGGCACACAAATTGCGATGACCCGTATGACATTAGCCAATTTGTATGTTCAAGCAGGTAACAGGTTAAAAGCAATTGATGAATTTAATATGATTTTAGAAGGTGAGGATTTGCATGAAGAAATGTTTTTGCAGCTTGCCGATTTATACTTGCAAGATGAGGCATATTCAAGTGCAGTTGACACTTTAAACAGAGCAAAACAAAAAGGGTTCGATACTCCTCGTGTTAATGAAGGCTTAGCTGCTGTATATTTAAAAAGCGGTGATCCGAAAAAAGCAATGGAATATACAACAGATGAACTTTTACGTATTCAATGTATGCTTGAAATCGGAGAAGTTTCTGAGGCTTATGAGAAATTAAATAATTTACCTGAAGAGGCTAAAAAATCTCCTAGGTATTATACTTTGATGGCACAGTATTATTATTCATCTAAAGAATTTGACAAATCATTAGATGCTGTTAATGAATACAACAAACTTGTTCCAAATTCTCCTTTGACGTATCAAATGAGAGCTTTGGTATATGAAGAATCCGGAGATGAATATAATGCTCACGTAAATTGGGGCAAATACAATATTTTAAGAAAGAATGTTGATATTGCATTGAATGAATTTATAAATGCAGTTCAAATCAACGATAGTGATGTTGATTTGATGTTTGAAATAGCAGAACTTTTGACAGCAAACAAAGAAATTGACCATGCCAGCGAGTATTATGCAAAAATAATTAAAAAAGATCCGAAAAATAAAGAAGCATTGTACAAACTTGCTCAATATCGTGAAGGTTTAGGCGATTATGGTATGCAAATTTCTTATCTTGAACGAATTGTAGATGTTGATTCAAGAGATTTAAGAGCTTTAAAAGAATTGGCAAATGCTTATGAAAAAAATAAAATGAAAGCAAAAGCTTTAGATACCTACAAAGCGTACATTGAACTCGTTAAAGAACCATCTGAATATAAAATTATCAAAGATAAAATCGATAATCTGGAAAAACTTGGTGCTTCTGATGCTCAGGAATCTGAAGGTTTGATTGATAAAATAATGAAAATATTCAATAAATAGTTATTGTAGCGATGTTTGTAGAGGGAAAATATGAGTAGATTTATAGGAGTAATAGGTATATTAGCAATTTTAGGGATTGCATATTTGATGTCCCATAATCGTAAAGCTATAAACTACAAAACTATTGGTATTGGTTTTTTATTACAGGTATTTTTCGCAATATTTATATTTAAAGTCCCTTTAGGTGAAAAATTATTTATGGGACTTGGCATGCTTGTTCGTAAAATTCTTGACTTTGCTTCTGATGGTGGAAGTTTTGTCTTTGGCCCATTGATGAATCAAGTAAAACTTGTGCTTGTTTGGGGAAGTGATGCTAATATTTTTGCTTTGCAGCTTATTGCTTCAATGATTTTTGTGATGATACTGGTTAATATTTTGTACTATTACGGTATTATGCAAAGAGTTATACCGATATTTGGTAAAGCGATGAATAAAATTATGTCAGTGAGCGGAGCAGAAGCTCTTTCCAATGTCGCAAGTGCTTTTGTTGGTAATGTGTCTGCTCAGATGATGATAAAACCATACTTGCCGAAGTTAACTCGTTCTGAGATGCTTGCGTCTATGTCAGGGTCTATGGCTTGTATTTCAGTTGCTACAATGCCTATATATATTGCAATGGGAATTCCTGCTCAATATGTTTTGGCATCTTCCGTTATGGCTGTTCCGGGAGCATTTGTTATTTCAAAAATTGTTTATCCTGAAACACTGGTTCCTGAAACAAGTGAAAATTTTTCAATAAAATACAGTAAAAGAAACAGAACTCATATAAATGTTTTTGATGCTATATCATCAGGTGCTTCTGAGGGTATGAAAGTTGCTCTTAATATTATCGCAATGATACTTGCGTTAGTGGCTCTTGTCGCAATGATTGATTGGACTTTAGGTATCTTTGGAACTGCTGTTATTAAATTATTTCATATAGGTTCTTCTTCTGCAGCTTATGCAATATTTGACAGTCTGTCTTTAAAATATATTTTAGGTAAGATATTCGCGCTATTCGCTCTTGCAATAGGTGTTCCGTTAAAAGAAGCCACTGCCGTCGGTGGAGTTATGGGTACAAAACTTGTTTTAAATGAAATGGTTGCGTATTTTGATTTAACTCATATGGGTGCGTTGTCTGATAAAGCATTTTTAATAGCTTGTTTTGCTTTGTGTAACTTTGCAAATTTCGGTTCTGTCGCTATACAGCTTGGTGGTATTGGAGAATTAGCTCCAAACCAGAGAAAAAATTTAGCAAGGCTGGGATTAAGAGCCTTGATATGCGGAACATTAACAGGGTATATGTCCGCTGCGATTGTTGGGATTTTGTTTAATTAAGGGAGATGTAATCAGTTGGAAATATATGGTGAACTAAAAGAAATTCCAAATTTATCATTAGCTCTGGGCTTTTTTGACGGCTTGCATCTTGGTCATCAGGCTGTTATATCTTGTGCTGTCGATTTTGCAAGAAATAATGGTAAAAAATCCGCAATGATTACTTTTAAATCACATCCTTCACATGTTTTGAGCGATAATCCTGTTAAATACATAATCCGTAAATCTGAAAAATATGAAATGCTGGAAGAACTTGGACTTGATTATGTTATTGAATTAGATTTTGAAAAAGTATACAAAATGTCTCCGCAGGAATATTTAAAAGATGTACTTGTAAAATATTTTTCTCCGGTTGCAATTTCTACGGGATTTAATCATAAATTCGGAGCTGATCAATCGGGGAATGTTAGATTTTTAGCTGATAATCAAGTTGTGTATAATTATTTATACTTCGGAACTCCTCATCAGGATGTTTATGGGCAGATAATAAGCAGTTCAGCAATCAGGCGTGCTATTTCAAACGGAGATTTTTATCTGGTAAGTTCTATGCTTGGGAGAAAATTTAATGTCCGCGCAGAAGTGGTTCATGGTAATCATCTTGGACGTACAATCGGTTATCCTACGGCAAATATTGTCTATCCGGACGTTTTAGTACCGCCTAAATACGGAGTTTATGATGTAAGTGTTCAATTATCTGATGGCAGAATGTATCGAGGACTTGCTAATTTTGGTGTTAAACCAACGGTTTCAGAGAGTTTAGATACTCCGATTTTAGAAATTTATTTATTGGATTTTGATGGCGATTTGTATGGTCAGACTATTAATGTCGAATTCACTAAATTTATTCGTTTGGAGCGAAAATTTGCATCATTAGAAGAATTAAAATCTCAAATAGATCAAGATCTTCGTAATTTGATATTGTTATAATTCATAGGCAAAAAAAAATACGGCTATATTTTTTTTATAGCCGCATTTTTTGTTTATTTTATTAACTATATTTCTAAGTTCTCGGAAAGTATGTCCATTTCTTGTGCTGATGCGTATGCACTGTGACAGCCGCAATCTGCATAAATAACTTCTCCGGTCATTCCGGAAGATAAATCAGAAGCCAAGAATAAACCGGCTTTTCCAACATCATCTAATGAAACATTTCTATCCAATGGAGAACGAGCAACTGCGGCTTTAAGCATTTTTGTAAAACCTCCAATGCCCATTGCTGCAAGTGTTTTTACCGGACCTGCTGACAGGCAGTTTACTCTGATACCCTTAGCACCTAAATCTACTGATAAAAATCTCATTGAGGATTCTAAAGCTGCTTTAGCAACGCCCATAACGTTATATCCAGGAACTGAAAGTATTGAACCCAAATATGTCATCGCAAATATTGAACCGCCTTCATTCATAACCGGTTCTGCATACTTACAAACTGTAACAAGTGAATATGCGCTTATGCCAAGTGCTAAATCCCAACCTGCTTTTGATGTATCAATAAATCTACCCATTAAATCTTCTTTATTTGCAAAAGCAACTGCGTGTATAACGAAATCTAATTTTCCGTATACTTTTTCACATTCATCAAAAACTCTTTTTACGTCATCTTCTTTGGTTACATCGCATTCCATAATAATTTTTGCACCAAAGTCTTCTGCTATTGGTCTAACACGTTTTTCCATAGCTTCATTTGCATAAGTAAACGCAATTTCTCCTCCTGCTTCGTGAATTTGTTTTGCAATTCCGTATGCAATTCCGTGAGTGTTTGAAACACCAAAAATCAGACCCTTTTTGCCTTTCATTAAATCCATATTACTTCTCCCTAATTACTTATTTAACTTACGTGTAAATACTAACAAAAACATAAAATTAGTGCAAATTTTCTTTCTCTTTAATTGCGCTTGCTGCTACAAAAGCTCCTGACCAGCAATTTTGCAAATTAAATCCTCCGCAAAGGCCGTCGATGTCTAAAACTTCTCCAATGGCAAACATGTTTGGATATTTTTTGAATTCAAGAGTTTTAGGATTTATCTCATTAAGGTCAACTCCACCGCATGTGACGACTTCTCCGTCTGGAACTTTACTTATTATCGTTATATTAAAATTCTCAATCTGATTTTTAATTTTATCTCGCAAAATACCATTTATTGAGTGGCATTTTGTTTCGGGGGTTATTTTTAGTTTTTTTAGAATGTATTCGCTCAGAGATTTAGGTATGTAATTGCTGATAAGATTTTTAATATCTTTATGGGGATTATTGTTTAATTCATCTTGAAAATTTTCAATTTTAGCAAGTTTAATACTTAAGTTATATGGCATTTTTTTTATCCCCTGCTTCTTTGCCTATAGTGCAATTTTTAATACTGACTCCCGCTATTGATGAAAAATCCTCTTTTGTATGAAGTCCGACAAGTGATTGCGTAGGTTCTATTATATTAATTTCAAGGTTGTTAAAAATACTGTAACCCGCATGTCCGCCTATTGAGATTATAACTATATCAAAAGCATAAGTGCTTTTATTCGTTTCTATTTTGTAGCCGTTTGCTATTTTTTCGATATTTTCAACTTTTTCTTTTATAAAATTGCATTTTAGGGATTTAAGGATTTTTTCTCTGACAAACGATGAGGAATTTTCTTGCGGAAATATTCTTCCGTCTTCTTGAGTGTATATGTTTACTCCTATAGATTTGAAAAAATCTATGGTGTCTTGTACCGAAAATTTAGAAAATATTGAATACAAAAATTTTTCGCCTCTAGGGTAGTTTTTGGTAAGATCTCTAAAATCATATATAGCATGCGTAATATTACAGCGTCCGCCCCCGGTCGGGAGTATTGTCCTAAGTGGTGTCCCAAAATCAAATATGTTTATTTCTTTAAATCCGAAATTTTGTAAAAATTTTGCACAAATGCAGCCTGCCGGTCCACCGCCAATAATTGCAATTGTTTTATTAGAAATCAATGTCGACTCTTGTTCCATACAAAAATACCATTTCAGGGTTTTCTAAATCGCTGTGCATTTCAACAATTGATTTATGTAGTATCGGGTGAACAAAATCTGCATTTAATTCCATCATAGGCACAAGTGTAAACGCTCTTAGATGGACATATTTGTGAGGGATAGTTAGACCTTCTTCATTGATAACATCGTTGTTATAGAATAAAATGTCTATATCAATGGTTCTGTCTTCGTAGTCATTTCCTTGTTTATGTTCTCTGCCGAGTTTCTTTTCTATATCTTGGCAAATTGTTAAAAGTTCTTTTGGGGTATATTTTGTCTTAATTTCTACAACTGCGTTAACAAACCAATTTTTAGTATTCATATTCCAAGGTTCAGTTTCATAAAATGCAGATGTTCTGACAATAGTGATGCCCTCATCCATACCAAGCAAACTTGCAGCTTGTTGAACAAAGCCAATTCTATCACCCTTATTTGAACCTAAACTTAAATAAACTATTGCCATACTCCAATTTTATAGATTTTTCTGCTTATTGTCAAATTATATGTGCTTTTGTAGTCATATTTGTTATTGTTTATTAACTATTTCCTCTTTTGTCTTGTTTGGGTTAAAATTGGTGTATCATGGTTATATATTCGATTTTAATTTTATTATTAATTGTTATTATCATATCAATCTTTGATTTGTTCTTTTTATACGGATTGTTATCAACTATCGCATTCATTGTATTGATGCCGTTTTACTTTATTTTCCGTGTAATGAACAGAAAGTTCTTATATGGTTGGAAAGAAAAATTAGGTTTTATAAAAAATCCTCATTTGGGAGATAAAGTAATAATGTACCATGGTGTTTCTGTCGGAGAAACAATTGCGTTGGAAAATCTTATAAAACGGACAAAAGAAGAATTCCCTGATTACAAGATTGTAGTTACAACAGGAACTAAAACAGGTCAAGAAATTGCACTGAAAAAATATTCTAATGTTGCGGATTTTATTACATATTTCCCATTTGATATACCATTTTGTGTAAAATCTTTCCTTGATAAGGTTAAACCGTCAGTAGTTTTAATTGCGGAAACTGAACTTTGGCCTGTATTTTCTATAATGTGCAAAAAAAGAGATATAAAACTTTATTGTATAAACGGAAGAATGTCTGATTCTACATTTAAATTGTATAGATTTATGCGTTTATTTTTCACCAGAGTTTTGGCAAAATATACAAAAATTATGACTCAGAGTGAAATGGATAAAGAAAAGTTGCTCGCAATAGGTGCGCCTGCTGATAGAACATCTGTAATGAAAAATTTAAAGTTTGATGCAAAAGCATCTAATGAAACAGTAGATTTAGGGCAGGATGGTTATAGAGTAATTATTGCCGGAAGTACCCATAAGGGAGAAGATGAAATTATTCTTGAAATATTCAAAGATAAATTAAAAAAATACAAAGATATAAAATTACTCTTAGTTCCCCGCCACACAACAAGAATTCCTAATATAATAGAAATTTTGGATAGATTAGGTGTTTCTTATGGATTTCGTTCTAAGGATGCATCATTCAAAGATGTTGATATAATTGTGCTTGATACAATGGGTGAACTTAGCAAAATGTACTCTATCTGTTCATTTGCGTTCATTGGAGGCAGCTTTAATAAAACGGGAGGCCATAATCCTCTTGAAGCCACAGTTTATTCAAAGCCTACAATAACAGGCCCGTCAATACACAATTTTAGAGATATATATTGGCTTTTGTCGCGTTCAAACGCAGGCAAGGTTGTAAAATCGCCAAAAGAACTTTCTGATTATATAGAAAAATTGTTATCAGATAGCGCTTTTTATAAACAGGCATGTGAAGATTGTAAAACGATATTCCAAGATCAACAAGGTGCTTTGGATATTGTTATCGGAGAATTGCGTTCAATATTGTAATTTCATAATTTATCCTTCAGGGATAAATATCTTGTTTTTGTCTAAAATTTCTCGAGTGTGTTCATAGCAGCAACTTTTATATGTTAATTGCTGATATTGTCTTACTATACTTATAACATCGTCTGTTGTAAGTTGAATGATTCGTCTTTCATTTTCAATTATTCTTGCCATAAAAATACCAACCTTTCTTTTTAATGATGGGTCGGTATTTTTTTTATCAACTTAAATAATATACTGTTTATAGTTTAGAAATGGTTTTTATAATTTGTATTATAATGATACACTTGTTTTATCTCTATGTGTTATATCGACATTATCTTCTTAAATGTGAACCCATATAACCGTTAGATTGTCCTACTGTGCCAGGGCTTTTTACCTGTGCATGTCCTTGTATTGTTGTGTTATAAATAGTAGGGCAGTATTTTTTAAATTCCGCTCCGGATATAGCAGTTCCGCTTGGGTCATAATAGTGCCATCCGTCTTTGCCTTTTGATGCATAATAGCCGTTCTTGCCTTTAATTGTGCTTGGGTTTGAATTCGCCGAACCATGTTCTTTTGATTTTGTATTATTTGCTTTTTTCCTGCTATATTGTCTTCTTCCGGTAGAAGTGATTTTTACGTCTTCTACGTAGTTTTCTTTTATGTATTTTATTGTAGGAATGTCAAGTTTTCCAAGATCTGCACCTGCTTTGACTTTACCTTTTGAGAATATACTAGGATTTTTGCGTTCCAACTCTTTTGCAAGCAGTACTCTATCATCATTTGATAAATAATCCATCTTACTTTGTAAAATCTTATTTAAAACTTGCATTGGAGTCGAACCGGGAGTCAGAAGTCCGGCAATCTTACCTTCGTTTATGTTATTTGCTCTATACCAGCCTTTTGGGGATCTGTTTTTTGAGGCTTTCGCACCTTGTGTTTTTTGTTTTTTAGATTCTGATTTTTGGCTTTTTTCAGAGGATGATGGTTCCTCGCTTGTTGGTGTAGACGACGGATCACTACTTGTAGGTGTAGATGACGGGTCACTACTTGTTGGCGTAGATGACGGATCACTACTTGTTGGCGTAGACGACGGATCACTACTTGTTGGTGTAGATGATGGGTCACTACTTGTTGGTGTAGATGAAGGCTCATTACTTGTTGGAGTTGATGCAGGTTCTTCACTTGATGGTGTAGATGTATCTGTTTTTTCTTTTTCTGAACCTTGTGTTTTTGCTTTTTTGCCGTCTTCTTCAGCCTTTTCTATTAGCTCTTTATATGAACCGGTCATCTCAATCCCGCTGCCATCTTTATTCGCGAGGATAAATGTTCCATCTGGATTTTTTAGAACGTTATATTTAGGAAAAATTTGTTTCAAATTTGAGAAGCGTTCATCTGCAATGGAGTGTGTGTTATTCAATGCTCCATATACGTTCCCGCCCATTCCGTTTATAGTGTTGCCGGAGTATACAACAGGCGCCCGGTAACCAAATACGCTTCCAATTCCAAAACTGGTGGCTAGTCCTCTTAGCAGACCTCCAAAAAATGCTCCAATACCGAATGATCCGTTATTGATGGATATGTTTGCTGTATAGTTGTAGCCACCCATAGGGGTAATACCAAAAAACATTAGTTCACACTCACTTTCTTTTTTAATTCTTATATGTCTAATCGGCACAAAGAGCTAAAATATTTAGAAAAATTTTTGTTAATGTAACATTTGTTAATATTTAAACTTAGCCGTCTGTATTCCAGTTAGCTTTGTTGTAACCTATATCGCCTTCACGTTGTGTGAATTTTATTTCTCCTCCGACTTTTTCAAGTCTATATTCTTGATGTTTACCATCAGTTAGTTTTCCTGTACCGATTGAATATACTGCAACACCGTCTTTTATACCGACAAATGTCATTGTTTGGTTATTCCATCCTCTGTCTGCTTTTAATTTAATAGTTTGAGGGTATCCTTCGCTGTTTGTTTCTCCAAGTGTAGAGATATTATAGTGTCTAAAGTCTCTTCCTGTTCCTGTATCGTAAACAGAAGTTCGTTTACCTTTTAATCCTGAAATTTCGTCTTTAGAAACTATATTATCGGCTGGGGTTGCTGCACGTGAGCCGTTGCTTTCAGGTTTACCGGCAGAACCGTTGCCCTCTGGCTTATTTGTTGTAGAACCGTCATTGCCTGGGAGAACCTGCTTTCTTGCCTGTGTCTACGTACTGATTATCTTTCCATTCGTATTCATTCCCGTTTTTGCCAACAACTTTATCGCCTTTACGTTCCAGCCCAAGGTCTGAATGGTCACTTATCCATTTGTCTTGTTTTGCTTTTTGCTCTTCAGCTGCTTTTTTATTCCCAGGGTCTTCTTTGCCTTCTGCCTTGACTTCAGGGTGATAATTCTTAAGTTCTTCAAATGTACCTGTTTTTTCTGATCCGCCAGGGCCATCTTTGCGAACCAGTGTATATGTTCCGTCTCCATGATCTATGACATTATGTTTGATGAAAAGTTGTCTCAAAGTGTTTACTTCTGAATTAGCTGAAGGTGCTCCTTGCGGAGTAACACCATTACCCAGTCCAACACCCATAAATCTTGGGCCTCCCATAAGTGCAGGTGCTCCCATGCCGAAGATACTTCCGTTCATGCTCATTGCAGGTCCCATCATTGGCATACCCATTGGCATACCAAATCCACCGAACAGTCCGCCCATTGGCATACCAATTCCGACATTTCCGGTCAGACCGCTAAACAAACCTCCCATAAAGCCCCAAAAGCCTTGCGGTCCGTTTTTGATAGTTATGTTCGTGGTTTGGCTATAATTTCCGCCCACAGGCATCGGTACTACCGTTTTTGAAGGCGGCCGCCATTGGTTATGTGCTGCAAATAAATTAAAATTTGACATGTACTCACTCTCGCTCTCTTTTAGTTCTTCTTATATATATAAAAAAATAAGATTATCGTTATTTCAGATAATCTTATTTTTGTTACATTTGTTAATATTTAGTGTGATTATTAAAATCTTTACTAATTTTGTTTAAGTATCGTCTTCTAATTTATAATACCGTATTTAACTTATCTATTGGCTTATATCTGCTCTGACTTTAATTTTTGCATCTGCATAGAAATATGGATTATCTTCTTTTCCATGGACTGCACTCTTATTATCTTCTATAATTTGTTTTTGGGTATCAGCTATTTCTTGTTTAGTAGGATTTGTTTTTCCTTGTTTTTTAAGTACTTCTCTCGCAATATATTCTATCGACTTACCTTTAGGTACTGAATAATCGTATTTCGCTTCATCTGCACTGGTAGTAGTAGTGGTGCTTGTGGCTTGTGTCTGTTTTTTAACATACGCATTATCTTTCCATTCGTAGATATCACCATTCTTAGCTTGTGCAGTGCCATTTTCTAGTCTTGTTAATTCAAGGTTCGGATTCTTTTTAATCCATTCATCTTGTTTCGATTTTAATTCAGGATCATCTTTTTTCGTATTAGGGTTATCTTTTTTGCCAGTTGGATCTGTTCCTTGTGCTTTTGGTCCCAATGTTTCTGCAAATTTCACTGCTTCTTTATATGTCATTGTTTTGGGGCCTTTATCTCCTCCAAAGATTGTAAAGGTTCCGTCTCCATTGCCAATTACACCGGTGTACCCAAAGCCTTTAAAAAGTTCTTTAAGGTTACCAATTTGTTGACTTTCGCTTAAAGGACCATTTTGCTGTGATCCGTTTAGCATTCCGTATACGCCGCTGCCTATGCCGGTGTTCATGCCCATAAAGCAAGGGGCACCGCCCATCATTCCTGGCATACCAAACCCACCGAATAGTCCTCCCATACCGACGTTTCCGGTTAGACCGCCAAATAAGCCGCCCATAAAGCCCCAAAAACCACTAGGGCCATTTTTTATAGTCACATTTGTTGTTTGACTATAATTACCCATCATCGGCATCGGTATTCTTCTCATCGATCCGGGATTCCCGAATGGTTGAGGTCTAAAACTTAGATTAAATGCTCTTCCGGCTCCAAACATGCCCATATTTTTGTCCTCTTCTTATAGTAACTTATATATATAAAGTATATACTATTTGCATAAATGCTAGGAATGACATTTTTTGTTACAAAAGTTAACAAAAGCTCCCTGTTTTAAAAGGAGCTTTTGTCGTGTCAGTATTAAGTTGTAGGTTATATAAATGATGCAATTGTACTGGCTGTTGAAGCGATTGGTTTAACATAATCATTGAACCAATTGCTGCTGTTTTGTTGCATCATTGCTTGGTTATATGAATTCCCCGCAGCGGAGTTTGCAGCTGCAGCATTTGTGTAGTTCAGTATGTTGTTGTTTAACGCCGTATTAATATTGTTCAGGAATGTGAGTGTGTTCATTCTGTTATTCAATTCTTCGGTGTATAAATCATTTTGAGTTGCAGCAAGATTATTACTTAGCGAAGCAACTGCTTTTGCTTTATTGTTTGTAATTGCGTTTAATTTGTCCAAGAATACAGAATTATCCAAATTCCCAAATCTTGATGCTATATCGTTTTTCAAGGAATTTTCCATAGGTGAGTATATACTATTAATGTTTTCTATTCCCTGTTCTTTTAGTGCATTTAATTGATTATCCCATTGTTTGCGTTCTGTGTCAGATATATTGAAAAGGTTTGTCAGTCCGCTGTTCATTCCTTGTTGTATAGAGTTAAAAATATTTTTTTCGGCATCTGACATATTATAATGGGTAGAGATATTATTCCCGCTTTTATTAGAAGTTGCAACTGTTCTTCCGTTTACAACTACGCTCCCGGATGAATATGACGGAGCTTTTGACTTTTTGCCCATAAAAAATCTATCCTTTCTTCAAGGACAAACCGTTAGAATGCATATAGTAAATAACAACATTGTTATTATACCATTTTTTAAAGATATTGTAAAGTTTGAGGGGGTTATATTTGAAAAATTTTTATATGCGTATAATAATATTTTTATGGCAGATAAAATTAAAATTGTGGGAGCAAAAGAACATAATTTAAAAAATGTTTCTTTAGAAATTCCTAAAAATGAGATGGTTGTATTTACCGGTGTATCTGGCTCCGGTAAAAGTTCTTTGGCATTTGATACAATTTTTGCAGAAGGCCAAAGACGTTATGTTGAAAGTTTATCAACATATGCAAGACAATTTTTAGGACAATTGGACAAGCCTGATGTCGAATATATTGACGGGCTTTCTCCTGCAATCTCGATTGACCAAAAATCGACAAGTAATAACCCTCGTTCTACTGTGGGAACTATTACTGAAATTTATGACTATTTGCGACTTTTATATGCAAGAATAGGTACCCCATATTGTCCAAAATGCGGAAAAAAGATTAAACCACAATCTTTAGATGAAATTGTATCTAAAATTATGAATTTGGGCGAGGGTACAAAGATTCAGATTTTAGCTCCGATTGTTCGAGGTAAGAAGGGTGAGTATTCTTCTACATTCAGAGAACTAATGCAAGAAGGCTTTGTCAGAGTAAAGGTCGATGGGGAAATATATAACCTTGATGAAGACGAGATTGAACTCGAGAAAACAAAACGTCATGATATTAGTGTTGTAGTTGATAGAATTGTAGTAAAAGAATCTGCCCAATCAAGAATTGCCGACAGCGTTCAAACAGCTCTGCAGCGTGCCGATGGTGTTGTTGTCGTTGATATTCCTTCTGATAAAGAGTTGGTATTCAGTGAAAAACTTGCATGCCCTGATTGTCATATAAGTTTTGAAGAATTGACCCCGAGAATATTCTCTTTCAACGCTCCTTATGGTGCGTGTGAACGTTGTGGAGGGCTTGGAGCAGATTTTGTTATTGATCCGGATCTTGTAGTTCCAGACAGAACAAAATCTATAAATGATAACGCTATATATGCTTGGGATAGACCTGCGACTACATATTATAAAGATATGCTAAGCTCAGTATGTTCCGCTTTTGATATTGATATGGATAAACCGTTTGAAAAGCTTTCAAAAGAACATCAGGATATTATTCTTTACGGTTCGAAAGAATCTATCAAAATGAGAATTAAAGATTTTGGCACAAGTCGTTATCAGACAAGAGTAATGCCATTTGTGGGCGTAATCCCGTTCTTGGAAAAACGATATAACGATACAAATGGGGATTATTGGCGTGAAGAAATTGAACCGTTCATGATTACAAAACCTTGCCCAGTTTGCCATGGTGCAAGATTAAAGGAGTTTCCTTTAGCTGTAAAAATACGGGATAAGAATATTTATGAATTTACTTTAATGTCAATTGATGATGAATTCCAATTTATAACTGATTTGTATTTAGAATTAGATGAATTTCAGTTAAAAATTGCAAAACAAATTTTGGATGAAATTCGTGCAAGATTAAAGTTCTTAATAGATGTTGGTTTGCATTATTTAAATCTGGCTCGTATGGCAGGAACACTATCTGGTGGCGAAGCCCAAAGAATTCGTTTAGCTTCACAGATAGGAAGCGGTTTGAGCGGGGTATTGTACGTCCTTGATGAGCCGTCAATAGGTTTGCATCAACGCGATAATGATATGTTGATTAAAACTCTATTTAAGCTGAGAAATCTCGGAAATACGCTTATTGTAGTTGAACATGATGAAGATACAATAAGAAGTGCGGATTATATAGTCGATATAGGACCAAAAGCAGGTGCAGCAGGCGGTAAAATTATTGCCCAGGGTTCTGTATCGGATATAATTGCGGCTAAAAATTCTATTACAGGTAAATACTTGTCAGGAGAAAAATTTATTCCTGTTCCAAAACGAATTCGTGGTGGAAATGGGCATTATTTGCAAATAAAAAATGCACATCTAAATAACTTGAAAAATATTGATGTAGACATTCCATTAGGCAAAATTGTTGTACTTACCGGAGTTTCCGGCAGTGGTAAATCAAGTTTGATGCAAGATTTGTTGTATGAGTTTGCAATTCATAAACTTCGCCGAAATAAGCCGAAACCTCAAGGAATTGATGATATTTTAGGTTTTGAGCATATTGATAAGGTTATTGATATTAACCAATCTCCGATAGGACGTACACCTCGTTCAAATCCGGCGACATATACGGATGTATTCTCTCATATTCGTGATTTGTATGCTAAAACGACTGAAGCTAAAATTCGAGGCTACAAACCGGGGCGTTTTAGCTTCAATGTTAAAGGCGGAAGATGCGAAGCATGCAAAGGTGACGGTTTATTAAAAATTGAAATGAATTTCTTGTCAGATGTTTACGTAAAATGTGATGTTTGCGGCGGAAAACGTTATAATAGAGAAACTCTTGAAGTTAAATATAAGGGTAAGACGATATCTGATGTACTTGATATGAGTGTAAAAGAAGCATTGGAATTTTTCGAAAATATTCCTGCGATTAAAAGAAAACTTCAAACATTGAATGATGTGGGACTTGATTATATGAAACTCGGGCAAAGTGCTACGACTTTATCCGGTGGTGAAGCTCAACGTATAAAACTTGCATCTGAGCTTAATAAACGCTCAACAGGAAAGACGTTGTATCTTCTTGATGAACCTTCAGTCGGACTTCATTGGGCTGATTTGGATAAACTTGCAAAAATTCTTCAAGCTCTTGCTGACCAAGGTAATACGATACTTATGATTGAGCATAATCTCGATTTGATTAAGATTGCAGATCATATTATAGACCTTGGCCCGGAAGGCGGAAATGAGGGCGGTCGGGTTGTTGTTCAAGGAACCCCTCAAGAAGTTATGAATTGTAAAGATTCTTATACAGGCAAATACCTTGCTAAATATTTGAATAAAAGTTAAAGTCTTGAATTTTTTATGAATATCTGCTAAGATATATTAAGATATGATATTATGTATAAGGCAAAAATATTTTTATTGATGTTTTATTTATATTATCTGAGTAAAAAAACAACCATAGAAAAGGAGTAATATAAAATGAAAAAGATCTTAAGCACATTAGTTGGGTTAATTCTTTCTGTAACTTTAATGCAATCTGCTCAAGCTAAGACTATTCAAGTTTCAGCATTAGAAGATTTTAACACTGCTAACCCACCTCAAGTATTGCATGTTCAAATGAATGCAAACACAAGATTAGATTATGACTTGATGTTGTTCCAAGGATATCAAGTTGCAGGACAAGTTGTTCCTCAAAACGGAGGTTTCGTATTTGTTCCTGTTAGCTATGTAAACTTCCAAGAAGAACAATTACCTGTTCAAAAACAATATCAAGCTGTATATAAAGGACGTACCGGTCTTATCAGAAGAAATCAACCATTCTTCTTAGTTTTCCCTGAAAACGGACCTGATACTTTCCAATATTATGTACCTAGCTATAGTGACATAAACGGTTAGTAAACATATTTTATAAAAAAAAGGATAACTCTTGCGGGTTATCCTTTTTTTTTTCGTGTTTTTATATGATTTGGAATTTAATCCTTTCCTATAAAATGTTGAAAAAGAGGATTTTATTATGTATAGATATTTTATAGATTCAATAATAGTTACTTTAGTAGGTGTTGTCGGAGCATACTGCTGGGGAAATCATGTTCATCCTGGGGCAGGTTTGATGGCTGTGTTTATTGCAGGTATCTTAGCAGTTTTAGAAATTAGCTTATCTTTTGATAATGCTGTTGTTAATGCAATGAAGCTTGAGCATATGTCAAAAGTGTGGCAAAGGAGATTTTTAACCTGGGGTATTGCGATTGCAGTATTTGGGATGAGATTTTTATTCCCGATACTTGTAGTTGCGGTTTTTGCAAAGCTGGATATGATTACTGTCGCAAAGATTGCAATATCGGATTCTGATAAATATGCTCATTATCTTCAATTGTCGCACGCGCCGATAGTAACTTTTGGCGGATTATTTTTAATAATGCTCTTTTTAAATTACTTCTTTAATCACGAAAAAACTGTTCACTGGATAAAATGTATTGAAGCCCCTGTGTCTTATTTAGACCATATCAGAGGAATTGAGATAATTATTTCTTTATTAATTTTAATTGGACTTCAAGGGTTTATACCTGAGGAAGAGAAGGTGTCTGTAATAATTGCAGGCCTTGTAGGTATAATTACATTTTTGGCAATCGAAGGTTTGTCGCATTTTCTTGAAATGCACGACAAGGCTCGTCTTGCAAAATGTGCGACAGACGCTGTTAAATGTACAGGATTTGTAAGCTTTTTATATTTAGAATTGATTGATGCTTCGTTCTCATTAGATGGCGTATTAGGAGCTTTTGCGCTGAGTGATGATGTAATAATTATTGCAATAGGATTGGGCATTGGTGCAATGTTTGTCCGCTCTTTAACTCTGCTGATTGTTGAAACAAAAACTTTGGCAAAATTTATATATCTTGAGCACGGTGCACACTGGGCAATTGGAGCTCTTGCAATAATAATGCTTGTAACAACAGTTCATGAAATACCTGAAGTTGTCACAGGGTTAATAGGCTTGTTCTTTATAGTAGCGGCATTGATTTCATCAATTTTGCATAACAAAAAGAATGCGTAAAGATAATTGTCAGGCTAAAGTCTGACCTACACATTCTACATTCTGTCATTCTGAGGCTTTAGCCGAAGAATCTAATAGTCAAACTTAAATCCGTTATCTTTGAAGTGTGCAAAACAACCACTTCCATCATAACTGGATTCTTTACAGCGCTCAAAACGGTATTCTTTGCGATTTTTAGCATATTCTTCATTTGCACGTGCTTCCGGACTTAATTCATCTATTGAACCATCATAATATATATATACATCCCAAAGGTCTCGACCTCCTCGATTTGGGCCTCCCGTACCATTAACGTCAAATTGCACACTTGCTGTTCCGTAAGCATCTGCTGGTTGCATCCTTATAGCATATCCGTGAGCCAGTATGTAATCCGGATAAAAACAACCGTATGCATCACTCCTTTTATCTATAACTTTATATAATAAACCGGATTTATTCCCATATTTGTTGCATTTAAACTGAGTGCAGGTAAGCTTATCATGTTCATCTCTACATTTTAATGCAACTTTTAGGTATCTATTTATAAAATTATGAACTTCTTCTTCTGCTTCTCTACAATTGTCCCAATTATAATTACAAGATATAGATGTATCTGCGAGGTCATCAACATGTTGATCTGCCATATAGTTCTGTATTGCAAGGGTTAACATAGAATAAAAGTGTTTAGTTTGGGTTTCGAGTGTTTTTTTCTCCCAATGGCCAAGCATATTTGGCAGTACCATTGCGGAAATTACACCAATAATAGTTAAAGTTATAAGTACTTCTGCCAACGTAAATGCGAATTTTTTCATACTATGCTCCTTTAGTCAATTTTCCAGCTATTTAGATATTCTTCTTGCTCTTTTGTTAGGGTGTCTATTTCAATACCCATTGATTGAAGTTTCAGTTTAGCAATTTTTACGTCAACTTCGTGAGGGAGAGTGTACAATTTATTCTCTAGTTTCCCTCTGTTTTTAACCAAAAATTCAATACCAAGAGCTTGATTTGCAAAACTCATATCCATAACACTTGCAGGATGTCCTTCTGCTGCAACAAGGTTTACAAGTCTGCCTTGAGCGATTACGTATATAGATTTGCCGTTATCAAGTACATATTCTTCCAAATCAGGACGGATTTGTTTGATTTCGGTTGTGTGTTTTCTCAAATCTCCGACATTAACTTCCCAGTCAAAGTGGCCGACATTCCCGACAAATGCTCCGTCTTTCATCGTCAAAAGATGTTCTACATCAACGACGTGTTTATCTCCTGTTACGGTAAGGAAAATGTCCCCTTCCAGTGCTGCTTTTGCAATAGGCATTACTCTATATCCTTCCATCGCTGCTTCAAGAGCTTTTAGAGGGTCAACTTCACAAACAATTACGTTTGCTCCAAGAGCTTTTGCCCTAAGAGCAACTCCTTTGCCGCACCAGCCGTAGCCTGATACAACAACTGTTTTACCTGCAATTAATATATTTGCTGCTCTTAATACTCCGTCAAAAGAACTTTGACCTGTTCCGTATCTGTTGTCATATAGGTGTTTTGTTAAACTTGTGTTTACTCCGACTGCCGGAAATCTTAATGTTCCCTGCTTTTCCATTGCTTGAAGCCTAATTATTCCTGTTGTTGTTTCTTCTGTTGAACCTATAATGTTTGCAGTTTTTTCAGGATATTTGTCATGCAGCATAGAAACTATGTCGCACCCGTCATCAATTATGATATCAGGGTTATGGTTTATTGCTTCTTGAATGTGAGCCTTATATGTTTCAACGCTTTCTCCTGCAATAGCGTAAACAGGCATATTGTAATGCTTTACAAGTGCAGCTGCAACATCGTCTTGAGTCGATAATGGATTTGAGGCAACAAGTATTGCATCTGCTCCTCCCGCTTGCATAACTGTACATAGAGCTGCTGTTTCTTTTGTTACGTGTACGCATGCAGAAAGCCTTAGCCCTTTAAACGGCTGTTCTTTTATAAATCTTTCTCTAATTTGTTTTAATACCGGCATATCTTTAAATGCCCAATCGATTTGCTTTTTGCCTTGATCTGCAAGGTTAATGTCTTTAATATCACACTTAATATCCGTTGATAACATTTATTACTCCTCTTATATACTAGCTTCTTTATACTACTAGATTATACCTTGCTTAGAGTCTAAATACCAATTTATGTAAAAATTTCTTAATATAGTCCTAAAATATAACAAAAAATAATCTTTATGCTTGTTATAATCGTAACTAAGGAGGTGTGTGTGAAGGTCGCATTTAACTTGAATCGTGAGCATGCCGCTACGGAGTCGAATAGGATCTTTTTTAGAGGATATAAACCCGTAAAAAATGAATTTGGTTTTAGAGAGTTTGAATTTTCTTATCCTTTTGACCCCGATAATCAGAATTGCTATTTAGAACTTTTTTCAGTCGATTTGGATTCAAAAGGAAATTATAAAGCTGGTTCGATGCTGCATAGTGCTGACGGTAATGAACGTATAAAGCTAAATTCAGGTTCTAATATTGTTAATTTAACTAAAATGTACGGAATAGATGAGAGAACACCTTTTGCATACCACTATATTATTGAAAATAAACACAATACTTCCGATTTCAGACCTCAAATTGATGCCGGTGATTATTTTGATGAACGCCCCCAAAATTATGATATAAAGGATTCAAGAGTTTATAATATTGTTCCGCCTACAAAAAGTTCTATCTCAAAAGGCGGTGCTATGCGCCTTATTATACCGGACTCTCAAAATGTGGGGGTTGAATATTTGCCAAATGGCGATTATGAGGTAAATAGCAAAAAGAAAATTAAAGGAGAGGGAAGCGTAAAAACAATATGGAATAAACTCGGAGGAACTCTTGCCGGACTTGAAAAAGATATTGATGAGAATAAATACGATGTTTATTCCAGATTAATACCATTGCCTATATTTGGCCGTGACACGTTGAGTGCGCATGGATATTGGAGTGAAGAACTATATCAAATAGCCCCAAGTTTAGGTAATATTGAAAATTATGCTTCGTTGCAGCAAAAACTTTTTGCCCATGGGATTAATTTGGTTTCAGACGGAGCTTTTGTCAATGAAGGCTTGCAAGGAGTCCATTTTGACCATGTTTTAAAATATGGGGAAGATTCGCCATATTTTTATTGGTTTAACGGAACATCTATGGACGGCAAAACTTGGGATTTAGGATTGTTTCCTAAAAATTCTAAAAATGTTTCACACAAGCTTGTTAATTCTCCTTATCTATACTCTGTAAATTCTGATGGGGATATTATTAAAAGTCGAAATCATAAATACGATTCTAAAAAACCTACTTATATTCAATATTTTGACAAGTCATTTGTTGAAGATGACGATATAAAAGATAATGAACATTTGATAGAATCTTATAATAAAAATCCTGATAATGTGTATAGTAGTAATACATATAATGATTCAATTTATCCATATCATTTTGTTATTGACCCGAAAGAGTATGATATCAATATAAAACGTTTAAAAGAGTACAATAGTAATCATTATTCTTCCGATGCGATTAGTCCGTATTCAGCCGAGGGTACAAAGTTTTTATCGAAATTTTCTAATTGGACCGCAGGAGGTATGTTTGAGGGCGGTTTTGAGACTTGGGATGCTAATAATGATATTCCTAAGTTGAAATTTACTTATTCAAATGCCGATTATAAACGTTTGAAGAATTTGTCTCCCGATGAACGCAAGATAGAAGAAGAAAAAATTCAAAGAGGAATAGCACAGGTTCGTGATTATACAATAGAGGCCGGTAAATATTGGACTAAAAAAACTTCTGATATTCATAGGCTATATATTGCACAAAAGTTAAAAAATATAACTCCAAAACATATTGATAATCCAAGCTATGTGTATAAAGAGATTGCAAAATTATCTGATAATAAAAACTTTCCATCTTCTCTAAAATATGATATTACTCAGGATGAAGTAGCAAACGTTTTACAAGGCTTTTACAGAGGCCCAAGGACTTTGCCTGAAGATAATAAGCATGACCAAGTTTTACGTGAAATAATGAATTTCCCTCTTGATAGTTTAGAATTTGGTTCAAATATCCTTTCTGTGTTGTCTTCTCCTTATATTTCAAAAAGAGCGAATAATCTTGATGAAGTTGGAGTTTCTCGTTTTGATTTGTATAAATCAGAAAATCCTAATTTGCAGGATAAATATTCTCAGACTTACGCAAAAACCGAAAAAATACTTGATACTCAAATATATTCGTATGTAATGAAAGCATTAGAAAATGTTGATAAAAAATTGCCACCAGATAAAAAATTATTTAATGGTGAAGAAGTTACAGAATTTGGTAAATATGTTTTGCCTTTAGTTGTGCCTTCTATGACCAAATATGTTTTTGCAAAAGCACTTGTTCCTAATTTGGAAACTCAAATTAATTCCAAAACCGGTGAAATTTCTTATGATTATAATAAAATGAGAAATGTTCATATGGAAACATTGGGTATTAAAAACCCTGTCTCCGTTCAGGATGAAGCGGATGAACTTTTGAATGTTATATCTTCCGGTATCTCAAGATTATCTTCAACATCTGAAATTGAGGATAGTATATTCAAGACAATTTCAAATACTACATTACAAGGTCTCCAACTGGCAGATTTAATTATTGATAAAACTCAATCAGGTTTGGATTGGCGAATTGATGCGACAAAAGATGTTGCGGATATTGAGTCTTTAAGAAACAATAATGCAAGTTTTGAGGATGTATGGCAGCAAGTTACGGATTTTTGGAAAAGTTTTGTAAATGGTGTTGTATCTCAAAATCCGAATTCATATATAGTTGCCGAAGTTACGGATGAAATGGATTTACATAGATCTGATTTCTCACATAAATATGCTAAATATCCAAATTATTCTGATATAAATAAAAAATTCTTAAGAGAAACAGGTATTACTTCTACTGCAAATTATACTTATTTGTTTAATGATTTGTCTAAAATGTTTACGAAATCTCCTGAGGATGCAACATACGTTCCTGAAAACAACATTGCCGACAAAATGATGGATATTTTAATTTCTCGTGATTTGCCATTTTTAAAATATGGTCCTTTGGAATCTGTGTTGTATTCATATACTTTTATTGGAAACCATGACAAGCCGAGAATGTTACATTGTGCTGCTATGGATATGAATTTGTTCTATGCGAATTTGAATGATGTAAATAACAGAGAATATCGAAAACTCGCTTATATGATTGTGAATAACAAGTATCTTGATAATATTTCTGATGCGGAAGTAGATTCGTATGATTATTCAAATGTATCTCCAAAGGCTGTGGCTATGGGTATTTCTATATATAAAGCAGCAATGGATGTTTTGAATGGCGAGTATTCTGCTAAATTATCCGAAACGGAATTTAAGCAAGCATTTGAGGCCATTAGTCTTTCTGTTACAGATTTGGTATCAGGTCGATATATGGGAGAAAGTTTTAATCCTGACGCATTTGGAGTAAATCCTTTTGATGTAAATATAAATTCTGTTATTAATCAAGCTAAAAAATATCATGATTTCCCTAATCGTATAGGAAACGATTTTTCAGATAAGGTCTTTGAAAAGGTTATGGATCCTGCGATTTCAAAACTTTTAGGTATGATGAAGTATCTTGTTGCACTCCCAGGCATGCCAACAATGTTTGATGGGGATGATTATGGTGCAACAGGTTATGAAACTAAGACTAAAAATATTTATATTAAAGGCCGCCAAAAGCGTCATGAAGAGTGGATTGATGTTGATAATTCAAAGTATAAGAGTTTTATTGATAAGCACAAAAAAGAATTTGATGAAGTTATGGCAATTCGCTCTAATCCGAAGTGTAATGCATTAAACAATGGTGCTCCGTTCGTTCTTCCATTACAGTGTGCGTATAGAGCAGGTAATTATAACAGCGGTGAGGGTAATATCCAGGTTCCTGCATTGTTTAGAAAATCCGCAGACGGAAGAATGGCAATTAGCTTGTTTAATCCTGCTAAACAACATAAAGATCCAAGTAAATACGACAAATTTGATTATAGTGAATATTATTCTCCTGAACATTTACAATTAAAAGAAATCAGACTAAATTACGGCAAAGGCGGTGTATTTATGGATGGTTCAATGGGGGTAGGAATTACCGGTCTGAAATCGGGTACTATTTTTTATAATGCAAACAATCCTGAAGAGGTATATGAAGTTAAATTGTCAAAAGGATATTATTACTTAAAGCGTAAAGATGATAAATTAATAGATTTAAATGATTCTACATTAGTTTTATATAGTTCCGGTGATAAACAATTATCTTTTACAGGAATCACAATCAGTCCATCTTCAAGATATGTCTCATCTGTTTATTCAAAGATGTCAAATGCCGCTGTATTAGGTGAAAAATTATTAATATACAAATAAAATCGTGGCAAAATTTATTTTATTTGGTTTTAATAATACTGTGACAGTAAATTGAAAGGATAATAATATGAATATCACTCCGGTAAACAACAATCAATCATTCGCAGGCAGATACTTGTATACATTTGATAATGCATCCAAAAAAAATAGATTTCATAATCAAATGAAAAAAGATATCGTGTTCGTAAATGATCACGCAGTATTAGAAGACCCTCGTTTTAATGATACTTTGTTATTATTAACAGGACAAGATTACGAAGATTATAAACTTATGTCGAATTTTATTAAGGTAAAAAATCCTGTTATGGATAAATCAATATATACAGAGGAATTATATAATACCTTTGCAAAGAATGCTGATGTTGTTGACTTGCAAGGGGAAGAGTTTGTCGCACAAATATAAGTTTAAATAAAGGATAAATTTATAAAAGCGTGAAATTCGATTTAAGAATTTCACGCTTTTTCAGTTCTTATATAAAGCAAACTATGTTGCAAATCTAAAGTGTGCTAAATCTCCGTCTTGCATAACGTAATCTTTGCCTTCAAGTCTTGTTACCCCTTTTTCTTTGCAGGCATTATACGAACCGAGCTCTATAAAGTCTTTGCATGGGGTGATTTCTGCTCGTATAAAACCTTTTTCAAAGTCTGTGTGGATTACTCCTGCTGCTTGAGGTGCTTTTGTACCTGCAGTGATAGTCCAAGCTCGGACTTCTTTTTCTCCTGCGGTTATGAATGTGCGAAGTTTTAACAGATTATAAACGGATTTAATCATTCTATTTATACCGCTGTCTTCTATGCCAAGATCATTGAGGTATTCTTGTGCTTCTTCTTTTCCAAGTTCAGCTAGTTCTTCTTCGATTTTTGCGGTGATTATAACCATTTCTGCTCCATGTTTTGTTGCATATTCTTGAACTTTCTTTGTATAATCGTTACCGTCTTTAAGGTCGTATTCAGATACATTGGCGCAGTATATAACCGGTTTTGTTGACATTAAATTAAGCATTTTTACAACCGGTATTTCTTCCTCATTAAAATGTTCATTAATATCTATAAAAGTGCAGTTTTGCAGTAATTCCATTAATTTATTTAATACGTCATTCTCAAGAACTGCAGCCTTATCTCCGCCCTTTGCAACTTTTGAAATCTTTGCAAGCCGTCTTTCAACAGATGCCATATCCGCCAGCGCAAGCTCTGTATTAATTGTTTCTATATCGCTAATAGGGTCAACTTTACCTGAAACGTGAATTGTATTATCATCATCAAAACATCTTACAACTTGAATAATCGCATCAACTTCTCTGATATTTTGTAAAAACTGGTTTCCAAGTCCTTCACCTTTGCTTGCGCCTTTTACAAGGCCTGCAATATCTACGAATTCAATTGCTGTGGGTATTATATTTTCTGTCTTGCAGAGCTTTGCAAGTATTGGTAATCTCTCATCCGGAACTTCAACCACCCCAATATTAGGCTCTATTGTGCAGAACGGATAATTCGCACTCTGAGCATTTCTTGAACTTGTTAAAGCATTAAATAAAGTTGATTTACCTACATTCGGCAATCCTACAATTCCTGTTCTAAGCATTATTTATATTTCCTCTTTGTGTACCTTTATAAATTTTACCCCAAAAGGTTCTAAAAATCACTCATTTTAAACTATGTTAAGTTATGTAAATTAGTTATATACGATTTAAGCAATTTTGCAATACATTTATACTTTATATATATGTAAGGGAAATATATTAAATTATTTAGGGGAATTAAAGAGATGAATGCGTCTGGGGCAATCGCTGAGTTAATGGCGTCAAAACAAGAGGAAATATATTATTCAATTGAAGACTATCTATATGATGTCGAGAGTTCGGAAGCAACCGCTCAATATTTGGATATATATATGTAAGAGATTTAAGGGAGAAATATTTATTTCTCCCTGATGATAAGGGAAAATGAAATGGATGATTTAAATAATAATTTAATAAAATTCGAACTTGAGAGTTTGCAAGTGTTTGGTTCATCAAAAATTGATGCAAGTTCATATTTACAAAGTATCACTCCTGATTGTATAGATAAATATTCTGCTCGCGAGGCAATGTTAACAGTCAGAGAGTTAGCAAAAGATTTATCCTCAAAAGAAGTTGAATGTGAAAGCGAAGCTAAAGCTATTGAAGCAAAAATTGAAAAAAGATTTAGAGCAAAGAATTTCTATTCATTAGTTCGTAAATGCTCAAATATTTAAAAGCTGAAAATAGGGAAAAAGAAAAGGCTGAAACGTAATGTTTACGGCCTTTTTTATTGCTTATATTATTGTAAAGTTATATTACAAATATATACTAAATAAGTAAAAAATAGGCAATTTTTTAATCAAAAAATACTTTATATATATGTCGGGGAAATATTAATAGGGAAAATTAAAGGAGAAAAAAAATGGCAAGAGTACTTATTTCAATGCCGGAAAGATTTTTAGACGAGATTGACTCTGTAGCTTCAACAGAAAATCGTACACGTTCAGAGTTAATTCGTGAGGCTCTTAGAACTTATATGTATAGAAGCCAACTAAGAAACGGCAAAAAAGCGTCATCTAACGCAGAAATTTTAGATGCATTACTCGGTTAATGAATTTTATTAAAGGGGAAAATGATGAAAAAGAACAATTATGAAATGACTACTGTGTACAATTATGTTCGGCTGCTAGACAATGGCTTATCCGAGAAAGAAGAAAAATTAAGATCTTCAGTTGAAAGATATTTGTACGACCTAAATAGAGCAAGAGAAAATGCTTTATTATTGGAGCAGTTACTCGCATAATTGACTTCTTTGGATATTGAGTTTCTCATGTAATTGGTTTAAGGAAGAAAAAAAATACTCTGGTAATAAAACCAGAGTATTTTTTTAGCTATATTAAATAAAATTATTATTCTATAATTTTATCAACAACGCCGGCACCAACAGTTCTGCCACCTTCACGGATAGCAAATCTCATACCTTCTTCGATAGCTACAGGGTTAATCAAAGTAACTTCCATAACTACGTTATCACCAGGCATTACCATTTGACCGTCGAATTTGATTTCACCGGTAACGTCAGTTGTTCTGATATAGAATTGAGGTCTGTAACCAGGGAAGAATGGAGTGTGACGTCCGCCTTCATCCTTAGTTAAAACGTAAACGTTAGCTGTGAAGTGAGTGTGTGGGTGGATTGAACCAGGTTTACATAAAACTTGACCACGTTGGATTTCAGTTTTATCAATACCACGAAGCAATGCACCAATGTTGTCACCTGCTTGACCTTGATCAAGAGATTTTCTGAACATTTCAACACCTGTAACTGTAGTTTTCTTAGTTTCGCCTAAACCAACTAATTCAACTTCATCACCAACTTTAACAACACCACGTTCTACACGGCCTGTAGCAACAGTACCACGACCGGTAATTGAGAACACGTCTTCAACCGGCATCAAGAATGGCTTGTCCAAATCACGTTCTGGAGTTGGGAAGTAAGAATCGATAGCATCCATCAATTCCCAAATTTTATCAACCCATTTATCTTGTCCTCTTTGAATATTTGGATTAGCTTGAACAGCTTCCAAAGCTTTCAAAGCTGAACCATGAATGAATGGAATGTTGTCTCCGTCGAATTCGTATGAAGAAAGAAGTTCTCTAACTTCCATTTCAACTAATTCTAATAATTCAGGGTCATCAACCATATCACATTTGTTCAAGAATACTACCAAGTTAGGAACACCAACCTGTCTTGCTAACAAGATGTGTTCACGAGTTTGAGGCATAGCACCATCAGTTGCAGCAACAACAAGAATAGCACCGTCCATTTGAGCAGCACCTGTAATCATGTTTTTAACATAGTCAGCGTGGCCCGGGCAGTCTACGTGTGCATAGTGTCTTGCATCTGTTTCATATTCTACGTGAGCTGTAGCGATTGTAATACCTCTTGCTTTTTCTTCAGGAGCAGCATCGATTTCATCGAATTTTTTTGCGTCTGCTTTACCTGCAGCTGCCATAACGCCAGTAATTGCAGCTGTTAATGTTGTTTTACCGTGGTCAACGTGGCCGATTGTACCTACGTTAACGTGCGGTTTCGTACGTTCATACTTTTCACGTGCCATGAGATTAGTCTCCTTTTCTTTGTCTACTATATATACTATTGTGAATTTAGTATCTACACTACTTTTATTCTAGTTGCTCATAATTTTTTGTCAAGATTGTAATCATGATTATCAAATTTTAAAATAATTGTAAAGAAATGTAACAATATTTTTGTCTTTCTGCAATTCCGTCATTAAAAAATACTTTATATAAATAAGTACGATTATGATATTGGAGGAATATGCTATGAGCTATCAAGCAATAAACGGGATATCAGGTAACGATTATGAAAAAGGATCTAATCCGGTTCAAAAATTGAAAAAATTTCTAAACCAGTATACGAATGTTGTTGGTCAGATTGCAACAGGAAAACCTATAAATAGTATATTCGCAGACTATTTCAAACCATCCGGAGCATCAGATGCAACAGCTGCATCTCAATTCTAGGTTTAAAATTATTATTTTTATATTAAAATAGTCCTTGGTAATCCAAAGGGCTATTTTTATGTTATTAACGGTTGATATAGGTAATACAAATATAACTTTAGGTATTTTTAACGGCGATATGTATTATAAAGAATTTCGTTTACCTTCAGATAGAAATTTAAGTCAAGAGGATTATATATCGTTGTTGAGAGAGTTATTAAAAGATTTAGATATTGATGGTTGTGTAGTCGCATCTGTTGTTGAAGAACTTGATGCAAAGATGAAATATGCACTTGATGAGGTCTTATCACTAAATTCAATTTTTATTTCCGGAACAATGGATTTGGGTGTTGGTGTAATTTCAGATACTCCGGAAGAAATCGGTGCTGATAGATTGGCTAATGCGGCTGCGGTTGCGGATTTCAAGGGCGCACCGGTTATAATTGTCGATTTCGGCACGGCTACTACTTTTGATATTTTAAATGAAAAAGGTGAGTTTTTTGGCGGTATTATTGCTCCGGGGGTAAAAACACAACTGAAATCTTTAGAGCAAGCGACTTCAAAGCTTCCGTTGATTGAAGCTAAGGAGTCTCCGGCAGCAATAGCATATAATACGGAGGATGCTATTTTATCCGGTGTGGTACGAGGCAGTGCTTGTATGGTCGATGGACTAATTATTCAATGTGAAAAAGAACTGGGACAAAAAGCGAAATTAGTTGCAACAGGAGGTTTATCAGGGCTTATATGCCGCTATGTTACTCGTAAATTCGACAGAATTGACCCTATTCTCACGTTAAAAGGATTAAAAACTATTTATTCAAATCTTAAGTAAGTGTTTAAATAGGTACGTGGTCAGAATATACAAGACTTGCCCAGTTTTCGAAGTAACTGATTTGTGTTGCACTTCCTGTTCTAATGTATATTTTATTCAGTTTGCCCGCATTTATATCTAATGCAGCACAAATTGCTGCTTGTATAACATCTGGATGGGTAACAATAATAATGCGATTCCCAATATTTTCGTTAACAAGTTTATCTATTACAACTTTAATTCTATTTACAAACTCTACTCCGCTTTCTCCTCCGGCTTGAGTTTTTTCTTCCGGATAATCAATCATATCTTTCAAGCCTGTCGGATATTTATCCAAAATTTGAGAAAAAGTCATGCCGTTCCACTGCCCGCATTCTCTTGGGGTTAAGTCTTCTAATACTTCATAATCAGTTTTAAATAATTTGGATACCATTGTAGCCGATTGTAGAGTTCTTAGAGAAGGAGAAGTGTATATTGCATCATTTTTTACCCCTCTTTTTTTGAGGTAACTTATAATGTTTTTCATTTCGTCCACGCCTGATTCTGACAAAGGCGGATAATTATCAGCATCTGAAAATCTGCCTTCTTCGGAATATATTGTTGCTCCGTGGCATATAAATGTAATTTTGCATTTTCTGTTGAAATACATTTTTCCCTCTCAATCTTTTTAATAATTATAGCATAGTTTTTATTTTTAGGTTAACATTATATCAAAGGAGATATTTTATTATGAAGGGAAAAGCGTTTAAATTTGGAGACAATATTTCAACAGATCATATTGCACCTGGGCGTTTGTACCATTTGCGTTCTGATTTGAATGAATTTGCAAAACATGTTTTGGAAGATGCGGATGAAACTTTTGCATCTCGTATGACCAAAGGTGATTTCGTTGTAGCGGGAAATAATTTTGGATTAGGTTCTTCAAGAGAACATGCTCCGCGTATTATGAAAATAGCAGGAGTTGGTGCTGTTCTTGCCAAATCTTTTGCCCGAATTTTTTACAGAAACGCTATTAATATCGGATTACTTGCAATAGAATGTGACACGGATTCTATTGATGATGGAGATGAATTAGATTTAGATATAGAAAAAGGGATAATAACAAATTTAACTAACGGTACTATAATTCAAATAGAACCGCTTCCGCCTGTTATGATAAAACTGTTAAATGACGGCGGATTGGTCGAACATATAAAGAAAAACGGTGATTTTAAGCTAACTGATTAGTACAAATGCTACTAAAACTTAATAATTTGTGTTTTTTCTGAATTAGTTATATTCTAAAATAGATTTTTATAAAGGGGAGACATTATGAATATACAAGAACGATTGGATAGTATAAATGCTGTTATAAAAAATATTGCCGAGTTTATTCAGGTACATAAAGATATTAAAGACGATTTTAATGAGTACTTAAAGACTATCGGGCAGAACTCAAAAAATGGTATACCTTTGCAATCTGCTTGTTTTAGTTATATCCTCGAGCGTAATTTGGGTGAAGATTTAAAAAGTATTCCCGAGTTATATTTAGAAAATAATAAGCAACTTGATAAAGAAACAAAAGAAATTGTAGAAGCATTGGAAAATTCTATATCTTCGGTTTTTGAAATTAAGCGTATTACAAAAACAGGTTTTGATTTGTTAAATATCGTCAACGAAAGACGTTATATGGTTACGTCTTTGATGAAGATGACTACATTCCGCGGTGTTGGAGCAGGAGAATTCATCATTGCTCGTATAGTTGAAATTAATGGGGACCATTTTTTGCTTGAAATTTCCGGAATATTACCTGAAAAACGCAAAACAGATGCTTATCGTTTTGCGGTCGCAAAAATTATTCAAAATCCTGAACTTGTTTATTTAGATAACCCTGAGAAGCAGAAAGAAATTGAACAGGATGTAGCTGAAGTTTATGACAAGTTTGTTGAATTTTTTGGCAAAACCGAAATTATTACAACTAATAAATGTGCGGATGAATTAATCGGCTTGTTTAATGATTATGCAGAGGACGGAACTAAGTCTGATTATTCTAATTTGGTGCAAGAACCTGAAAAATTTGAATTTTTCAATGTTAATGAATTCAATAATTCTTACGACAACTTTTTAGAAAATTCCCTTGGCGGATTTTCTTCCCATAAAGAAACATATGATGTCGGTATTATTTACGATAAAGAGTTAGGATTGTATGCAATTCCTTTTTACGGTACATTTAATAAAATTTTTGAAGAAAAGGATTATACAAAAGTTACAAATTATGATGCTTGTATAAAATATTTCTTGCTAAATGACAAATTTAGTGCAAATTTGATAAGAAGTGTTGCTCAAAAACATTCTAACTTTATGGAAATAGTTAATTCTGTTTTGGGTAAGAACTATACATTGGATGAATTGCTAAATAAGTATAAACGCAGATATGTAAGTAACAAGATTATTTCTTCAACTACTGTGCTGTACAGATCAAATGCCTTTTCTAATACGTTAGGTATTATCGAAGAAGATGAGGCAAAGCCGAAAATTGATACAAGTAAAAAGATTGGCAGAAATGAGCTTTGTCCATGCGGCAGCGGCAAGAAATATAAAAAATGCTGCGGAGCGAATGTGTAATTCCAAATATATTAAATTATGATTAAACAGTTAAGATTAAAAGATTATATTTTAATAGATGAATTAGTTGCAAATTTTGACAGCGGTTTAAATATTATTACCGGAGAAACCGGTGCGGGCAAAAGTATTCTTATAAACGCTATTGATCTTGTTTTTTCTTCTCGTGTATCAAAGGATGTTATAAAAACAGGAGCCGAAAAAGCTATTATTGAAATCGTGCTTGAAAACAACAGGCATGATTTATCTTGTTTATTTCAAGAAAACGGAATAGATGATTTAGGCAATGAAATAATTATCTCAAAAGAAATTACTCAAAATGCAGTCCGCTCAAGGATAAATGGGACTCTTGTAAATCAAGAATTATTAAAAAATTTAAGAACTTTGTTTGTTGATATTCATTCGCAGCATCAAACTTATACATTTTTACAGCCACAGTATCATATAAATCTTTTGGATTCTTATGCAAAAGATTTGTATGGTGACATTTTAGATGTGTATAAATTAAAATATAAAGAGTATGAAAATCTTTTAAAAGAACTGGAAAATGCAAAAAACAGTGCAAATGCTACAGAATCTCAAATAGAATTTTTAAAATTCCAAATAAATGAAATAGAAGAAGCAAATATTCAGTCAGAAACGGAAGATACTGATTTGGAGGCAGAGCTAGAAGTTCTTGCAAATGCAGAAAAGTTGAAAGAACTTACGGGAAGCGCATATTGGGCGTTGAATGGGGATGATGGCTCTATATTGGAAGGGCTTTCAAAAATTAAATCTGATGTTGTAAAAGCTTCGGGGTTTGATGCAAAACTGGAGGATATTACTTCTCAATTTAATGATGCTTCTGAAGCATTAAAGGAAATTGCTTCATCTTTGCGAGATTATAGTCAAAATTTAGATAATGATACTCAGCGATTAAACGATATACAAGAAAGGCTATTTATTCTTGACAAGTTGAAACGTAAATATGGAGGGAGTCTTGAATCTGTATTAAAATCTTATGCAGATTTTTCTAACGAACTTTCCGGTATTGAGTATTCTTCTAAAAATGTTAATGAATTATCTGAAAAAATTAATAAACAGAAAAACGAGTTATATAGTATTGCATCCGAAATCAGTTCACATCGAAAAGATTATGCTCAGGTATTGTCTACTCTTATTCAAGACAAATTAGCCTTTTTAGAACTTCCAAAAGCCAGATTTGAAATTAGGGTTTTGCCTAAAGATTTATCTCCAAGCGGAATAGATGATGTTGAATTTTATATTTCTACAAATATTTCTGAAGAGCTTCGTCCTCTTGCAAAAGTCGCTTCCGGCGGCGAAATTTCTCGTGTAATGCTTGCAATTAAGTCTATTTTTGCTTCAAATGATGAAATTGATACTGTCATTTTTGACGAAATTGATACCGGCATATCCGGGCATGCAAGCCAAAGTGTAGCGGATGAAATTCTCAATTTGAGTAAGAGTCACCAGATAATGGTTATTACCCATCAAGCTATTATTGCTTCTAAGGCAGATAAACATTTTTATGTAAGAAAATCACAGCAGGATGTGACAAAAGTTGAAGTGTATGTTTTGACTGGTGATAATAGAGTAAAAGCACTTGCAGAACTTGCAGGCGGCGATATAAATGAACAGTCTATCGAATTTGCAAAATCTCTGATATCCTAATTGTATAATACTTGTTATACACCTCAAAAAGTGCTATAATTATTATGTAGCAATTGGAGGATATGTATGAGTTTTTCTGATTTTCATAATAAAGGGTTTACTCTTGTAGAGTTACTTCTTGCGATGGTTATTGTTGCAGTAATTGCGGCATTAGTTGTTCCGGCGTTATCTACAAGGTATCAGCGTATGCTTATGCAGCGTTCGTATGATAAGTATGTTGTAAATCTTATGGATTTAGTAGGGCGTTTGCCGATGATTGAAAATGTATCATCTTTTGACCAAACTTCATTATACCAACCTGTTGGGCTCAATGATTTATCTACAGATTTACTTAAAAAGTCCTCTGAAAAATTCTTAAAAAATAATTTCAAAATTGTTGAGTATTGCGGAAATTACCAAGCAAATTTCTTAAGCGGAAATTCTTGCTTGCCTAGTAGTTATATGAGTCAAGAAGTTACAAATAACGGTACTAATAAAAAAGTGACCGATTTGTCTGATTCAGATGAAGACAAGTTATCTGTATATTCATGTGCCAAAATTAAAGGAGGGGCAGTATTGTGTATTCGCCCTCAGGTACTTTTGAGAACGGAAGAAACTGGAGCAAACCATTCCGGTGTCGATTCGCATCCTGCGACGAAGAGTGTTACCGGCTGGATTGATTTAAATGGTAAAAAAGGCCCAAATACTATCGGTCTTGATATGAGAGAATTTTCGCTGCCACGTCAACGTGTTTCACTTTCAAGAAGTATAACAGAAGTTTCTACTTCTAATGTCAGCGATTATTCTTGGGAATGCAGCGATACTTCAACATATCAGCCTCTATGTTGTGCAGGATGGTTAGGTAATGATACTGCATGGAATAAAATAAGTAAAGATGTAAAGATCGCCTGCTGTAATTATACTCAAGGCGAAGATTCAAAATGGAAAAAAGGCTCTAAGTGCTGTAAACTGGGTGTAACCGCGCATGCAAAAGCGGATGAGTGCGGTACAAATATATCTACTGATATTGACGATGTACAACCTATAAAACCTTAAGTAGACTCGCCTATTACTCTGCGTATTCATAAATAGGCATAATAAAATCCGGTAATACGTATTACCGGAGATGAATTAGATGAAAGATTTAGTTTTCGATATAATCTTTGAAATGTCGTGTATCTTTATTGTGCCTAAGTTTTTTCAGTGCGCAGTCTTCTATTTGCCTAATTCGTTCTTTTGAATATCCCATAAGATTACCTACTTCAAAAAGTGTCTTAGGATTTTCCTTTCCTAGTCCAAATCGCTCTTTTAAGACTTGTTTTTCGCGTTCGGTCAAGATGTTTAAGAGCTCAGGCATTTGTTCTTTTAAGCAGTAATTCTTTACTTCAATTTCCGGTTGATTGCATGTCTTGTCTTCAATAAAGTCACCAAGGCATAAATCGTCTGTAATATTTGTTTCCAAACTGATAGGATCAGGGGTAATTGATTCTTTTATTTTTACAAGGCTTTTGACTGTTATATTAAGGTACTCCGCAATTTCATCATCAGTCGGCTCCCTGTCAAATTTTTCCGTCAGATACTCTAGTGCAGATTTGTATTTTTTTATTTTATCTATCATGTGGATTGGAATTCTTATTGAGCGGGAACTGTTTGCGATCGCACGCACAAGTGCCTGTTTAATCCACCATGTTGCATACGTTGAAAATCTAAAGTTTTTTGTATAATCAAATTTCTCAGCTGCCCTCATTAATCCGATTGCCCCCTCTTGCAGCAAGTCCATAAATAACACCCCGTGTCCCACGTATTTTTTTGCAACACTTACAACAAGACGCAAGTTTGCCTGCACAAGTTTTCTTTTAGCAATATTATCTTTCTGCTCTTTTATAAGCTTCCCCAACTCTTTTTCCTGCTCCGGTTTAAGAAGTTTTATTCTGCCGATATCTTTCAAGTAACATTGCAAAATATCATCTTCTACCACCACATTGCTAAAAGTTTTTATTTCCTCTTCTTCTGCTTCACTCTCAATATTGAGCTTTTCATAATCCAACACTTCTGTACTCATTCTCTCCTCCAATTTCCTTATACACTTTTAGACGATGAAAATATAAAAAAGTTTCAATATATCTCTTGACAGAAAAATATGTTCTTGCTAGTATAAATCTTGCACAGGGTACAAGCCTTGTTTATAGCTGAAAAATAAATAGTTATAAGGGCGTTTAGCTCAGTTGGTAGAGCGTCTCCCTTACAAGGAGAGGGTCATAAGTTCGAGTCTTATAACGCCCACCATAAAAAAAAAGAGGTCATAGACCTCTTTTTTTTATGTCGGCCAATAAGCCTCGAAATGCAAAATGTCTTTTATAACATTTTGCCCTCGTCAGTCGACTATGTCGACATACTTGATTTGTATGTTTCGAGCTCCCTGCTCTCAACAACAACTCAAGCATTATAATGCCCACCATAAAAAAGAGATCATAGACCTCTTTTTTATTTTACATTATTTATTACAACTGAAAATATTATTGAAAATTTTAATTAAAAGTTGTATAATCTACTATGTGACTTAGTTTATAAGAAGAGGATTTAAATATATGAAGCTTCATATGCAGATACTTATTGCTTTAGGTTTGGGAATTAAGCGAAACTGGCATATATTTTTTGGTATTATAGCCGGTATAGTTTTAGGAATTTTCTTGCACTCACATGAAAATCCTTGGGTCTCAAATATTTTAGTATTTATTGGACAAGTATTTATAAGACTTATTCAGATGGTGGTCATTCCGCTTGTTGTATCTGCAATAATTATAGGTATAACAAGTGTTGGAGATAATAAGCAGCTTGGCAAATTTGGAACAAAAATGGTTTTATACTACGGTATTTTAACTACCATTGCTGTTACTATCGGAAGCTTTTTGGCTTTATTTATGAAGCCCGGAAGCGGAGCTGCTCATTATATTTCTGATAATGTTGCTTCCGGAGTGCAATCGGCTGTATCTGCTGCATTGGCAGAGCAACACGGTAATATCTTAAATCTATTTTTAGGATTCATACCTGAAAATCCGATGGAAGCCTTTGCTCATGGGCAGATGGTTCCGATTATATTGTTTGTTGTGATTTTTGCTCTTGCTCTTGCAAAAGTCGGGGATGTGAATAGACCGATTGTGTCGTTCTTTGAATCTGTATTCGCAGCTACTATGAAAATAACTGATTGGATTATGTTATTTGCTGCTCCCGGTGTTTTTGCTCTTACGGCAAGTTCAATTTCAAGTTTTGGTATGGATATTTTTGAACCTATTGCAAAATATTTATTTGTTCTGCTTATAGGTTTTGGTATACAGATGTTTATGGTTTATCCGATATTTTTAAGATGTTTTTCAAAGGTTTCTGCACCTATGTTATTTTCTGCGATTGCGGAGGCTACAATGGTTGCTTTCGGTACGGCAAGCTCATCTGCGACTTTGCCTTTAACTATTGCGTGTTGCGAAAAACGCGGAATATCTCATAAAATATCAAGCTTTGTATTGCCGCTTGGTGCAACTTTGAATTTTGACGGAACTGCTCTTTTGCAGACGGTTGCTGTTATATTCTTAGCTCAGGCTTATCAGGTGCACTTGACTCCATTTTTGATTATAGAAATTGCGGTACTTGCTATTATTGCATCCAGTACTTGTGCCGGTATCCCTGGGGGCGGATTAATTACGATAGCTTTAATTCTTAACGGAATGGGATTAAGCCCTGAACAACTTGCAGCAGGATTTGCATTCTTATTTACTATTGAAAGAATAACGGATATGTTAAGAACAACATTAAATGTAACATCTGATGCTGTTGTTGCTGCTGCTATTGCAGATAATGAAAATGAAATCAATTATGATTTGTTAAATAATCCAAATGCGTATGAAGAAATAGCATAAGGCGGTATAAATGGGGTTTTATTTTAAAAAAAGTATTAAAATCGGGCCATTCAGAATAAACTTTTCCAAATCCGGAATTAGTGTTTCATTGGGAGTGAAAGGTGCGAGTGTCAACGTTGGGCCTAAAACGAGTTCTATAAATCTCGGGCGCAAAGGTGTTTATTACAAGAAAAGTGTTAGTACTAAAAAACTTTTAAACAAAAAAAATAAATAAATTTGTGATATATTAATTCTATGAAGAATAAGATAGGTTTTTGGGGGTATCCTCATCCTGAAGTGATAAAACGTGTTAGTACTGAGTATCCGAATGCTCAGTGGTTTGATTTAGACTTTGATTTGTCAGATCAAGTTCCGGATGCGAATATTTTACCTGAGAGCTATTGCAAGATTATCAAACAAATAATTAATAATTCAATTTATTATAGAGATGAAATTATAAAAATAATTGCACCTATTGGCAAAGACAAGTGTGATAGCGGTTGGTTTGCAGCTCAGCTTCTTAAGGATATGAATTTTGATGTAGAAGAAACTGTTTTTGAATCATTTGAATACAGAAAACCGCTTGTTATTTCAACGAGTAATATGCCTTTATATGATAAAATAACTACGATTACGGCAAATATTGTAAAGCCGGATAAATATTTTTTGCCAGAAAAATTTTCTCAAATTGATGCGCAATTTGGTTTTTGGGGGGTTCCTCCTAATGATTTGGATATTTTAAAGTTATTCCCTGATAATACGCATGTTTATGGTTGGACAAGGTGTGTTGAAGCGGGCGTTCCTGCAGATATAGATTTAGAAATGTATGTTGATGAAGATATTCCGACAGTATTTTATGCACAGTCATTTTGTGCAAAAGCTCAGCTTGCAAAATATTTAGCAAATAAATATAACGGTTTGTATATTGATATTGATGATTATGCTACAAATTCAGTACGTGCTAAAATTGAAGCTTTTCTTCGCTTAAGATAGTTATTATGATATGTAAAGGCGGTTCTTGTTTTTAATTTTTCATTATATAAAATAGTATTGTACGATGTGTATTGGTTATAAAAGGTATATATGATTAAGTTAGACTATAGGCGCGCTGATGCAAAGATAATAGGTGCAGAACACGGTTTGAATATAGCCGAAGAGTTTGAAAATTATAAAGAACAAATTGCTAATATTATATTAGATTTAAATAAGAGAAAAGATAAACCCTCTCAAGGTTTGCAGTGGATGAATTTGGGGTACAGCGAAGAAACAGCATGGTATGTAAAAGAGTATGCTGCCTTGGTTGAGAACAGGTTTGATAATATATTGGTGCTAGGTATTGGCGGTTCTGCACTTGGCGGTTTGGCTGTTACGGAGGCATTATTAAAGCCATATTGGAATTTTTTGTCTAAAGAACAGAGAAATAATTTCCCTAGGATTTTCTTTTTGGATAATATTGATCCTGATTCTATGGAAGCATTACTTGAGATGCTTGATTTGAAGAAAACGTTGGTAAATGTTATTACAAAGTCAGGTGATACTGCTGAAACGATGGCTCAATATATGATTTTGAAGGATCGTTTGGAAAAAGAATTAGGTGATGATTACAGAAAAAATATTGTTGCTACAACTGACAAAAGGACAGGGATATTAAGACAGATTTCCGAACAAGAGGGATATAAAACGTTTGTAGTTCCTGATGATGTAGGCGGAAGATTTTCGGTATTTTCTGCCGTTGGTTTGCTGCCATTTGCTCTTGTAGGTATTGATATTGATGAAATCATAAATGGTGTTAAAGATATGGATTTAGCATTAAAAAATACTGATATTTATCACAATATCGCTGCACAGAATGCTTTGATTCATTATCTTTTAGATATAAAAAAGGGTAAAAATATTTCTGTTATGATGCCTTATTCAAGCCGTTTGAAATATGTTTCCGACTGGTATGCGCAGTTGTGGGCTGAATCATTGGGAAAAAATAAAAATTTAAACGGAGAAGATGTTCAAGTAGGTCCTACCCCTGTAAAAGCTCTTGGTGCGACAGATCAGCATTCTCAGATTCAGTTGTTTAATGAGGGACCAAATAATAAAGTTATAGATTTTATAAGGGTAGAAAATTTTGATACAAATTTGGAAATACCAAAGATTTTTGAATACACGGGAATCGGTTATCTCGGCGGTAAGACTATGAATAGTCTTATGAACGCTGAAGCAGATTCTACAAAAATAACATTATCCGACTATTCAAGACCAACAGTTACTATCAGTGTTGATAAAATTACAGGTTATAATATGGCTCAGCTTTTGTACATGTTTGAAGTACAAACAGCTATTGCAGGCGCATTGTATAATGTAGATGCCTTTAATCAGCCTTCTGTTGAACAAGGGCGTAATTATACTTATGGGGTAATGGGTCGTGCAGGATATGAAGGTTCAGCCCAAGTTTTGCACGAAAAAATGATGATTGTTTAATTTTTGACATTGTTAAATAATTTATTATATATTTTAACAAGGTATAGAGATGAAATTTTTAAGCAGTTTCTTAATTTTTATATTTATGTTTGGTGCTCTTTTTGCTTGCAGTCCAAATTCTCAAGCAGAGGAAACAAAGCTTTTAACGGCAACTATAACAAAAGTCCCTCAATCCTTTTACGGGACATGGCGCGTTGCGTCAAAACGCATTGATACTGATAGTCCTGCGGTATTTAAAGAAAATAGTTTAGATATATGGAACTTATCAAGAACATTTGACGTCATAACATTAAGTAATCCATTTAACGGTGCGAAAGCTGAAATTATATTGGATAGAGTTGATACTAATTATATTGTTTTCACCAAGAAAGGTAAATATGGTCAGAAAATTCTAACTGATACTGTGGAATTAAAGCTTGACGGAGATACATTTGTCGGAACTGATACCCTAAGATTGGATACTTATGCAGACGGTCAGGTTGTTAAAACTCAAAATGCGCAGTATTATTTAGATGGAGAGAAAATCGGCGGGGGCAATATAACTGAGAAATAGGGAGAGTTTATATAAATGGAAAAAAGGGAATTTGATGTTGTCATTTTAGGCGGCGGCCCCGGAGGGTTATCTGCAGGATTGTATGCTGCTCGCGGAGAGTTATCTGTCGGTGTTGTAGATGTATCAATGTTCGGGGGACAGCCTTCAAATTATTTAGAATTAGAAAATTATCCCGGATTTAAACGTATTGGCGGTTATGAATTAATGGAACAGTTTGAGGAACACGCAGATATGTTTGGGGTAGAAAAATTTCCAATGCAGGAAATCGAAAGTGTGGATTTGGTTTCTTCCCCAAAAATAATAAAAACTAAACAGGTGGAATTTGCTGCTAAATCCGTAATTCTTGCAACCGGTGCAAAACCTATGAAGCTGGGAGTAAAAGGGGAATTAGAATTCGCAGGCCGCGGGGTCAGTTACTGTGCGGTTTGTGATGGCGCTTTTTATAAAAATAAGATTGTTACGGTTGTTGGAGGCGGGAATTCTGCAATTGAAGAAGCCATATATCTAACCCAATTTGCTTCAAAAGTGTATGTAGTTCATCGCAGGGATGAACTCAGAGCAGATAAAATTATTCAAATGCGTGCATTTAATAACTCAAAAATAGAGTTTATTTTTGATTCAGTAGTTGAAGAAATTTGCGGTGATGAACTTGTAAATAAAATTATTATTAAAAATGTTAAAACAGGTTTGATGTCAGAGATTGCTACAAACGGTGTTTTCCCATATATTGGTATAGTCCCGAATGTGGAATATATAAATGGGCAAATAGCTCAGGATAGCAAGGGTTTTATTTTAACAGATGAGACAATGCGAACTTCACAAGAAGGTGTATATGCGATTGGTGATGTTCGAAATACTCCCCTTCGTCAAGTAATAACTGCGACAGCTGATGGCGCGATTGCCGCGGTTTACGCGACAAAATATGTACAAATTCAAAAAGAGGTTACTGTATAAGCATACAATCGCCGTAGCTGAAGAATCTATATTTGTTTTCAACGGCTTTGTTGTATGCTTCAAATATAAAATCTTTTCCTGCCAGAGCACTAACAAGCATCAACAAAGTCGATTTTGGCAGGTGAAAGTTTGTTATAAGTTTATCTACAACTTTGAATTCATAAGGGGGGTAAATAAATAGCTCTGAGCTATCATGGCATTCTTTTACGCAGCCATATTTTTTGTATGCAGTTTCAAGAGTTCTAACAGATGTTGTGCCGACTGCGACAATATTTTTGCCTTTAAATTTTGCGTTGTTGATTGCATCTGCAGCTTCTTTTGTAATCTCAAATGTCTCAGAGTGCATTTTGTGATCTAGTATATTTTCACATTTTACCGGTCTGAAAGTTCCTAAGCCTACATTCAAAGTTACATATATAATTTCTACCCCTTTTTTTTGTAATTTTTCTAATATTTCATCTGTAAAATGCAAGCCTGCAGTCGGCGCAGCAACAGAACCTTCGTCTTTTGCGTAGACTGTTTGATAGCGCTCCATATCAAATTTCTTCTGTTCCTCTGTTTGTAATTTCCTCTCAATATACGGAGGAAGCGGGATATTGCCAATTCTGTGGAGGATATCAAATAAATCACCTTGATATTTGAGTTCGACAAGCCACTCTCCATCATCTTCAAGTCTTTTTATTGGTATGGCTTTTAATTCATCACTGATATTTATAACTGTATTTGGTTTAACCTTTTTAGAAGGTTTAATAAGGCATGACCATAAAGGGGAACCTTCTTTTTGAGCTTCAAGCAAAAAAACTTCAATTTTTGCACCTGTTTCTTCTTTTACTCCAAACAGCCTTGCCGGAATTACTTTTGTATTATTAAGAACTAAAACATCATTTTCATTAAGGTAATCAACAATATCAAAAAAATGTTTGTGCTCAATTGTATGGTTTTGCTTGTTCAAAACCATCATTTTAGAGTTTTCTCTTTTATCTGCCGGCATTTGAGCAATAAGTTCTTCCGGTAAGTTATAATCAAATTCTGAAATATTCATTATATTTTAATTTAATTTTTTTGCGTTTTTAAGTTCTAAATCGTCAACGTCTTCTTTTTTCTTAGCCATTTCATCGTCAATTTGTTTATTTATCATAATAGTTTGAGCTATTTGAATAACGTTACTTGTAATAAGATATAGTAAGACACCCGCAGGAATCGGGATAATTATAAACGTTGCAAGAATCATAAGCGGCATAAATGTTCCCATTGATTTTTGGATAGCTGCTTGAGTAGGATCTTGAGAATCTGTTTTTGTCATAGCCATCATAATTTTTTGAGAAATAAACATTGTTACCGCAAATAGTACGATTAAAATAATTACATCCCAGTGCCAAGCTCTGTTTACAGGAACAGTAGGAACTGTTGCTGTCATTAGCCCTTCATCATTCCTTGTAAATGTAATTGTTTCATTTTCTCTTATATTTGAATTTGTAACAGTAACTTCTGCTTTTTCAACTTTTTCCAATTCCGAGAATTTCATTTTTATATGGTCAAGACTGAAAGTAAAAACAACATCTTCTCCCGGAACCAGCTCTCCTTGAATTTCAAGTGCTTGTGTCGGGTCTGTTATTTTTACGTTGTTTGATGTTTTATCCGGCAAATAAACTGTTGCAGTATTTCCTAAAATAAATTTGTCATTTGCATCTGCTCCCATTTTGCCGTCATTTGATATCCCGGCAGTTGCCCTTAATGTTGTAGCTAAGCTGTCAACAAAAAGAAAATGCTGATTCCCCGCAACTTGAATAAATTGTGGGCTAATTAAAGCAGAGTATAAAAGAATGAATATCGGCATTTGGATAAGTAAAGGTAAACATCCGCCCATAGGATTGAACTTATGCTGTTTATAAAATTCCATAAGTTTTTGCTGCATAACTTGCGGATTATTTTTGTACCTGTCCTGTATAGCTTTTAATTTTGGCTGCAAAGTTTGCATCATTTTCATAGAGCGCTGTTGTTCTACATTCAAATTCCACATAGCAAGTCTGACAATTATCGTTAAAACAATAATTGCAATTCCATATCCACCAACAAAACTTGCTAATTTACTTAAAAACCAAATAGTCCAAGTTATAAAATCCATCCCTAATCCTCTTTCATAGTGTATTTTCTCTCTGAGGGTAATATTATTATAAAATAATAGCTAAGTCAAGGAAAGAAAGAATTTTTCCCTAATAAAAGCAACAATATGAAATAGGGGCTATGTTCAAAAACAAAATTAATTAAGCCGTTCTAAACTTGCCTCTTCCCCATATATTTTATCTCTTATTTGAGCTTCTTCAAAACCTTTATTATAGCAAGAGTCACAAGGACTGCATCCTGCAACTTTAATCGAGCATAATTTCGGTGGAGCGCTGAGTACTCCTCCTGCTTCGGTTGCTTCATCATTGTTACTTGAACTTAGAACAGCTCTTGCTGCTGCAGAAGCAGGATCTACACTTCCGTCATGAAAAATTACCGGATAAACATCTGTCATGTGTTGATTATCAGAAGCAGTGATTTTCACTCCATGTTGCATCAGCCATAAAACTTGCGCTGCACCCCATTGCAAGTTTGTTAAACATTACCATTGTCCCATCCGACATTGTATATGCAATCATATCTTGAGGAGTATAATCAAAATCATACATTTGTATTTGATAATCTTGCGGGGTGCCAATATATGTGGCGCCGGATAATGTTCCGTTTAGTATTGCACAAAAAGAATATGTATCTTCTAAATTTTCAGTTTGTGCATTTTCTCCGCAGGGTGAAATTGCTGCTCCATAATTTACTTCATACTTTGCTTGCGCCATTCTTCCTGCTTGGTCCAAAGTAGAAAGGCTTTTTTTGAACAATGCTCTAAATCTTTGAGAATTAGTATTAGAAATCAATGTAGGTATTGTAAGTGCGGCGACAACACCTATTATCCCAAGTGTAATGAGTACTTCTGCAAGAGTAAATGCTTTAGTTCTCATTGAAAATCCTCCAGATTATTCCTTTTATTTATTATAACTCTTTTTTAAAATTTTCTCAATGGTGTAATTATTAATGTTATGTGATGATGTGATCAGGGCATCCCATAAAAAAAGACCCAACTATTGTTGAGTCTTTTAAATGGTCGGGATGATGCCGGAGTAGTAGGCGAAGAATGAGCCGTACTAATCAGGTATGCAGCCAGCTACTTTTCAGCGTAAGCGTA
>CADCKD010000017.1:0-9516 GCA_902801985.1 uncultured bacterium | reverse complement strand
TGAGCCGTACTAATCAGGTATGCAGCCAGCTACTTTTCAGCGTAAGCGTAGAAAAGTGCGTGCGTGCTCATGATGTAATCAGGGCATCCCATAAAAAAAAGACCCAACTATCGTTGAGTCTTTTTTTATGGTCGGGATGACATGATTCGAACATGCGACCCCCTCGTCCCAAGCGAGGTGCGCTACCAAGCTGCGCTACATCCCGAGGGGTTTCTTATTACGTTTATTATATTAAGCCAAACAAATTTATCCGTCAAGCCCTTTTAATATCTATTAACAAAGTTAATAAATTTTTATTCTTCCCTTTGTTATGTTACAATAATAGGGTTATGGTACGTTTAATAAACAAGAAAAATATATTCATAGTCGAATGGGCGTTAATTGTTTTTATGCAGATACAGCAGCATCTGACTTTTATTCGCCGTGATAATGCCCCGAAGCAATCTCCGTGTATATATGTGATGTGGCATGAAAACCAATTTGGTGTTTTTGGAGTCCCGAATGTAAGGAATACTAATATTTTGATAAGTAATTCTTTAGACGGTCAGATTGTTGCAAGCGGTGCAGGTTCATTAGGGTTCAAAATATGTCGTGGTTCTTCCGGACGTAAAGGTGCAGTTGGATCAACTTTGAATCTTATTGAAAAGTTAAAGCAAGGTGAAGATGTAGCAATAATGGTTGATGGTCCAAGAGGTCCATATAGGGAAGTAAAACACGGCGCGATTGTGCTTGCAAGAGAAACAGGATTTCCTATTGTTCCTATGCATTGGTATTCAGAAGATATGACATTCGTACGATTCCCTTCGTGGGATAAAATGATATCTCCGATTGGACCTTGTCGAATATTGAATGTTTTTGGAGATCCTATTTATGTTGAAGACAAAACAGATGATCAAGTCGCTCAAGAAATAAAAGAGAGTCTGTTGAATTTGGAAGTTATAACTCCTGATAGGTATAAGGAAGCAAGAAAGAACAAACGATGGTTAAAGAAACAATAAAAGTTTCAATGTTGCAAATGTCATCAAAGATTGGGGATGTAGATGCAAATTGTGTAAAAATAGAAGAACTTGTCAATTCAGGATTAAGTTCTGATGTTGATGTTCTTATTTTACCGGAAGTTTGGACTGTAGGTTGGGATTGCGAAAAATTTCTTCAAAGTGCACAAGATTTATCATCATCAAGTGTAATAAATTTTTTGTCTTCTATTGCCAAAAAACATAACATTAATATTATCGGTGGTAGTTTTATTTCAAAGCAGGGTGATAAGTATTACAATACTTGTCCTGTAATAGATCGTAGCGGGAAGTTAGTTACTGTGTACAATAAAATGCATTTGTATTCGTATTACGGCTGCAATGAGAGTAAGTATGTAAATGTCGGAGATAGCCCTGTTATGGTATCTTTGGATGGTGTAAATTTCGGATTAACCGTATGTTATGATATTAGATTTCCTGAAATTTATCGTGCTTATCGTAAGGCAGGTGCTGATGTATTGGTAAATTGTGCCGCTTGGGGTTCTACTAAACCTATTCCTTGGGAAGTTATGACAAAATCAAGAGCTGTTGAAAACCAGTGTTATATGATTGCATTGACTCAGAGCGGAAAAATTAAAGATAATGAGTACAATCTTGGAGAGTCAAGGATTATTGATTATAAGGGAGAGGAGTTGAATTCTATAATGTCAGGAGAAGGAATTTCTTCTGCCGTACTCAATATGAATGAAATGTACGATTTTAGACAAAAGTGTGCTATATTAAATGACATTAGGGATGATTATGAGGTAAAAGTGTTATGCGTAAAATAATATTATTTTTAATTTGTATAGTTCTTTCTATATCTGCGGTAAAAGCTAATGATATAGAAAAAACTATAAAAAATTTTGGGATAAATCCTTCGGCTTTATCTGTTTCCGTAAGAGAAGTTGAAACAGGTCAGGAAGTATATTCATTGAATAAAAAAGTTCCAATGACGCCTGCATCCACTTTAAAGCTTGTTACATTGGCAGCTTCACTGGATTCGCTCGGAAAAGATTATAATTTCTCTACAAAATTATATAAAAGTACAAACAATGATTTGTACCTTGTATTAAGTGGCGATCCGTTTTTAAAAACATCTGATATCGAGGAATTACTTGCTATTGCTCATGAAAAAAATATCTTAACTCCTAAGAATTTTTATATTGATGACTCTGTTTTTGACGGTAATGAATGGGGTGAAGGCTGGCAATGGGATGATGATTTAAATCCTTTAATGCCAAAATTCAGCTCGTATAATTTGGATAAAAATTTATTAAATATTGAAGTTGTTCCAAATACAAAAGGAGCACCTGCTTCTGTGTCTATAAAACCGTTTTATCCTTTGACTTTAATGAATATGGCAACATCAAACTATACAGAAGGTGCAAGTAATTTAAAAATATCACATAACACTGATTTATCGCCAAATATTTTGAATGTATCTGGTACAGTAGCAAAAACGAGTGTGGTAAATGTTCCTGTTCCTAGCCCTAAAAGATATTTTAAGTTGCGTTTGGAAGATTCTATAAAAGCAAAGAAAATAGAGTATTATGGTCCTATAAAAAATGCTGTATTGCCCGATAAAAACGTCTACCTTGTGCACGAAATAAATCATAACATCGCAAGTATTATGGATGATATATTGAAAAACAGTAACAATATGAGCGCGGAGAGTTTGTATAAAAAAGCCGGTGCTGAATGGACAAAAACGCAGGGCACAATTGATAATTCAAATGCCATGCTCCAAAATTATTTATCCAAACTTGCTATACAGTGTGATGATATAAAAATTGTTGATGGTAGCGGAGTGTCAAAGAACAATCTTATGACCTCGGATTTTATGACAAATTTCTTGGTAAATTTAGCAAAACATGATGAAGATGAATTTTATCGTTCTCACATGCCTGTTCCAGGGGAAGGAACTTTGAAAAACAGGATGTTATATTTCCGTAAAAATCTAAAAGCAAAGACAGGTACATTATCCGATACAAGTGCTATTGCAGGGTATATTACATCAAGAAAAGGAAAAGTTTATGCGTTTGATATTATGATTAAAGATGCAAAGACTTCATCTTCAGATAAAAAGAATATTGAAGAACAAATTTTGCGACAAATATATGTAAATTATTAAGGGGAAAAATATGTACGAACCGGAAGTGACGATTATTACGCCTACTTATAATATTGTAGAAGCAGAAAAAACAGATGATTTTTATTTACAGATAAATTTGCTGGATAAACAAACATACCCGTATATCGAGCACATTGTTATGGATAATGCATCAACAGATGGTACTCAGGATTTATTAAAAGAATACAAAAATTCCGGCTATATAAATTTCCTTTCTGCACCTGATAGTGGAAAGTATGATGCCATAAATAAGGGAATTATAAGAGCAAAAGGTAAATATATCGGGATTTTAAGTTGTGACGATTTTTATCATGACATAACAGGGATAGCGAATGTTGTGGAAGCAATGGAACGAGAAGAGGCCGATTTTTGCTTTTTTACTGCGTATTGTAGGCAGCCTGACGGTAATGCATTTTTGTATATCCCGTCAATGTTAAATGTATTTCAAGTAATGCCGTGTTCTCATCAGGCAATAATATTTAAGAAAGAAGTATTAGATAAGTTGTCGGGGTTTGATGCAAAATTTAAAATAATGGCGGATTATGATTTAATGTTGCGTTTAATACTTGGGCAGTATAGAGGAATTTTCTTTGAAAATAATATAGTAACGTATAATATGGGAGAACAAGCTCTTAAATATTCTGTGCAAGTAGAAGCAGAATGTAATCATATTTTCTATAAAAATTACAAAGGATTATATAATTTATCGAATGAAGCATTGGATCGTATGGTTAATTTATCAGAAATCCCTCGTCCGTTATTGGATAAATTTGCTAAGTTCTTTCCGGAAGATACGGATTTGTTTTATGAACGTTATGAACAAATGTATAATATGAGATTAGAAAATGCTCAAAGGTTAAGAGAACAAGAAAGAAATAATAGGGCTCGTTAATTTATTTGCAAAATAGTTTTGCCGTGCATATAATTAAATTATAAGAGATATATAGGGGAGTAAGTATAGTATGAGCGAAAAGAAAATAGCAGTTCTTGGTTGCGGTCTGTGGGGACGTAATGTTGTACGTAATTTTTACAACTTGAACGCCCTTGGTATGGTGTGCGACTTGGATGATGATAATATTGCAAAAGTAAAAGCGGATTATCCTAATGTGGAAACTACAAAGGATTTTCATGACATTTTGAATAATGATAATATTATGGGGGTTGTTGTTGTAACTCCAAGTCATACTCATTTCAAATTTGTAAAGGCTATGTTAGAAGCCGGTAAGCATGTATATGTAGAGAAACCTATTTCTACTGTTGCTAAAGAAGCAAGAGATTTAGCGGATTTGGCAGATAGTAAAGGTTTGGTTTTAATGGTTGGACATTTACTATTGTATCATCCTGCAGTAAACAGATTAAAAATGATGATAGAAGACGGTGTTCTCGGGGATATTGTATATGCTCAGAGTGATAGGTTAAATATCAATTACTTTAAAAATGACAGAAGTGTTATGTGGGATTTGGCACCTCATGACGTTTCTATGATGAGTTATGTAACAGGGAAAGATCCGGTTCGTGTAATATCAGCTGTCGGATGTTCTTCAGATAGAAACGATATAATGGATATTACTCATTTAACAATTGAATTTGAAGGTGGTATGGTTGGACAAATCTCAGATAGTTGGATTACCCCTAAAAAACATGTTCAGCTGCTTGTTAGAGGTACTAAAAAGACGGCTATTTTAGATGATACGGTAGCAGAAAATAAATTAACTATATATGACAACTTTAAAGCTGGTAGTAGTGAATTATTACAGCCGGATGTTTTGGAAATTGAACCTTTAAAATTAGAGTGCCAGCATTTCATCAGTTGTTGTGAAACCGGTAAAAAAGCTCGTTCAGATGGTGAAAATGGATTTAAGGTTGTTAGTATCTTAGAAGAAGCAGAAAAAGTAATGCTTGGGGATAGAGCTAAAAATTTGGATAGTGTAGATTTTGCCCTATCAAGATCTAAAAAGATTTAATAAATGAGGTTATTATGGATATAAAAAATAATTCAGCTAATATTGTTTCTGTAAGCAGAGTATTTGTAGCATTTGTGGCGATTGGTTTATTATTCGTAAATACAAATTGTGCATATATTTGGGCTTTAGCATTAACGATTATAGCGTTTGCTATGGACGGTGTAGATGGATATATTGCAAGAAAGTATAACCAGTCTTCAGATTGGGGTGCAGTACTTGATATACTGGGGGACAGAATTGTAGAAGCGTCTTATTGGATTGTATTTTCTGTTTTGGGATGGCTTCCTGTAATATTTCCTTTGATTTGTATAACAAGAGCATTCACAACAGATGGAATCAGAAGTGTTGCTCTTTCAAAAGGTATGACTCCATTTGGGGAAAAATCCATGCAATCAACTAAGTGGGGCAAGTTTATTTGCGCTTCAAAATTTATGAGAATAAGTTATGCTGTTGCAAAAGTTGCTGCGTTTGTTCTGTTGATATTTGCATATATCCCGGGACTTAGTATTGATATTGCGACATGTGCTCTAACAGTAGCGCTGATACTGGCATGGATTGCTATTATCTTTTGTGTTGTGCGTGCAATTCCTGTTGTTGCTGAAAGCGGAAAGTTGTTCAAGTAGTAATGGCTAAACTTAATATTGTACTTTATGAACCGGAAATCCCGCAAAATACGGGTAATATCGCAAGGCTTTGTGCTTGTTGCGGAGCTTCATTGTATCTTGTTGGGAAATTGGGCTTTTCATTATCCAGTAAATATACAAAGCGTGCAGGTCTTGATTATTGGGATAGCGTAGATTTGCATAAAGTTGATTCTATGGAAGAACTTTATAAAATGTTTCCTGAGGGAACTTTTTATTATTTGACTACTAAAACTGATAAATTGTATACAGATATTGAATTTAAAGATGGAGATTTTATTGTTTTTGGTCCTGAAACAAGAGGCTTACCGGATAAGTATGTCAAAGATGAACATGCAAGGACTATACCTATGATGAAGGGACAAAGAAGTTTAAATTTATCAAATTCTGTTGCAATTGTTGCTTATGAGGCGATTAGACAAAATGGATTATAAACTTCCCAAAAGATCTGAGAATTCTAACAAATCGACTTATGGCAGAGTTTTAAATATTGCGGGTTCTGACTATATGTCCGGTGCAGCTTATTTATCAAGTATTTCTGCTTTGAAAATGGGGTGTGGTTATTGTTTTTTATGCTCCTGTGAGCGTGTAATTGATTCTGTTGCCGCAAAAACCTCAAATATCGTTTTTTTGCCGATAAGGGATTTAAAAAAACATATATTATCTGCTGATGTTATTGAGTTTGGGTGTGGACTCGGCCAAGATAAATATGCATTAGCTTTATTTAATGAATTTATAGTCGGTGCTGATATTAAAAAGCCAGTAATAATTGATGCTGATGGGTTAAATATTGTGTCTAAAAATTCAAATAAATTTATAAATAAAAAATTTGAAAAAGTGATTTTTACTCCGCATCCTAAAGAAGCTGCAAGACTGTTAGGAGCAGATAATATTCTTGAGGATGTTGAATTTGCAGCAAAATCAATATCTGAAAAATATAATTGTGTAACAGTGTTAAAGACTCATAATACGTATGTTTATTCGCCTGATGGTCGGGATTATACAAATAATACAGGTAATAATTCTATGGCAAAAGCAGGTTCAGGGGATGTATTATGCGGTATGATTGCGGGGTTGTGTGCTCAGGGTATGGATATGTTTGAAGCTTCTTGTCTGGGAGTGTATTTACACGGTTTAGCGGGTGATATTGCAAAAGAAAAGCTTACCGAATATTCTGTTTTGGCAGAAGATTTGATAAGCAATATTCCTTTGGCTGTGAATAAGTATTTGAATAGTTAAAGTTAAACTGCGTAATTTATGCTTTTTGTTTCAATGTTTGAACATTTTTCTATATCAATCTGAGTCGTTGATAAAAAAATTGGCTTTTCAAAGTTTGGAACTTTAGTAGGAAGATTTTTCTCCAATGGAGGTAATATCGCACCTGTTGCTATAAATCTTGTTTCGGCAAGAGGTCTTGTAATTTTTGCATTTATGATTCTCGCCATTGCTTTTTCTGCTGTACTTGGGGGTATAAACATTATTTTTCTCCTTTATTGTTTTTTTTACATAATAAAAATAGCGGCTGAATACCTCAGTCGCTATCTATAAAACTTGTAAAAATATTTTTTGCTAGTTAGCTTTCAATTTGTGCCATAATTTCAAAAGGCTTTTCTGCAACTTTCATTGTTTCTTTTGAAATAATACCTCTTTTTAGTTCCGTAAAACTTGCACGTTTAGAACTAAATTTATTTTTCAAAAATTCATAAGCAACCTTAGGATCGCATTTTGAGCCGCATGTGAATAAATCCACTGCAGCGTATCCAAGCTCAGGCCATGTATGAATAGCCAGGTGACTTTCAGAAATAATCACAACACCTGAAACTCCATACGGACTAAACATATGAAAGCATTTTTGTACAATTGTAGCACCGCATTCCAATGCTGCTTCCATCATATATTTTTCTACTTTATCAATGCTATTTAATGTATTAGGGTCACATTCAAAAAATTCTGCTACATCATCTTCTAACATTACCATTCTCTAATTCGCAACAATCCCCGCAGTCAGTTTCGTGTGCTGGCGGCGGGGAATGTTGTGTCCGTATGGTTAAACCAAAACTGGTCTTCGATTTGGGTTAAATCAGCATTATGCCTGCTTCGCGACAATCGTGGCGCATTTGTTCCGGCCAGATGCTTGCTTGTGTTTCACCGACATGTGCTTTGTGCAGCAGCACCATGCATAGGCGGCTTTGTCCTATGCCGCCTCCAATGCTCAATGGCAGTTTCCCTTTGAGCAGGCGCTGGTGGAAATAAAGGTTCTTGCGGTCCTCCTTACCTTGTAGCGCGAGCTGGCGCTCCAGTGCTTCGGCGTCTACGCGTATGCCCATCGATGATAATTCTATAGAGCGGTTGAGCAAGGGATACCAGATGAGCAGGTCGCCATTCAGTCCGCAGAAACCATCGGCATTCGGTGTGCTCCAATCGTCGTAGTCCGGGGCACGAAGGTCATGCACCGAGCCGTCATCGAGCTTGCCTCCGATGCCTATGATGAACACGGCTCCGTAAGCTTTGCATATGGCATCTTCGCGCTCCTTCGGTGTCAGGTCCGGATACTGGCGACGTAGCTCTTCGCTATGGATGAAGTGTATCTCTTCGGGCAGGAAGGGCGTGAGTTGTGGATACATCTCCGAGAGGTAGTACTCAGTGCGCAATATGCAGCCGTAGATGCGCTCCACGGTGCGGCGCAGGTAACGTAGTGTGCGATCCTCGCGCGTCATAGTGCGCTCCCAGTCCCATTGGTCCACATATATCGAGTGCAGGTTGTCAAGCTCTTCATCGGCTCTCACAGCGTTCATGTCCGTAATAACTCCGAAGCCGGGCTTTACATCATACTCCGCCAGCGTGTTGCGCTTCCATTTTGCCAGTGAATGAACTATCTCAGCCGGTGCATCGTCCATGTCCTTTATGGGAAAGGTCACGGCACGTTCTACACCGTTGAGGTCGTCGTTCAGGCCGAGGCCTTTGAGCACAAACAACGGTGCCGTCACTCGTCGCAGGCGAAGCTCGGAGCTTAATTGACCTAGGAAGAAGTCCTTTATCTTTTTGATAGCCAACTCTGTCTGTTGCAGGTCAAGAGCTGGCGAATAACCTTCTGGCTTAATCAGTTTGCTCATGATTTTATGGTTTGTCTGTCGTTTTGCGCTGCAAAGGTACTAATAAATTGACAATTGATAGTTGAAAAATGGAAATAATTTCATCGTAATATGTGATTAAATTGATATAAGTGAAAAAAAATCTCGTAACTTTCGGCAATAAACACTAAACTTTTATTACCTTTGCAGCCGCAAAAGGGCACATCGCTTGCCTCACACTCATTTGCAGGCTCCGTAGCTTAGCTGTATAGAGCGTCGGATTCCGGTTCCGAAGGTCGCGGGTTAGAATCCCGCCGGAGTCACATTATTTATAATAGATGAACGCACGCGAAGATGTCCCGCTTCACGTGCGTTTCCCATAATAACCATCTTCTCCTCATTTATGACACGCACACTTCTTACCCTTCTCTCCTTCGTGGCTTGCATTGCCGCGACACATCTTCAGGCTCAGAATCCATCTGTCGACACCAAGAGTTGGACGGCCGACAATGGCAACGGCACTTTCACCAACCCGCTCTTTTACGACGAGTTTTCAGACCCCGACATCCTTCGCGTAGGCGATGATTACTACCTCGCCGGCACCACCATGCATACTGTGCCGGGTCTTGTAATCCTTCACAGCAAGGACCTCGTCAACTGGGAAAACGTGGCGTATTGCTTCGACCGCTTCGA
>CADCKD010000016.1 GCA_902801985.1 uncultured bacterium | reverse complement strand
AATTGGTAATGTTCTGTGCCAATCATATTGAAAATTCTATCAGGCAATTTTTCAATAAGATTTTGCTGTAATCTTGAGCTTGAACCGTCTCCAAAGATTATACTTATTAAATCCAAGCATATAGATTCCTTTAATTCGCTCGCTTTTGGACCAAGCCACCCAAACATCATATAAGAAGTAGAAACATTTGCCTTTGTCTCTATATATTTAGTTTGCGTAGTTGGAGCGTCAATTGGGTTAATTCTTGATTCTTGATAAATTCTGTCAGGAAACGTAAATTTTTCTAAGATTGAGTTAAGAACTTCTTCGTGATTAAAATCTCCAACGACAATTGTTGTTACATTTTGAGGTGTATAGAATTTGCGATAGTAATTATCTATATCCTCTCTTGTCACTTGGGCAATAATTTCAGGTGTTCCTATTACATCTCTTTTGTATGGATGCGCTTGGTACATATTGTAATTGCATTGATTATAAACTTTTGTCCACGGTTGGTCCTTTCTCATTCTAATTTCTTCAATTACAACGTGTCGTTCTCTTTTGTCTGTAACCGTTGCATCATTAATATCAAAAGGTGCTCCGAGTTCTTCAGAAGGGAAAATAGGATCCATCATCATATCTGCATGCAAATCTATTGCAAGATTCAAATATTTATTATTTTCTCCTTTCGGAAGTGTCACATAATAAAAAGTGTAATCTTTCCAAGTTGCAGCATTTACAACTGCCCCTTTTGATTCTAATATTCTATCAAATTCTCCTACTTTGTGAGTATGAGTCCCTTTAAACATTAGGTGCTCAAGAAAGTGTGAAATCCCGTTATTATGACTATCTTCATTTATTGAACCTGTTTTTACCCAGGAAGAAACATTGACCATATTTCCCTCTTTGTGTGCTAAGACTATTTTATGGCCGTTATCATTTTCATATACTTCTACATCTTGAGTAAGATACGGATATTTAATAAGTGTTTTATTCATATTAACGAACTCCCCTTCCTTCTTTATTATAACATAATAAAATTTCATGATATGTTTTGTATAAAATAAAGTATTTATTCTTTATTTTTAGGCTATAATTCATGTATGAATAACGTTATTGAAAAGATAAAAGGAGTTGTGGTTGTTTCTGTTCAGGCTATGCCGTCTGAACCTTTGTATTTGGAACAGTGCATGTGCGCGATGATGAAATCTGTAATAAATGGTGGTGCGGGGGCACTTCGTGTTGCAGGTGTGAGAGATATAAAAAACGCGAAAAAACTTTTTAATGTTCCGGTGATTGGAATTACAAAACCTGAAGTTATTCCAAAAAATTACAAGGAGCTTGTATATATTACTCCTACAATAAAAGATGTTATTGATGTTGTAAATGCAGGTGCAGATATTGTCGCTATGGATGGAACTTGCAGAGTTCGTCCTAATAATGAAAAATTAAAAGATCTTATTAAGTATGTGCATATCCACAATAGTATTGCAATGGCTGATGTAGCAACAATAGAGGATGCTATTTATGCCAAAGAAGCAGGTGCCGATATAATCTCAACCACTCTTGCAGGGTATACAATGGAATCTTTGTCCTCCCCTTCTGATGGGCCGGATTTTGAGTTGTTGAGCAATATTGTAAAGGAAACGAAATTACCGGTAATTCTTGAAGGGCGTATTTGGGAGGCTTGGCAAGTTAATAAAGCATTTGAAATGGGTGCTCATTCTGTTGTAATTGGTTCTGCTATTACAAGACCGCAATTAATTACAAAAAAGTTTGTATTTCGAAATAAGGAGGTATAGTGAAGGCTTTAGCTTTTGATGTTGGCGGAACGAAGATATATAACGCTATTATAGATGAAAAAGGGAAAATTCTTTCTAATGTAGAAAAGAATGCCACACCTCAAACTTTTGAACAATTGCGTGATTTATTTAAGTCTGTGATAGAAAAGTATGAAGATGATGTTGATGTAATTGCGTTTTCTACTTGCGGCGCGGTAAATAATCAAAATACCGGAATTATCGGTTCAACAGGCAACATTGCAAAAGATTACCCCAAAATGCCTTTTACACAACTTTCAAAAAAGCCTGTGTATGTTGAGAATGATGCTAATTGTGCCGCTTGGGCGGAACATATTATTGGGGCATCAAAGGGATATGCAAATTCACTTATGTTAACATTAGGAACGGGAGTTGGCGGTGGTATTATTGTTAATAATACTTTATTAAAAGGCAAAAGTGGTGCTGCCGGTGAAATGCATTTTAAAATGTATTCCGATAACAGAAGAAAATGTACTTGCGGTGGCTGGGATTGTTTTGAAATTTATGCATCAGGTAAGGGGTTAAAATTAACAGCGCAAGAAATTTCTAATAATTCTGATATAACAACCTATGATGTTATTGATGGTGTTAAATCTGGGGACTCTCTAATGCTTGAGATATATAATAAATGGCAGAATGATATTGCTAATGGTATTATCGGTCTTGCGAATATTTTTGACCCTGATTGTTTTGTATTGTCCGGATCTTTAGCAGAATTCGTTCAAACTGATAAAATAGAACAAATTGTGAATAGTCAAATAGTTACTACTCCGACAAAAATTTTTAAAGCAACTGCCGGAAATTACTCCGGAATGATAGGGGCTGCAATTCTTGCACTAAATAAAGGATAGTTAATATGGGGAAGTCTAAAACCAGAATACTTAGAAAAGGAATTCAAAACCAGCTTCAAAAGCTCACAAGGGAAGATGCACTATGTGAGGTGGCAAAATTTTTGAATACGAATGACTATAATAGCGCTAAAAACTTGATTACAATGTTCGGACTTCAGCCTGATGAAATATTAGAAGCTGGTGCAAGTTATGAGTCTGTGGTTGCAATAAAAAATATTTTTGTGTAATTTGTTCTTATGGTTAAATTTGTCGATAGGATTATTTTTTGGTTTAAAAATTCAAGACCTTATACAGTGCCGATAACTTTTTTAAGTTGGCTTGTTATTTTTGTCTATTCTCTAAAATACGGCGGGAATTTATTGTCTGGTTTGATTGCATATTTTGGAATTGCAATTGTTCATCTTGTAACAAATCTTGCGGATGATTATTTTGATTATATTCGTTTGTCAAAGGATCAGAATTTTATAAATAGCGCTAAGGATTCAAAATGCCGTTATTTAAAGCAGGGTTTGGCTACTTTGGGAGAATTGAAAATTGTTATAATATTGATGTTATTAATAGCTGCATTAATAGGCTTGTATTTATTTTTCAATAGTGGTTTTTTAGTTGGAATATTCGCTTTGGCCGGACTAATTATTGCATTATTCTATTCAAAGTTTTCAAGTAAAGGCTTAGGGGATTTTGCAGTGATACTGGCATATGGACCATTGATGTACGAAGGTGTGTATTATGTTATGACAGAAGAATTATCCTATGAAGTTTTAATATTATCATTGGCTTGCGGTATATTTGTGGATTCTATTTTATTCGCGAGTATGATACTGGATTATGATGAAGATTATAATTCCGGTAAAATGACCTTTTGTACACGGTTAAATTCAAAAAAATATTCTCTACTTGCTTTGTTTATGCTTTATATTTTGGGATTTGTTTTAATCGGATATTTTTCATATATTAATCATAATTTTTATTGTTTATTTTCTTTGGTTATTCTTCCTTTAATTTTTTCTCTAATGAATTCTTTATGTTTATATAACAAGGATAAAACTTTTTTACCTGAAATTCGCTTTTGGTATTACCCCTTAGAAAACTGGCATAAACTTAAATCTGATGTTTGTGCTCCTTATTTTTTACGTTTTTTCTTTGCCCGTAACATTTCGGTATGGTTTTTATTGATTGTTAGTATCGCAATTTATATAAAATAAAAAGGCTTAAGATTGCACCTTAAGCCTTTATTATATTGAATTATTATTCTTATTAGAAATTAGCTGCAAGCATATTATTTTTTGATTCAAGTAAAATACTCAAATATAATAGCTGATTTGCTAATGCTTTATCAATATTTACGAATTCTGCTCCTGCTCTTGATGATGTTGCTGAAACAATCTTAACATCAGCGTTGATATCTAAATCACCGTAAGCTAAGTGTACAGGAATAACATCTCCAACTTTAAGAGCGTTGTTGTGACTTACTGCTATACCGCCTCTTGATACGTCTAGTAATGAGTTTACTCCATTATTTTGTCTTTCAAGTAATACAGGATTTGTATTATCTGAGACTTTAAATCTCATATATTGACGCTTATCAATAGCATCTACTGCGTTATCAACAATTTTGCGTTGTATAAATGTGATGTCACCGCTTTGTCCATCCGGAGCATTTGGATCAGGTTCCGGTCCAGGACCAGGGCCAGGGCCAATTTTATCAGCAATAGCTAATGGTGTAGCTTCTGCTATATTATCATCAGGGTCAACATTGGATGGTTTACCATTAAATATTCCGTCCCCGTCTCCTTCAGGATAATAGTAATTTCTTTCGTGTACATCTCTGCCAATTACTGAAACATTTGTTGGTCTTACAGCATGGCCTGTTGGTATTTCACTTGCTCCAATAACAGGATTTGTTAAGTCATTTACCGCTTTTGAGAAGCCATCTTTATTGAAGTGAGCTTCAATTCCGTTTGCATATATATTATCTGCAGTGATATCAAGGGTCCCATTGTCTAATACTGCATTTTCTATTTTCACTGTTGAGTCTGCATAGCCATAATATCCGTTTAGGTCTTCTCCATTTGGTCTTATATTTTTGTTAATATCAAGGGCGGCTACTTTTACATGGTTTGGAAGAACTTCATCTCTGTAATCCGGTTCCATGTAACCACCATCTTTTTGACCTTGATTTCTTGGTCCAAAGTAGTCCTCCGGAATTACAGATTTATCGACAATATGTCCAAGATTTTTTATTTCCAATGTTTTACCGCGAGTTACGATATTCATATCTCCTTCCGCAGTAATATTTTCAATTGTAGTGTTCCCTGCGAATTCGACATCTAAATCGCCTTCTCGTGCTATCATAGTACATACTTTATTTGTTTTTATTTCTTTATCTGCACCGTAATCTGAATCGTTAAAGCTATTTTCTTTTAGATAAATATTTTCATTTGCAAGTGCATCCATGCTATAGCCTTTTTCTGCACGATTTTGAATGAATGTAACTTTATTATCTTTAGATCCAATGCTGCCGTTTGAGATTAAGGAAATTCCCCAGCCTTCAATGTTAGTATCTGAGTTATTATTTGGTCTTGCATTAACCATGTTGTAACGCTTTCCGTTCGCTTTCCCGTGGAATGCGTGGCCTGAATCATCTACTGTTAATATAACACGGCCATCTGCTTTTATTGTATCGATATTCATGTCAGAATCGATTGCAGCATAATTGATTACTAAATCTTGCCCTTCCAGTGTTTTGTTAGTTGCTGTTGTACTTGCGTTTACTTTGCCATTAATTTTTGCATTGATAGATTTAGTAAAGTCTCTGGAACCATCAGCTTTAGGCCCAATTCCTGTGCATCCTGAACCTTCGCAGGCCTCTTGTTGAACAGGAAGACCGATTGTTCCGTTTGTTACACGCATCGTTAAGTCTCCACCTGCAACAAGTAAAACTTTTTCTACTCCTGAGTTCAATATGCTACCGTTATTTGCAGTAATTTTAATATTACGACCTGCAGTGATATAATTGTCGTTTGATGTTTTGTCACCAATAACAATGTTTCCACCGCCATTTTGTGTCATATCAACGTTTTGTTGTGCATTAACCAAGCCTTGAATTCTTGTTCCACCTTTAGAGGTGTCGTTAATTGCGATATTTTGTTTACTTGTCAGTCTGCCTGATGAAGCTAAGTTTGTACCGTTGCTCCCAATATTACTTGTCATTATGCTTCCGTCAGCATTTACTTTTCCTGCAATATTTAGGCCTTTATTTCCTGTGTTTTCTATTAATATGTTTCCGCCGTTAGTAACTGTTCCATCTATATTAAGACCGTTACTTCCGTAGTTTCTTATGTGGGTATAACCGGTGTTGCTAACTGTTGCATTTTTAGCGATATTAAGACTATTATTTTCATTGTACATTTTTAACTCGCCACCACTGTTCTTAATAGAACCGGTTACGTTAAACGCACCATTGCCTGTATTTTGGAATGTCGAATTACCGTTTTTATTTGTGTATGAGCCGGTAACATTTAAAGCTCCGCCTTTATTTAAAACTTCAGAATTACGTCCGTTTACAACGTTACCTGCAAGTTGCATTCCGCCTTTACCGGTATTTATTATTTTTATGTCACGTCCGTTTTGAATTGTACGTCCTTTAGAAAGAACTAAAGCATTACCATTATTTGTAATAGATAAATCTCTTGTGTTGTTTAATGCTCCAGCAATAACAAAATCTCCATCACCGTTGTTTACCCATGTTGAATCATTTTTATTTGTGAATGTTCCGTCAAGGTGTAAAGAACCATTGTTGTTGGTGATTTTAGAATTTCTTCCGTTCGTGATATTACCGGCAAGCATCATATTACCTTTGCCGGAATTAGTGATATACATATCTCTTCCGTTTTTGAGAGTATTGCTTTTTATAATTAAGTTATTACCTTTATTTGTAATTGTTAAATCTTGTCCATTTTTAACTGTTGCTGTAATAGTTAAATTGTCGTTACCTCTTTGTTCGATAGTTGTATTTTTAGTATTTGAGAATGAACCTCCAAGATTTAAAGCACCTGCGGTATTTAGGATATTTGAATTCCCATCATTAACAATTGTGCCGTTAATTTGCATACCGCCTTTGCCTGTATTTGTAATCTTTAATTCATTGCTATTGTTAATTTTACCTGTTTTGGTAATATTTAATGAATTCCCGTTGTTAGTTAAGGCCATTGTACCTCTGCGGTTAGCTACTGTTCCAGAAATTGTTAAATCACCGTTTTTGTTTAGGATAGTGTAGTTACCGTTGTGGTTTTCTGTAGTCCCTGTAATTTTAACTCCTTTGGAACCAGTGTTTGTTATTGTAGTATTGCCTTTACCGTAGTTATTCATTATGCCGTCTATTGATGTTCCGACGGTAGATGTAAGTGTAATATTACCGTTTGCATTTGATACATTATTTGCTGAATGAATATTTTTTGTGTTTACAATATTGTTAAAAATTTCTTCTGCTCTGGCATTAGAATTAACAAGTAGATTATTCCCTGTACCTGCTATCATGCCACTGCCTTTGTTTATATTTATATTACCGGAATGAATATCGATATCGTTAGTTGCAATTACTTTACCGTTAACTGTTACGCTTCCGTTATTGTTAGAAGCTTTTAAAACGCTAATATCTGCGTGAGGGTTGTTTTTATAATCGTTATATACCGCGCTTGTCGGGGTATATACGCCTAAAGAACCTACATTGATGACTCCAGATGAGCCGATAACCATACCGTTTGGTGAAACGAATATTGCTCTGCCGTTATAGAAGTTGCCATCTCGCATTGAATTTACTATACCGTTAATATCAATTTTGTTGTCTACCAGGTTGATGAATGTATTAATGTCAGTATCACCGTATTTGAAAATTAAGTTTGCGATATCACCTTGGCTTAGTATAAAATCGATATATTTTCTATAACCGATATCACTGCCTGTTATAAGTGCTGTCGGGTCTATGTTGTAAACCCCATTGTTACCGGTAACACCGGTGATTTCCGTAGCAAATGCTTTCAACGGAACTAGCTGCATTGCAAGTAGTAGCGTCGATAGTGCAATTGCAATTGATTTTTTACGAATATTCATTCTATATTCCTTTCCGACTTGTAGATTGTATCCCTTATTTTTATTTTATTTGGTAAAGATTTAAATATAAGCATTTGTTACTTTTTGTTATAAAGCATGCCTATCTGTTAATATAAAAACCGTAAAAATAAAATTTGCTAGTAAATGTGCAAAAAAAAGACCCCGCAATTGTTTGCGAGGTCTTTTTCATATTTCGGCTATACCTTATTTGTTAAATCCGATATTCTTAGCATCTTCAAGTAAGATATTTAAGAATAAGATTTGATTTGCTGTCGCCTGATCAAGATTTATGAATTCTGCTCCGGCTCTGCCTGTTGTTGCTGATACAACTTTAACATTGGCATTGATGTCCAAGTCTCCGTATGATAAGTGTACCGGAATTATATCTCCAACTTTTAGGTTACCGTTGTGTCTAAGTGCGACACCGCCTCTTGATACGTCGATTAATGCGCTTGCGCCGTTACCTGATTCCATTGCAACAGGGATGTTGCTTGTTGAAATATTAAATCTCATATATTGACGTTTATCGATGGAATCTATTGCATCATCAAGAATTTTTCTTTGGATGAATGTAATATCTCCGCTTTGTCTATCAGGAGGTGTAATATCGTCGTCAGTATCAGTATCTGTGTCAGTATCAGTATCAGTATCAGTGTCTGTATCTGTATCAGTATCTGTGTCTGTGTCTGTGTCTGTGTCTGTGTCTGTATCAGTATCTGTATCAGTATCTGTGTCAGTATCAGTATCAGTATCAGTATCAGTATCAGTATCTGTATCTGTATCAGTATCTGTATCTGTGTCAGTATCAGTATCAGTATCAGTATCTGTATCTGTATCAGTATCTGTATCAGTATCAGTGTCTGTATCTGTATCTGTGTCAGTATCAGTATCTGTGTCTGTATCTGTATCTGTATCTGTATCTGTGTCAGTATCAGTATCTGTGTCTGTATCTGTATCGATATCAGTATCAGTGTCTGTGTCTGTGTCTGTGTCTGTGTCTGTGTCGGTATCAGTATCTAATGGTTTATAGTAGTTTCTTTCGTGTTCATCACGTCCGATATCTGTTACATCATCCGGTGTTACAGGGTTAACTACAACTTCATCTGTTCCATTTACAGGATTTGTTCTTGGATCAACTGTTGGGTTTGGATCGTAGCCATCTTTATTGAAGTGCCATGCTTTTCCGTCAGCGTAGATATTATCAGCTGTAATGTTTAATGTGCCGTTATCTAGTTGCGTATTATGAACTGTTACGCTTGAATCCGCCCAAGCATAGTAGCCATCTACCATTTCACCATCAGGTCTGATGTTTTTGTTAATATCTAATGCTTTTAGTGTTACATTATTTGGTAAAGTTTCATCTCTTAAGTCCGGTTCCATATAGCCGCCGTCTTTTTGACCTTGAGTTCTTGGCCCAAAATAGTCAACCGGTGTATTCGGAACTGTACCTAAGTGATTGATTTCCAGCGTTTTACCTCTTGTAACAACTTTAATATCGCCTTCAGCTGTGATTTCATCAATATATGTATTTCCTGAGAATTCAGCATCGATACTTCCTTCTCTTGAAATCATTGAACATACATTGTTAACTGTATATTGGTCATCTAATCCTTTAATGTAGATATCTTCGTTTGCTAAAACATCCATACCGTATCCACCGTTAGGTGTTGGGTTATTAACTGTTGCTAATTCGCCGGCTCTTGTTTGGTTGAATGTTAATTTGTTATCTTTAGAACCGATGTTACCACTTGAAATTAATGATATTCCGTAACCTTCAACGTTAGCTTTATTAGGATCTGTTGAAGCGTTTACCATATCATATCTTGTTGTACCGTCTTTTCTGTTATAATCAGTTGTTAAAATTACTCGACCGTCTGCGTGAATAGCATCAATGTTCATATCGGAATCGATTGCAGCATAGTTTATAACTAAATCTTGTTCTTTAGCTGCTGTAGTGTCGATTGTTGTTGCATTAACTTTACCTGAAACTTGTGCGTTAATAGATCTTGCATAGTCTCTTGTGCCAGGGGCATCTGAAATACCTGTACAGTAATCATTGTAACATCCTGCGCCAACTTCTTGACCGATAGTACCATCAGTTACTGTCATAGTCAAATCGCCGCCTGCTTTTAATAAGATTTTTGCATCTTGAATGCCAAGAACTTCGGCGTTTGGTTGGATACCTGCCCAGTTTAATATGCTACCGTTATTTACAGTTATTGTAATATCTTTTTCTGCTGTGATATATTCATCGTTTTCTGTTCCGTCACCAATAACAAGGTTGCCGCCGCCGTTTTGCAGCATGTTAACGTTCTGTCCTGCATACATCAAGCCCTGAACTCTTGTACCACCGACAGAATTATCATCTACATAGATATCTTTGTTTGCATTAATTCTGCCCTTTGAGTCAATAAATGTACCGGCTGCACCTGTATTTGTTAATGAAACATTATCACCATTGACATTACCGCTTTCGATTACGTTTAAACCGGCTTGACCAGCGTTGATTAATTTGGCGTCTTTACCAACATTAATGTTACCTGAAACGTTCAAGCCATCAACGCCGGATACAGCATTTGTCATTGTCAAATTACCACCATTGTTGAATGTTCCTGATACATTCAATCCTCCGGTAGTTTTTGTTGTTTCTGTTACGTAACCATTTCTTACATTTGCATCCCCTGTGTTGTTGACTGTCCCTGAAATATTCAAGCCTTTGCCACCAAGGTTAATTATGTCTAAGTTTCCGTTGTTTTCAATATTTCCTGAAATTCTTAATTCTGAATTTTCTTGCGTTGGATCACTAGGGGCATTTATAATATTCATCTGATCGCCTTTATTGGCAATGTTTCCAGAGAGTATTAAACTTCCGTCTTGGTTATATATTTTAACTGTTCCGCTTTGGTTATATACGTTTCCGCTAACGTTTATTCCTTCGCCGCCAGCTCTGAAGTTTGTTAAATAAACACCGCCTTCACCTTTGGCCATATTTATTACATTTCCTTCAATGTTTATACCGGCGTTGTTAATATTGTCATCGCCAAATCCTGCGCTTGTAATCCTAATTTGGCCGTTACCATCACTTGCAAATTCGTTGTTTACAGTTAAATTATCCGTGTTAACAAGTTGCTTAAAGAATGCTTCAGCTTGATCAGGAGTCAAAATTAAACCCATTTTGTCAGCCTTAATACCTGCAACAACACCTGCATCTTTACCAATATTTACATCTCCGGCATTGATAATGATATCTCCGTTAGTGAATATTTTTCCTTGTATATCAACAATACCTTCGCCTGTTCCTCTTGGACCTGTAAATTGAACATCTGCACCAGCATTTTCAAATGCTTGCCAGTTTTCAGCGCTGTTTTCATTTACTAAATCTTGATATTTTTTATTTGCAGGGTCTGGTGTGTAAATGCTCAAAGATCCTACGTTGATAACACCTGAAGCACCTACGACAACGCCTTTTGGAGAAATAAATACGGCTTTACCGTTGTAGAATTTTCCATCTCTCATTGCGTTGATAATACCGTTAATTGTAACTCTGTCTTTTACTAAGTTAATGAATGTTTCAATATTGCCTGAACCATATTTAAAAATTAGGTTAGCAATGTCACCTTCATCTAATGTGAAGTGATCATATCCTCTGAAGCCTACGCCTCCGCTTGCAGTTTCAGGGGTGATGTCAAATGTTCCGTGACCACCATTTGTAATACCGGTAATTTCACTTGCAACGACCGTAAATGTCATTGTTTGGTTTAACATAAAGCAGCCTGTCAAAATTGTTGCCAGTATTCTTCTTCTGTGGTTCTTTCTCCTATTTCTCGTTGTCATGTCCAGTCCTTTCATTTATTATTACTTGTCATTACATTCACTCTTTTTTTGCACACACCATGACAATAGTCATGACATTTTTATGCTTATGTATTAATTAACGTCTTTTTTTTTCAAAAATTTACTTTTTTTCTTAAAATTTTTAAAAATTTTACAAATGTTAATAAAAAAAATACAGGTTAGAATTTTGTATTCTAACCTGTATCTGTTTTATCTTGTTTGATTTTTTATTTTAATGAAAGTTTATTGTACCAACTGTCTATTAAAACGTTTAGGTATAAGATTTGGTTTGCAGTTGCCTTATCTAAGTTTATGAATTCTGCCCCGGCTCTTGCAGTAGTTGCAGATACAACTCTTACATTTGCGTGGATGTCCAAATCTCCGTATATCATATGAAGTGGAATTTCATCGCCGACTCTCAATGATCCGTCGTGAGCTAATGCAACGCCGCCTCTTGATACGTCTAGGATTTTTGTTACTCCATTGTCTGTTTGTTCCATTACGATCGGGAATTCTGCTCCGCTAACTCCAAATCTCATATATTGACGTTTATCAATGTTATCCAGTTCCATTTCATCAATTTTTACTTGACGCCATTCTAGAACTCTATCAGGCTCATCCGGTCGTGGATCCGGTTTTGGATCTGGTTTTGGATCCGGTCCCGGTCCTGGTCCTGGTCCTGGTCCTGGACCAGGACCTTCAAGGGCTAATGGTGTTGCATCAACTATACCGTCATTGTTTTTATCAACGATGATTGTAGGGTTTTCCATATTACCATTGCCTGTCGGTTTGTAGTAATTTCTTTCGTTTTCATCTCTACCGATGCCTGTAACATCATTTGGTGTAACTCTGTGGCCTGTAGGGATCGCATTTTCTACAGATGGCATTTCTTCAGGGTTATATACTCCTTTAGTTGGGTTAGTACGGTCATTTGCCGATTTAGAGAATCCTTCTTTGCCGAAGTTAGCTTCTATGCCGTTTGCAAATACGTGGTCTGCAGTAATATCCATTGTTCCTTTGTCTATAACCGCATTATGTATAACGACTGTTGAACCAGCCCATGCTTCGTGTTCACCGTCAACCAATTCTTCTGTTGGTCTGATATTGTGGTTAATATCAAGAGCTTTTACAACGACTTTGTTTGGAAGGACATCAGCTTTTTCAGCTCCATCATAACGGCCATCAAATGCGTAACCATCATGGTGTTCTCCAAAATAGTCTTCCAATCTGCCGTCTCTATCTGTATCTTTTAGGCCTGTAGATTTGTCAATATGACCCAAATTATCTATTTCAAGATTTTTGCCTCTTGTGATTACAGTCATGTCGCCTTCTGCAGTGATGTTTTTAATATGTGTATCTCCTGCAAATTCAACGTCCATGTCGCCTTCTCTGGCTATCATTGTACATACTTCATTCTTTTTAATTTCTTTTTCACGACCATAGTCGGAATCATTGAAGCTGTTTTCTTTTAAGTACATATTTTCATTAACTAAAGCATCCATGTTGTATCCGTCTTCTGCTCTGTTTTGAATAAATGTTACTTTATTATTTTTGTCTCCTATGCTGCCGTTAGCAATGAGTGATATGCCCCAGCCTTCAATGTTAGTATCTGTATTATCATTAGGTCTTGCGTTAATCATGTTGTAACGTTTGCCTGAATTTCTTCTTGCCGTTTCTTGACCACCCCACGCGTGACCGGAATCATCAACTGTTAAAATTACTCTGCCGTCAGCTTTGATTGTGTCAATTTTCATATCAGAATCAATTGCTGCATAGTTAATAACTAAATCTTGAGATTTTGCAGCTTCGCTTTGAGCTGTTGTTTTAGCTTTTACTTTGCCTGTAATTTTACCGTTTATAGATTTTGTAAAGTCACGTGACAAATCAGATTTAGGTCCGATACCTGTGCAGCCTAATCCTTCGCATGCTGTTTGTTGAACAGGTTCACCGATTGTTCCGTTTGTAACGTCCATATTTAAGTTGCCACCGGCAACAAGAAGAACTTTATCTACACCGTAGTTTAGTAAACTACCGTCAGTAACTTTGATATCAATATTTTTTGCGGCTGTTACATATTCTTTATTGCTTGTAGTATCTCCGATTACTACGTTGCTGTTAGAGTTTACAATATTAACGTTTCCGTCAGAATTTACAAGACCCTTAATATTAAGCCCGTTATTGCGTTCTTCTCCGTTATTGCCGCTATTTGTGATATTAATATTTTTCTTTTGAGTTGTTGTAACTCTGCCGGTACTATTTATGTTCAATGCCTTGTTCGTATTTATCATATTAACATTGCTATTGTCACCTATAATTGCTCCATCAACATTGAATCCGCCATCACCGCTATTATTCATTGTCAATTCTGCTTCTATAGATTTAACAGTTCCGCCTTGTTTTACGTTCAAACCACCTTTGGTATTTGTAATTTGTGTTGTTCCTGATAAATTACCGTTATTTTGAACAAGCCCGCCATTCTCAATGTTTAAACCGCCTGTACCATTGTTTGTAACAACAAGGTTACCGGCATTTTCAACTTTACCTTTTACATTAAGAGCTCCTGATGCGCTGTCATTCAAAATTGTTGCATTTCCTTCATTGTTGATTTCTCCTGTTGAATCAACAAGAAGGTTTCCGGCATTGTTTGTTATTTTAGCTGTTCCTACGTTTTTAACTTTGCCTCTGATATTTAAACCTGCAGCACCATTGTTTGTCATTTCAAGGCCTTGAGCATCAACTTCTCCGTTTTGCTCAACATTTAACCCGTCTCTGCCGCTATTTGTTATAGTAAGCTTACCGGATCTGTTTGTTACTTTTCCTCTAATATTAAGGCCTGAAGTGCCTGTATTTGTATTTATAATATCAGCATTACCGGAATTTATGACTTCTCCATTGATATTTAGGCCAGCAGCTCCTGTGTTTGTCATTTCAAGTCCTTGAGCATCAATTTTGCCGGTTTTTGTTTCTGTTTTGTTTACGTTGAAACCGCCCTCACCATTATTGGTCATGGTAAGTTTTCCGGATTTATTAGTTATGGTACCATTTACATTTAATGCATTACCATCATTTGTAAATGTTGCATTACCTGTATTTGTAAATGTTCCGTCAACTTGTAAATTGCCGGCTTTATTCGTTACAGTCGCATCTGCTCCACTGTTTGTAACGGTTCCAGCGATGTTTAAACCTGCTGTTCCTGCTTCGTTATTTGTTAATGTAATACCTTTGGTACTTTTTACCTTAGCTCCGGATTTTACATTTAGACCGCCGGCACCACTGTTAGTCATTGTCAGTAGACCATCATTATTTGTAAGATTACCTGTTACATTTAATGCAGAACCAGTGTTTGTGAATGTTGACGCTCCTGTATTAGTGAAGTTGCCGCCAACCCTCATTTCTCCTGCTTGGTTGTCTGCAACAGTTGTACCATTATTTTCAACGGTACCTTCAAAAATCATACCGCCATTGCCGGTGTTAAGATAATTTACTTCGCCTTGGGTATTTTTTAAAGTTGAACCATTTTCAGCTTTAAATCCACCTGCTGTATTTTTGTATGAAGAATTTCCATTTGCGATTACTTCTGCGCCGGATTTAAAATTCATGCCTCCTTGAGCATTGTTTTCCATTTCAAGAGTACTAGCGTATATATTTCCGCTTACATTTAAGCCGTCTTTACCGGTGCTTTTATTTATAAATGTTGCTTTGTTTCTTGTGTTGTCTACTGTACCTGTTACATTTAAGCCTTTTTCACCTTCGTTTGTAAATGTAGCAGTACTTGTATTGTTAATGATACCGCCGATATTTAAACCGTTAGTTCCGGATTGGTGGTTTGTTACGACAGCAGTTCCACTATTTATAATCTTACCGTTTATATTTAATCCGTTTTCACCATAGTTGTCCATCTGAAGATTATTGGATTCAATATTAGTTTTAGTTCCATTGGCAATTACGTTCAGTCCGCCTTCACCGTGGTTTAAGAATGTTGCTTGACCGCCTGTTTTAATTTCACCTGAAACGTTCAAACCATCAATGCCTGATGCATAGTTTGTAAATGTAGAGTCTCCTGAAGATTTAAATTGCCCTGAAACATTTAATGCACCGGATTCTCTATTTATTTCATTTGAGACATCACCATTTTCAACTTGTGCATTTCCGGTATGTATAACTTCACCTGAAATTTTTAAGCCCAAATCACCGTTGTTAAAGATATGCAATGTATCAGTGTTGTCATTATTTTTACCAGTTTCAACGCTGCCGCTGATTTCAAGGCCTGAATGTTCACTTAAACTTACTATTGGTTCACCAGTTACTGATGTTGTGTTAGTTCTTATGTTATAAATTTTTGTGACATTACCATCATTTTTTACTTTGCCTGCAATAACTAAGTTTCCATCCTCGTTCTTAATTCTTACAGTTCCATTAGCATTATAAACTCTTGCATTTTCGCTTATATTTATACCGTCATTGCCAGATACATTGTTATCTAAGTCAATTCCACCATTGCCTGTGCCAAGGTTTACAACTTGCCCATTAATTTTGATGCCGGCGCCTTCACTTAAACCTCCGGTACCCCATCCGCGGCTTACAATTTGTATTGAACCGTCAGAACCGCTGGAAAAACTACTTCCTTGTTTTTGATTTTCAGTATTTACCAAATTGTCAAATAGCTGTTGGGCTCTTGTTGCGTCAAGGACTAAATTGTTTGCAACACCAGCAAATATTCCGGAATTTGCTCCGGTCTCAACATTGCCCGCTTTTATTACAACATCTTTATTCGCAAAAATCTTGCCATTAATTTTAACATTTGATGTCTTTTCTCCACGTACACCAGTTGTTTCTCCCGGATTAGCTTCAAAATTAGACCATTGTCCTAATGGATCATTTACAAAATTGTTAAATTCTTTGCTTGCAGGATCAGGAGTGTATATACCTAAAGAACCAACGTTAAGAACACCTGAAGAACCGACAACTACCCCTTTTGGAGATATAAATACGGCTTTACCATTATAGAAATTACCATCTCTCATAGTGTTAATAACACCATTGATATTGAAGGCTTTGTCATTCATCAAGTTGATAAATGTTTCTACATTGTCTGCTCCGTATTTGAATATCAAGTTCGCGATATCACCTTCTCCAAGGTTAAAGTCGTTGTAGCTTCTAAAACCTACGCCACCGCTTGCATTTGTAGGATTAATGTCAAATGTCCCACTGCCACCGTTTGTTATTCCGGTAATAGTGGATGTAGCAAGCGCATTGACACAAAATGTTTGCTGCAGCAAAAACATGCCTGTTAGTACTGAAGCAACGATTCTTCTGTTGTTCTTTCTACTAATTTCCATCATGGTTCTGTCCTTTCGTTATATTCTTTTAAGCTATATTATTTTCTCTTTCACACTTTTTATGTGTCATGACATAGCTAACGCTATATAACTACTAACGGCATAATTTTAAACGAACTTGAACTTTTTGAAAAAATTGTTACAAAAATTAATATAAAAAATCGGGCCGAAATTCAATCCGGTCCGATTTTTTGGTTATTTTTAATAGGTTTTATCTTTTAAGTGATAAGTTGCGTAATTCACCTAATGCCATGTTCAAATATAATATTTGATTTGCTGTTGCTTGATCTAAATCAATGAACTGAGCTCCGGCTCTGTGAGTTGTCGCCGTTACAACTTTAGCTTTTGCATTGATGTCAAGCCCACCGTATGACATATGTACAGGAATTATATCTCCAACTTTGAGGTCTCTGTTATGTGTTACAGAAACACCGCCTCTTGATACGTCAAGTAAGGATTGTACTCCGCCTTTTTGTTCTAATGCAATTGGGTTTTGGTTATATGCAACGTTATATCTTACAAATTGACGTTTATCGATTGAATCTATTGCATCATCAAGAATTTTTCTTTGGATGAATGTAATATCTCCGCTTTGTCTATCAGGAGGTGTAACGTCGTCATCAGTATCTGTGTCAGTGTCTGTATCAGTGTCTGTATCTGTGTCTGTGTCTGTGTCGGTATCAGTATCTGTATCGGTATCGGTATCGGTATCGGTATCAGTATCTGTGTCAGTATCTGTATCAGTATCAGTATCTGTGTCAGTGTCTGTATCGGTGTCTGTATCGGTATCAGTATCTGTGTCAGTGTCTGTATCTGTGTCTGTGTCTGTGTCGGTATCGGTATCAGTATCTGTGTCAGTGTCTGTATCTGTATCGGTATCGGTATCGGTATCAGTATCAGTATCTGTGTCTGTGTCTGTGTCTGTGTCTGTATCTGTGTCTGTATCTGTGTCTGTATCAGTATCTGTGTCAGTGTCTGTATCTGTGTCTGTGTCTGTATCAGTATCAGTATCTGTATCAGTGTCAGTATCAGTATCAGTATCAGTATCTGTGTCAGTATCAGTATCAGTATCAGTATCTGTGTCACTATCTGTGTCAGCCATCGGCTCGTAATAGTTTCTTTCGTGTGGATCACGGCCGATTTCTTCAACGTCTTCAGGTGTTACAGGATGCACACCAATTTCGTCACTATTACCATTTATTGGATTTGTAGATGGGTCATCTTGAGGATTCGGATCGTAGCCATCTTTGTTGAAGTGCCATACTTTCCCATCTGCATATATATTATCTGCTGTGATATCTAATGTTCCGTTATCCAATAATACGTCATGAACTTTTACGCTTGAATCTGCATATCCGTAGTATCCGTCTAAATCTACTCCGTTAGGTCTGATGTTTTTATTAATATCTAATGCTTTTAGTGTTACATGATTTGGAAGTGTTTCATCTCTGTGATCAGGTTTCATGTAACCGCCGTCTTTTTGACCTTGATTTCTTGGCCCGAAGTAGTCAACAGGAGTGTTAGGAGCTGTTCCTAAGTGATTGATTTCAAGAGTTTTACCTCTTGTTACAACATTTATGTCACCTTCTGCTGTTATTTCATCAATGTAAGTGTTTCCTGAGAATTCTGCATCAATGCTACCTTCTCTTGAAATCATTGAACATACATTGTTAACTGTGTATTCATCATCTAAACCTTTAATATAAATGTCTTCATTTGCTAATACATCCATACCGTATCCGCCGGTTGGAGTTGGATTATTTGTACTAGCCAAAGCTCCGGGTTTAGTTTGGTTGAATGTTAATTTATTATCTTTAGAACCGATATTACCGCTGGAAATTAATGAAATTCCCCATCCTTCAACGTTAGCTTTATTAGGGTCTGTTGAAGCATTTATCATATCGTATCTTGTTTTGCCGTCGTTTTGGTCGTAATCAGTTGTTAAAATTACTCTACCATCAGCTTTAATATGATCGATTTTCATATCTGAATTAATTGCGGCATAATTGATTACCAAATCTCTAACGCCACCAGGATATGTATCAGTTGTTGTTGCAGTAACTGTTCCGCCTACATTTGCGTTAATAGATTTTGCATAATCTCTGGTGCCTGTTGCGTCTGAAATACCTGTGCAGTAGTCACCATAGCAACCTGCCCCAACTTCTTGACCGATTGTTCCGTTTGTAACATCCATAGTCAAGTTGCCGCCGGCTTTGATTAATGTTTTAGCATCATTAATTCCTAAAACGCCGGTGTTACCTTCAAATCCTGCCCAGTTAAGAATGCTTCCTTCTTCAACTTTTATATTTACATCATTTCCTGCTGTAATATATTCATTATTATCTGTGTCATCTCCGATGATAACGTGGCTGTATTTATTATTTATATCTACGTTGTTGCCGGCATTCATCAAACCTCTAACGCGTGTACCAATTTTACCTACGTTTGTCAATTTGATATCGTTTTCTGCGTTTATTCTGCCTGTAGAATCAAGTACAATGCCGCCATCTACATTGTTTACATTGCTTATTGTTACGTTTCCGGTATTGTTGCTTCCATTTTTAAGAGCTGAAACTGAACCGTTAATTTTGATTCCCTTTTCGCCTTCGTTTGTAATCGTTACGTTTCCTTTAGTATATACATCTCCATCAATGTAAATACCGCTTTCTTTATCTGTTGTATATGTATATTCTTGACCATCAACAGTTATAGTAACAGTTTGAGAGTTCGGCTTATTTATAATTCTTGTTTCGCCGTTATTTCTTACTGCGCCGGAAATCTTTACATCTCCCCATGTATTATATAATTCGGTTGTACCTTTCTTATTTGAAACTGTGCCTGAAATATCAATTCCGTTTTTACCGGAGTTTGTCAATACAGTATTTCCGTTTCCAAAATTCTTAACAACGCCGGCTATATTAATACCTGCATCTTTCCCCACTTGTTCTGAAGTAATGCGGATATTGCCGTTATTGCTGGAGAATGCGTTACCTGTGTTCAAATTATCAGTATTAACTAATTGATTAAATAGAACGTCAGCAGCTTGTTGGCTAGTCATAATGCCCATTTTGTTTTCGTTAATACCTGCAAACATGCCGGCATTTTTGCCCACTGTGACCATGCCACCTTTGATGTCAATATCATTAGCCGCAAATACTTTACCGTTAATAGTTACTGATTCACCAGAATTAGAATCGGTAAGTGCACTTAAGTCTGCTCTAGGGTTTCTTACATAATCGTTGAATTGTTCATTTGATGGAGTATATACTCCTAAAGAACCAACGTTGATTACGCCGGAAGCTCCAACAATCATGCCGTTTGGAGAAACAAAGATAGCTTTACCATTGTAGAATTTGCCATCTCTCATTGCATTTAATATACCGTTGATTGTAACTTTATTTTGTACAAGGTTAATAAATGTTTCAATATTGTGTTCTCCGTACTTGAATATTAGGTTTGCAATATCACCTTCGCTCAAGTTAAAATCTAAATATTTTCTATAGCCTATTCCTGTTCCTGTTATCCATCCTGTCGGATCTATATCATAAACATTTCCGTTCCCAGTAACACCTGTTATCTCTGTTGACATAACAACAGATGAGAACATGCTTTGCTGAGCTAAAAATAGTGCAGTCAGCATTGCAGATATTACACGTCTTCTGGTGCTTGTATGCCTTGTTTTCATATTATTATCCCTTTCATATTTCTTTATTTTCAAATCTGGATTGTATATCTTTGTATATATTGTACCAAGAGCATGAAAAAATGACTCAGTTTGTTACTTTTTTTTAAGCCATGCCCATGCAATTGACCGACTTAGCATTTATTAAGTCGGTCAATATAAAAACTTGCTATTATAAATATAAATATTAAGTTTTATTAATCTACTGTTTTCATTACTGTGTATCTCAGAAATGCATAAGTGCCATAAAACGTTAAGAGAAAATATAACATTTGTAATGGATATGAAACTCCAAGATTATAAGTTTTTAATATATACATTAAACCTAAAGTCGGAATAGATGCAATTAATATTCTGGCGGTTGTATTTTTAGGAAGTTTTAATTTGAAATCCGGTAAAACAACAATTACTGATAGTAACCAATATAAAAAATTAGCCGCAAATGTTGCGATACCTGCACCCAAAAGCCCCATTTTGCTTATTAAAATAATATTTAATACTAAACCTGCAATTCCTGATGCCAATTTTATTCCAAAATCTATGTGAGTTTTATTTGCTAAATGGTACTGCAATGTTGTATAGTCCGTTAATGCTAAGAAAAATACTCCAAATGAAAACCAAGGAATAATACTGCTTACTCCGTTTATGAAATCATCCGGTTTATTCGGTATCATTATGTGAACATAAGTAGTACTGTATAAAGACATGACTGCAATTATTGGCAAAGCTAATAACATGTAGTATCCTACAAACTTTGTTATTAGTGGTCTTACGTCAATTTTTGCCTCATATAAATTATAAATTCTTGGAATTGCAGCAACTGTGATCATTGCAAAAAGTGTCATTAGTATTGGTAATGTTGAACTATAGCCAGCACCAATACATGCTGTTTGTTTGAAGCCATGTATGCCATTCATTATGAATTTGTTACTTTGTGTAATTATCCATGCACTTAATGATGTTGCAGCTACAGGAATACCATATTTTACTATTGGAAATACAAATTTCCATTCTACTTTCTCAAATTTAAATATTTTAACAATGTCGCATTGAACGAGTAATAATATGTCAATTAATGAAATTGCTACTCCCATACCTAGAAGGATTGATGCAGCTCCTAAGTGGAAAAATTTTGCAAAGAATACGGTTAACCCTATAGTTACAAATTGGTTTAATATCGTTGTAAAGGAATATGAAATTGACTTCAGCTGCGCTCTTAAAATTTGTTGTAATAATGCTCTTATTGCGACAGGTATTATTAATAATAGTACCGCCAAAAAATACTTAAACGGAACGTGGAATAGTGTGTACATTCCATCCTTAAATAGGAGCGATAAGCCAAACATAAGTGTCATGTTTATGGTTAAAATTGTTACTAGTGTTGTTAAGTATTTTGGTAAATCTTCTTCCAATTGGTGATGTCTGAAAAATCTAAGCCCTGCTAGACCGACCCAATCTGAAAATATTATGCACAAGAACGACAGCATTGCGATTGAAACTGTGTACATCCCGTATTGTTCCGTTGTAAATAAACTTGTGTATATCGGTACAGTTATAACATTCCCAAACATGCCGCATAGCTTTGACGGGGCATATTTTGCCATGTCGGAGAATATACCTTTTACTTCCTTTGCAACTAATTCTTTGTTTTCTACGTATTCCATTATTACCTCTATTCTACGATTTCTCCATATAAATCATATTCGTTAACATCATTAATTTTAACTTTTTCTATATCTCCTGGGACTACAGGAGTTTTGCTTTTTGCATATACTAGACCGTCTACTTCCGGTGCATCGTGCTCTGATCTAAGTATAACATCTCCATTATCTGTATACCCCTCTACGATACATTTTAACACCTTATCTATATATTTTTTGTTATTTTCCAGTGATATTGCTTGTTGCAATTTCATTATTTTTTCTCGTCTTATCTTTTTTGTTTTAGACGGTATTTGTGGCTTCAAAGTGTCTGAATACGTGCCTTTTTCTCTTGAGTATTCAAAAACTCCAAGTCGATCAAACTTAACATTCTTAACAAAATTATATAAATGTTCAAATTCTTCTTCACTTTCTCCCGGATATCCTACAATTAATGACGTCCTAATAGCTACATTTGGTATCTTTTTCCTTATTTTTTCAACAAGTAGAGCATTATCCATTACAGGACGTTTCATTGATTCTAAAACTCTAGGATGAGAATGTTGAAGAGGAATATCAACATATTTTACTACTTTTTCTAAATTGGCTATTGCATCTATCAATTCATCAGTCATTTGAGTTGGATAAGCATACATAATTCTAATCCATTCAAGACCTTCAAGATTGTTTAATTCCTTTAAAAGTCGCGGGAGTGCTTGTTCCCCGTATAAATCTATACCATAAGAAGATGTATCCTGCGCAATAAGTATAATTTCTGTAACGCCCTTTTGGATTAAATCTTTTGCTTCTTTTACTATATTTTCAACAGGTCTTGAAACATATTTACCTCTCAATTTAGGTATTATACAATAACCACATTGATAATTACATCCGTCTCCGATTTTTATATATGAACTTGCACCAACTGTTATTTGTTGTCTTTCAACGTCTTCAGGGTATTTAAAATTAGAATTTTTATCTACAGAGCTTGTGTAATTTTTATCTATATTTTCAATTATTCCTATGATATCTTTAACATTTTTTGCACCTATCATTCCGGAAATTTCAGGAATGGCTTGCTTTAATTCTTCGTTATATTTTTGTGACAGGCATCCGGCAACAATAACTTTTTTACCTTCTTCAACCATTTCAAGGATACTTCTTATAGATTCTTTTTCTGCATCATGAATAAATGCACAAGTATTTACAATGACAATTTCGGCATCTGTTTCATCTAATGTTATTTCGTATCCTTTTTGCTCTAATGCCCCTAGTATCAATTCTGAATCTACAAGGTTTTTAGCGCATCCATGGTTAATTAAAGCTATTTTCATATTTCCCTCTACCAAATTTTAACATTAATATGTTTAGCCTAAAGTATTTATTACGATTTATTATGATTTTGTTGTAAAATGTAATTATGAAATCTGTAGAATTGTTAGCTCCGGCAAAAAATTTAGAAACTGGAATAGCGGCTATAAATAGTGGTGCAGATGCTATTTATATCGGAGCACCTAATTTTGGCGCTCGTCAAAATGCCGGAAATTCTATTGAAGATATTGAAAAATTGGTTTTTTATGCTCATAAATTTTATGTAAAAGTTCATGTAACTATTAATACAATTCTTAATGATAGTGAATTAAAAGAAGCGATTAAACTTATTAATAAATTATATGAAATTGGTGTAGACGCTATAATTATACAGGATTTCGGGCTTTTAAATGCTGCAGCTGAAGGTTTGTTACCTCCGATACAAATTCACATGAGTACGCAATGTGATAACAGGACATTAGATAAGGTTAAGTTCTTCGATAGTATTGGTGCAGATCGTGTTATTTTAGCAAGAGAACTTTCTCTTAACCAAATATCTGATATCTGCAAAAATGTGAATTGTGAAATAGAAACTTTTGTTCATGGAGCTTTATGTGTCTCGTACAGCGGGCAGTGTTATATGTCTTATGCTAATGGTGGTCGTTCCGCAAATCGTGGTGCATGTGCTCAGCCTTGCAGAAAAAAATACTCATTGCTTGATGAGGATAATAAAGTTTTATTAAGTAATCAATATTTATTATCATTAAAAGATTTTAATGCTTCGGGAAGTATTGAAAAACTTATCAATTGCGGCGTAAAATCATTTAAAATTGAAGGCCGGTTAAAAGATGTTAATTATGTTAAAAATGTAACATTATATTATAGTAATTTAATTAGTAAATTCGCCCCAAAAACATCCTCAGGGGTAGTGTTTACTGATTTTACGCCTGATTTAGATAAGACTTTTAATAGATTTTATACGGATTATTTTTTGAATAATAGGAAGAATTGTTATAATTTTGTTTCTCCGAAGCATTTAGGTGAAGAAATTGGTGCAGTTTCAGGAGTTTACAATGATTATTTTACAATTAAATCAAAATTTAGTTTAAACCCGCAAGATGGTATATGTTTTGTTTGTAACGGCGAAGTTAAAGGTTTTTTAGTTAATAAAATTGTTGGTAATAAGGTTTATCCTAATAATCATGTTGAATTATCGAAAGGTGCGGTATTATACAGAAATTCAGATTCTTCTTTTGAAAAATTATTGAGTAATTCAAAGATTAAAAGACGTATAGGGATAATTATTAAGGTTTATGAAAATAAAATTTATGCCGAAGATGAAGATGGTAATATGGTTTCAGAGGTAATAAGCTCGAATACCTTACCAAATAATATTCAAAAACAACGTGAAATATATAAAAACCAACTTTCAAAAGTTGGGAATAGTGATTTTTATTTGAAAAATTTAACTTTTGAAGATGAAAATTTAAGATTTTTACAGGTTTCGACTATAAATGAACTTCGTAGATCTTTGTTACAAAAGTTAATGGATAAACGTATAGAGTCATATCGTAAAAATGTCTCTAATGGTATTAGTTATGCGCAATTCCCATATAAAAAATATAATTATAGAGCAAATGTTTTAAACGAATCAGCTAAGAATTTTTATAATAAGTGTGGTTGTGATATTACAGAATATGCCCTTGAGAGCGCTTCATTTATTCCTAATGGAGTAGAATTGATGAGAACAAAGCACTGCTTGCGTTATGCTTTAGGATTGTGTTCAAAACATACAAATTATAACAAAAAGCTATTTTTAGCTGATGAAAAGGGTAAAAAATATCCATTGCTTTTTGATTGTAAAAATTGTGAAATGGTTGTTTTAAACCAATAATTATTTGATGAGAGCTTGTATTTCTTTGAAATGAGGGTGCTTAGATGTTCTTAACCATTGAAATATTGCAATTTCTGTGCTAATTATTTTTGCTCCATATTGTTGTAGCAAGTCAAGTCCTGATTTATGCTCAAATTCACTTCGACTTGATGATGCATCTTTTAAAATATATACGTCATATCCGTTTGAGATAAGTTCAATTGCGGTTTGCAGTACGCAGATATGTGTTTCGATACCGCATAAAAGAATTTGTTTTTTATTAAACTTTTTTATTTCGTTTATAAAGTTTTCTTCTTGCATAGCTGAAAAAGAAGTTTTTTCAATAGGATGAACATTTGGATATGCCTCAATAATTGAGGGATCTGTTTGCCCGAGTCCTTTGGGGTATTGCTCAGTAATAATTAGTGGTATCCCAAGAATATTTGCTGCTTTTGTAATTTTGTTAGCAGAATTAATTAAAGAATTAGAATTTTGTGCTGCTTTTATAAGTTTTTCTTGTATATCGATAATTATTAACAAACTATTATCCCTATTCAGCATTCAAGGTCTCCCTTCGTATATTGCTTTTTGTAAATTCTTCATATAGCTGTTTAAGTAGCTTGGATAATTCTTTTTCTGTTAATTTTTTTAGATTTAGTTCGTATTTTGAATTTTCTTCTGAATCCAGTCCGCTATGTATAATTTGGATATTAAGTTTTGAAAATCCGTCAAATCTTATCAGTAGTTCACTTTGCTGGTTATCATTTTTTAGCCCAAAGGAACTTTCAACACTATTGACGTATTGTGTCACATTTGTTTTTCTTAGTTTTTTTGAAAAATCCTTTTGTGTTTTAAAAAATACAGGTTCTATTATATATTTCAGCTTATTTTCATAGATAACTTTAAATAATTTGTATTGTTTTGATTTTTCATTGTCATCTTCAAGCCAATCATCACTTACGCTTGATAAAGCCATCACTGTTTGATCATGGAGTATTGCAGAATTAAGACTATCTTTTGCAGCTTTTTTAAGAACTTCAAAATCTTGTATTCCGATATTTGCAAGACCTGCACGAATTTTGCATTCTTCTCCCATAACAGTTTGTAATTTATATATTATGTTTTCAGCATTTTCTACATTGATATTTTGCAAAAACAGATAAAAATAACCGCCTTTTACTATTGCAGCTAAATCATTGCGCCGGATATTTTTTTTGATTGCAAGTGCCAGTCTGTTTGTTGAAACTTTTGTTTTAATGCTTTCATCAAGTGTGAGAATTGCAAAAACGCCATTTTGATATTTTTTATTTGAAGTAATAGAATTGTAAATTTCTTTTATGTAATTTATAGTATATAGACCTGTTTTGAAGTCTATTGCTCCCGTACTTAATAAATAATCATTATTTCTGGAATTGATTTCTTCCATAGAAACAAACTTAAGGCAATTCATAATTTTTATTGATATACTATAACTTTCATCATTAATAGAGAAATAATCAAAAATACCTTTATCATACGCATCAAATATAAACTTATAATCGATATTATCAAGTAATAAGAAAATTTTCTTCGTTGTTATTTCATTTATATAATCAATACATTTAAAAATTTCTTCTTGTTCATTATCAATAGTATTGATTATTATTATGTCTGAATTTATGGAACTTAGCAGTTTAACATTCTCAAAAGTTGAGATTTTAACACTATCATTATCTCTTAATAGAAGGAGTTTCTTTAAGAGCGTATTATTAATATTTATATCATTACTTATAAGTAGAATGTTATGTGCCATATAAAATTATACCTGTAGATGTTTTTTTATACACCAGTAGCTGCCTATTGCACCGAATAATATACTCATAGAGAACATTACTAAAACTACCAAATTTAATGCGTGAGGAGGGGTTGGTACCATGAAAAATTTATGCATATTCATTAATCCGTTTTGTACGTATTTCAACGGAACAAGAGCTATTAATGAACCGGCAAAACCGTAAAAAGCTCCCTGCATTACAAATGGAAATCTTATATACCAGTTGCTAACACCCATTAACCTCATAATTTCAATTTCTTCTTTTCTTGCTTGTATTACAAGCTGTATTGTATTGTTTATGATTGTAATGGTTAATAATCCCATAATTATTATAATCATTATAGTAATTGTTTTTATAACATGATTCACAACTTCCATTTTGGCGACAATATCTTTTGCATAACTCATATCTTCAACAGACTGATGTTTTTTGATGTTATCAAATACAATTTGTAAATTATCAATATTATCAACTTTTACGTGGAATGTATCCGGTAAAGGATTGTCAATATCAGGCAAGCTCATTTCTGTTTTAAGTTTGTGCCAGGATTCATTTTTCGGGATTACTGTGATTTCTTCTACGTGTTCATATGTTTCAATTTCTTTTTTTACTTGCTCAAGGTTTACGTTACTTTTCAAGTAAACAGAAATTTCTAATGCACTGCCAAGTTCCTTTGAAAAGGAAGATATAGATAATGCCGTTCTAAAGCATGCACCAAATATCATCAAAATTGCAGCCATTGTTGTTATGATTATTATGTTTACCCAACCTGTTCTGGCGATGTCTGTCAAAGTTTGAATGCCGAGCCTGTGCAAAATTCTGAGCTCGCACAACCAATCTTTTGGTATATGTCTTTTTACATTTGATTTTAGATTATTCATATGTACCTGCTTGTATGTCTTTTACTAATTCTCCGTTATCAAGTTTAATTACACGTTTCCTAAAATAATCAACCATATTATGGTCGTGAGTAGAAACAATAACTGTAATTCCCCTTTGGTTAATTTGATCTAATATTTGCATAATTTCCATTGAATTCTGAGGATCCAAATTCCCGGTTGGTTCATCCGCAATTAATAACGGAGGTCCGTTAACAATTGCTCTTGCAATCCCAACTCTTTGTTGCTCACCGCCTGATAGCTCTGAAGGCGTCGCATTCCTTTTTTCGTATAGACCTACAATCTTCAGAGCACCTTGTACTCTTGCATTGATTTCTTTACTGCTAATCCCCAAAGTTTTAATAACGTATGCGACATTATCAAATACCGTTTGATTTTGCAGTAATTTATAATCTTGGAATACAATTCCCATGCACCTTCTAAGATTAGGAATTTTGCTATTCTTAATATTAGCAATGTTAATCCCTCCGATAGAAACAACTCCGCTAGTTGGTTTTTCTTCACCATAAAGCAGTTTCATTAAAGTTGATTTCCCTGCTCCGGAAGCTCCAACAATAAATATAAATTCTCCGGAATTTATTTCAAGGCTAACATTTTTTAATGCGTAGTGATCATTTTTATATCTTTTAGTAACATTCTTAAGTTTAATCATTTATATAACTTCCTTTTGGTATAGTGTTTTAATTTTATTTGCTAAAGACATACTATCTAAACCGTAGTATTTCATAAGTTCATCTGATGTCCCGCTTTGGCCAAATTCGTCGTTAATGCCAATTCGATAAACCTTTGCCGGGTAGTTTTCAGAAAGAACTTCACATACGGCAGAACCAAGCCCGCCAATAATAGAGTGATTTTCGATAGTAACAATAAATTTTGTCTTTTTAGCTTGTTCAACGATTGTATTTTTGTCGATAGGCTTCACTACAGGTACATTTATAACTGCTGCGCTGATGCCACTCATTTTAAGCTCATGCGCTGCAAAAATAGATTCTGCCAGTGTTTCTCCATTTGTAAATATTGTTATGTCATCCCCATTTTCTACAATATTAGCTTTATTTGCGTCAAATTTATAATTCTCATCATATATATTAGGGACATTACTTCTAGGTATGCGGATGTACATAGGTCCCTTATGTGATGCGGCATATTCAATTATTTGCTCGCATTCTCTGCAATCTGCAGGAACAAGAACCGTCATATTAGGCAATCCTCTCATTAATGAGATATCCTCAAGTGCTTGATGTGTTGCTCCGTCTTCTCCTACGGTAATCCCGCCGTGAGTTCCTATGATTTTTACATTGAAGTTCGGATAACAAATTCCGTTACGAATCTGATCATAGGCTCTGCCTGTTGCAAAGACTGCAAAACTTGCGGCAAACGGAATTTTGTTTTCTGAAGCTAGTCCCGCAGCTGTAGCAATCATGTCCTGCTCGGCTATGCCGCAATCGAAGAAGCGTTCAGGAAATTTCTCTTGAAACATTTTGGTTTGAGTCGAACATGCTAAATCCGCATCTAAAACCACAACATTACTATATTTTTCCCCAATAGAGGCTAAAGATTTACCTAAAGCTTTTCTTATTGCCCCTTTATTTGCTCTATCTATCTCCATATTCTATTAAATTATACTCCTACCTAATACGATAATATACCATTTATTTTATCATAAAAAAACAGAACATTCTATTTTATGTATATTATATTGCTTTACAAAACATTTTTTCTTGCTATAATTACTTTTGGCCCCATAAATGTAAACTTTTATTAAAATAGTATATAAAATTAGCAATATTTTATCTTTAGGAACATTTAATGGGTAGAATAGATATATACCCATTTTATAAGGAAAGGAAAATTTTATGATTCAATCACCATGTGTACAACCGGCTCCAGCAGCTCAACAACCTAATTATAACGCGGTAAAAATAGATATACATAACCCATCAGTAGGTGTAAATGGCCAATCATGCCAACAACCACAAGTACAAAATATGCAATATACAGATCCTGTATACAATTATCCGCAAGCTCCAGTATATAATTATCCAAATGCTGGAACTCAACCTTGCTATTACCCGCCGATTAACCAAGCTCCTCAGCAGGTTAATGTAAATAATGCGCCGGCTCAACAACAGGCACCTGAAGCAACTCAAGCTCCTGAAGTTCCTGAACCGGTAGTTTCTGAACCTGAAGCTGTGAAATCTGAGCCTGTACAACCGGAAATTGATTTGAATAGCTTTACATCAAGACTTTCAAGCTCTGATATAGAACAACAAAAACAAGCTATGGAAGAAATTTCAAAAGTAATTAAAGAAGATGAAACTAATGGAACATCAAAAGCATCAGCTTTAGTTGATTCAAATGTATTTAAGGCATTAAATGATATCGTAAGTTTTGATACTTCAAAATTGGAAGGACCAACTAAAGAACAAGCAGAGCTTAGACAAAAGAAAATGAATAACCAACAGTTAACACCTGAAGAAGTAAAATTGGCTGAAACAATTACTCCAATGGAAAAAGCTGAATTAAACAAAAGTTATGCATTGTTCTCAATAGCAATGCTTGACAGAGTTTATGCAAATGAAGTTATGAAGTTATCAAATAAACTAGTTCCGTTGACAGAATTGCCTGAAGCAGTAAATGTTGTTAACCAGTTAAAAGATAATCCAAATCCTATGGTAAGAGCATCTGCAATCGAAGCATTAAGCTATATTCAAGAACAAAGACCTGAATATAACAAAGATTTAACTACATTATTTGAAGTTGCTAAAAAAGACCAAGATCCAAATGTAGTTGAACGTGCAACAGAAGCATTAAATAAAATAGGTGCAAATAAATAAGATTTTAAAAATTCCTTTCTTTAAATAAAATAAAGCCCCTGTAAAAAGGGGCTTTTTTATATCGTATAAATTTTCAAACTTCTGCTTTTTCTTTCTCTTGTGTTTTTATATCTGTGTTTTCTTGGGGTTTTGGTATGCAATTCTCGTAATCAGCCATTTCTGAAATTTGTTGTGCCCACTGGTATATAATTTCTTCGTGAGACAGTTGGTAAGAAATTGGTTTTCCAACCTTTATAACTACGTGTTGTCTTTTAAACGGAAAAATAGGCCAAACTTTTAAGTATCCGGTCCATTCGGCAATTGCGACTGGTACAATATCTGCTTTTGCTACTTTTGCAATTTCAGCAAATCCCTTTTTTATCCCTTCAAGTTTACCGTACGGTTTTACAGTCCCTTGAGGGAAAATCCCCAATGACCATGACGTTGTTAAAACATCTCTGACAGTTTTGAATGTTGCAATCTCCGGTTTTGAACGATCAACAGCAAATGCTCCGAGTCTTTTTACTAACCATTTGATTTTGCAATCCGGTTCAAATAATTCTTTTTTGGCCATAAAGGCTATTGGACAATGTGCACCCATAACAACCATCGGAGGGTCTAATTGTGATACGTGGTTTGCGGCATATATGTATTTACCTCTTTTGGCGGTTTTGGGCGGCAAATTCTCACGTCCTATGACTTTGTAGTCATAATATATGTTGTATATCGGATAAACAACAAAATACAAAAAAGACATGTAAAAGAGTGTTCTAAACCAGTTATATTCCTTTGCAAATCGTCTGTTAAAGTTTCGTTCCTTAGCCATTAACTAATTCCCCCTGTTTACTTTTGGATGCGTTATCTTCTTCTTGGATATATTTAAATCCTGTTAATTCTTGGATTTGTTCAATCCATTTATTTTTAACAAGTTCAAGGTCTTTGTTGTATGGAATTATCTTTCCTATTTTAATAATAATTTTACCGGAAAAAGGTTTCCATCTTGCTTCATTTGAACCTATAATACCAACAGGCAATATGTCACATTTTGTTAATCTGGCAAGTCCCGCAAATCCTTTTGTTACTCCTTTAATTTCTCCCGGAATACCTCTTGTTCCTTGAGGAAAAATTCCCAAGACCCATTTGCTGCCATATATTTCTTCTACTGTTTTAACCGTAGAAGGGCCGAGATTTTCCCTATCAACTGAAAAAGCTCCAAGCCAATCGAGCCACCATCTTAATAGTGGAATATTAAATAATTCTTTTTTTGCCATAAACGCAATATTCCTTGACCAAACAGCCGCAAGCATTGGCGGATCAAGTGTAGATAGATGGTTCGGACATATTATATAAGAATTATTCTCAGGTATGTTTTCTTTACCGATTATTTCTATCCTGTAAATAAGTTTTAATCTGAGCATATAAAGACATTTACATACTACAAATTGCCACATTGTTCTAAACCAATTGAAATGAGAGGCGTTTCTCATTGAATACATTTTTTTTGGTTTTGCCATTTGATTTCTCCCCTTCAAGTATTATTTATTATACATTAAAAAAAGTTAATAGGCTATCATTTAATCTTTTTTATTGTATTATTTTTTTATAAGGAGAGGTTTATATGTTAGAGATGTTGAAAAAATCAAATAATGAATTAGAAAACGAATTGTTTAAAAGTGTTTATGAAAAGACTCCGGATTACATAAAGAAGCTCGATTTGATGAATTTTGATAACAAAGGGGAATTTTCTTTTTTATTAAAAAAAGAACACTTATATAAGTATGATAAAGACGAAAATCCACAAGGTTTAGGATTATATGACTGGTTTGCCGGATATGCAAAAGAAGCCAAAGTTTCAACAGCAGGAATCCGCGGTCCTCAAAATATTCTAAATCCTCAGGACACAAGATTTCCTATAAACCTTGTTGGTATTGTTTTGGCGACATTGGCAAAGGCTCTTGTAGCAAGAGAAAAATATCCGAATAAGAGGTTAGTCAAAGTTGCGGGGTGTGAAGTTCGTTATAATTCGAAATTATTTTTAGATGCTATTGCAAGAATTCAAGCTGCAAATGGTATTGAAACTCTTGTCCCTTACCAAAGACAGACTATTCCTATATGGTTGGCATCGTTTTTAGCTTTTAAGCTCGATTTACTTGGTGGAGAGTATATTACATCCAGCCATGGTATTTCTGTCAAAAATGCAACTAAAGATTTAAACAGTCAAGGAAGTCAGTATTTGCCGGAAGAATCTATGGAATTTGTTAATAAAATAAAACAAATTTTTGAAGAAACAGAAAAGAATGGCTTCTATGAAATAAAAATATCAGCTGCTGATGATGATTTAATAAATGAATCCTATATGCATCTTATTGAAGACGGAGTAAATTTGTATGTTGATTATTTAAAATCCGGGGTTGCAAAGGATATTAATTTGGATTTAATAAAATCATATAAATCAAAGCTTGTTGTAGAATGTGTTGGAGGGTCTGCATATAGAACATTATCAAAAGTACTGTGCAAGTTGGGTATAGATTCAAAATTCGACTGGTTGGATACAGAAGAAGATCCGTTTTTCCATTCGATAGGTAAGTTTGACAAAACCCCAAAAGGGGAAAGTGCTTTTTATGATTACTCTGTAGATGCAACAGTTGTTGCAAATAAATCAGACGGAACAAAGTATTTCCCTGTGATTGAAACTATGAATTATCCTGAACGTTTAAAAAAATATCCTGTAGGTACGGCTGTTCTTATTACGGATCCTGATCACGACAGGCTTACTGTAACGCAAATTGATACTGCTGATAATATAACAAAATTAGAAAACAATGGTATAGATTATTTAAAATTGGATTCAAACAGAATTCTTACTGTGTTTACCGCAAATCAAGCATTTTTAATGCTTATGGATTTTTGGACTCAACAGCTTAAAGCAAGCGGGAATTGGGAAAGCTATCCTCGATTTATTATAAAGACTACCGCTTCAGCTTTATCTTGGGATGAGTGGGCCGCTTCAAACGGAGTAAAGGTTGTAAATGTTCCTGTTGGCTTCAAGGAAATTGCAAATATTATGAAAAAAGTTGAATTGAAGATTAAAAATGCTCCGAATTCACCTGTTGTTATTGATGATGTCTTGGGCAATCCTATTAATTTAGGTATAAACCCGAGATTAGTGTTTGCAGGAGAAGAATCCGGCGGAATGATTATGGGCTCTGAAGATTTGATAAGGTCACAACATGGCAGATGTGCTATTGCTATGAGAGAAAAGAGTGCAACTGAGGCTATAGTTGTTGCATCTGCTCTTGTTTCAAAATTAGCTTCCAAATCTTTGGCGGACTATTTAATTGATGTATTCAACAAGAATAATATTATCGGTCGCTTTGACACAAGGGTTGATATTGCATATTACAATGAATCTGAACCGGATATTGATAAGCTAAAAGCTGATAAGCTTGCAGGTGAAGAAAAACGAACATTAAATGACATTTTCTATCTTTCTATGGCAATTGCGCTCAGGGAAAATTCTGTTAAATTAGAAGGGATTAAAAATATTCTGAATGATAAATTTTCCGCTCAAGGTTTGTCTTTTGATAATTTGAAAAATGTTAAATTTGTCGGAGATGGGACTTATTTAGAGTTTGACGATAAATATATTGAAATAAGACCTTCCGGAACAGATGCCAAGACAAAAGCCTATGGCGGAGGATTAAATAAGTCTGATATTGAAAAATATGCATCAATATTGGGTAATTATTCAGGGGATAGAACAGATATGCATAAGGCTATTATTCCTGAGGATTGTTATTCTCACGCAAAGGATAAAGCAATGACTTATTATTTAGCTTTTGTTGATAAAGATGCAAATAATGAACCGTTTTATGTCCCTGAATATGATTTTTAACTTGTTATAATATATTTACAAGCAAAAGACAGTATTTTTATACTGTCTTTTGTTTGTTGTATAATCCTTTTAGATAGTTATGAGGAATATTATGTTAAGAGATTATTTTTTAAATAAAGTAGAAGATGGCTTACTTAAAGCTGTTAAGGAACAAAAATTAGGTCAAATGAGCGAATATACAAAAGGTTCTCTAATTGTAGAGAAACCAAAAAATCCCGATTTCGGAGATTTTGCTATAAATGTTTCTTCACTTGCACGCAACGCAAAAATTGCCCCTCCTATGATAGCGAATGCAATTGTTGATTTTGTCGATAAAGAAGATAATGAGTATTCTGTTGTTGGTGGTTTTATAAATTTTAAAGCTGGGGAATCACTTTTATTAAATTTGGTTAGCGAAATTATTGCAAAGGGTGAAAATTTTGGACGCCCTGAGAATGTTGAAACAGAAAAAATAATCCTTGAATATATTTCAGCAAATCCGACAGGACCTTTTCACATAGGTCATGGAAGATGGGCTGCGATGGGCAGTGCTCTTGCAAATTTATTGAAATTTTATGGGCATGATGTTTATCAAGAATTTTATATTAATGATGCAGGCTCTCAAATTCAAAAACTTGGTAGATCCCTGATTATAAGGGTAAAACAGGAATTAGGCGAAAATGTTGATTTCCCGACTGACGAAGAGGAAAGAAAAAATTATTATCCCGGTGATTATTTAATTCCTGTTGCAAGGGCTTTCATTGAAAAGTTCAATATGAAGCTTGAAGATGTCGATAAGACTGATTTAGCCGTATATTGTGACTTTGCAAAAGAATATGAAGAAAAAGTTCAAAGAGATTTGTTAGATAAATTAAAAGTAAAGTTTGATAATTTTTATTCTGAACTTACCCTGCATAATTCAGGGAAAGTTAAATATTATGTTGATAAGTTAACTCAGTCCGGCAAAATTTATGAAAAAGACGGTGCGACATGGTTTAAATCTTCTGATTATGGTGATGATCAGGACCGTGTTATTAAAAAAGTTGATGGGTCTAATACATATTTAACAGCGGATATCGCATATCACGCGGATAAATTGGAACGCGGTTTTGATAGGATGATTGATATTTGGGGCGCTGACCATCACGGTTATATTGCAAGAGTAAAAGCTTCTTTAGAAGCATTAGGCTATGATCCTGAGAAATTAGAAGTCTTGTTAGGACAGCTTGTAAATCTTGTAATTGACGGGAATGAAGTTCGCATGGGTAAGCGTAAAAACATGGTTACTTTAGAGGATTTGGTTGATGAAGTTGGTGTTGATGCTACCCGTTTCTGGATGACTATGAGAAATATTGATACGACTTTAGATTTTGATATTGAACTTGCTAAAAAGTCTACGGATGAAAACCCTGTATTTTATGTTCAATATGCACATGCAAGAGCTTGTTCAATAATTCGAAATGCAACCGAACCTCGTATTGACACCGAAAACGGAAAACAAATTGCTCCTGTAATTTCTGCTTCTGAATTTAATAGTCTTATTGAGTCTTACGATAAAAATATATTAAAATTAACTCTTAAAGAAGCAAGAAAGCTAATATTAAAGCTCGAAGAATTTAAACATTTGATTGTTACTTCTGCCAGAGATAGACAGGTGTATACAATTTGTCGTTATGTTCAGGATTTAGCTGCAGAGTTTCATTCATTCTACAATTCAACCAGAGTTATAACTGAAGATAAAGAAATGACTAAAGCAAGATTGTCACTGGTATATGCGTTTAAGACTGTTCTTGCAAATGCTCTTGGAATTATTGCAGTTTCTGCGCCTGAGCGCATGTAAAAATTTCTATTTACTGACAAAGTTTTTCTTCTAAATCAATTTTCCCGTTAAAATTGTTGTCAACTCCATCTGTGCATGAACCGATAGATTCTTTGCTTTCTGCAGGAGGATTGAATTTAAGATATTTATCAGGAATTATTGTCCATAAATATTTAAAATATTCTTTGTATGCATTTGCAATTATGGGATTGTATATTATAAGTGTGTTTTCATCATTATATTTATTACCGCTGTGTGAAAAATTCATAGAACCCATTATAAGATATTTATCATCAATAATCATAGTTTTTGTGTGCATTTTTCCTGCATAATTCTCAAATTTTAATTTGATCCCTGTATTTCTTAGATTGTTATATTTTGTGTGCAAGGTTGATGTGCTGTTTGCATCCATTACTATTCTTATGTCTACTCCTTTATTATGTGCATTTATAAGTTCTTTTGTAATATCATTTTGAGTAATCAAGAAAGTTGGGATGTAAATATATTCTTTTGCTTGCTTTATAAGTTCGGATATTCTTGATGCGGTTCTGTCTTTTGGAGAGAAAAATACTTCGATTTGAGTTTCATCGACTGAAAATATTCGCTTAAGATTTAGTTTTTGTTTTGAGTTGTGAAAATAACCATTAATCATTTGTTCAAATTCTTCTTCGTATAGATTTGCGATATCTTCAGAAGAAATTACAATCAAATCGTTAGCATCATATCCGCTTGTTCCTGTTTTTGAGTAATTCATTGATCCTGTCAGGACTTTTGCTTTGTCTATTATGATGAACTTGTTGTGCATCAAGTGCTCAACTTCTTTTACGTGCGCGTCGCTTGTACATTTGTCTGCTAATTCACAAATGATATTATTGGCTTTATAGTATGTGTTTTCAGGTTTTGAAGCTTCATCATAAACAAATCGAATTTTTACTCCTCTATTTTTCGCATTAACTAAAGATTTTGTTATAACAGGAATCCCTTCATATCCGTAAATCGCAATATCGATGGAATCTTTTGCTGAATTTATGTTTTCCAAAACTGCTTGACACGCTTGAGATGAACAATTTTTATCAGGTTTTAATTTGTGCGCAAAATCCATTAAGAACAGTTCAATTCCTGAAGTAGTTATTTTTAAAGGGGGAATATCATTAACATTAAATTCTGAGTATGAAATGTTTTGTTGTTTGTTGTGCTTATGCGAGGACTTTTTGTACGGTTTATTATTTATACAAAAGTTACAAGGTTTTGCGTCTTTTGGAATCTGATTAATAGGTAAAAGAACTTTATCGTGTGCAGCTTTTCCGTATTTGCAGTCAAGTTTATGGTAAATATTGGATTTATGATTGAATATAACTAAATTAAGTTTTTTAGATATTTCCAGTTTTTCTTTAAATTTTTGTTTATTTGAAATTTTACCGTCAAATATTGCAAAACCACTATTTTCTAATAATTTTTTGTATTTTACATTCCCGATTTTAATTGTTGCATAGTAACATTCACTTGTTGTTTTACCGGTTTTATTTATGTGAATTCGTTTATTTAGTAGTATTTTCTTTGCATATTCATCTGCAAGATAGCCAAGGTTAATAAAATCTATATTTGTAAGACCAAGTTCTTTTTTGTATTTTTTATAAAATTCCTCGCTATAATCCTTGCTAAAGCTTTCAATATTTGCAACACATATTATCTCATTGTTGTCTGCTATTTTATTATTATTCAGGTCAACAACCAATTTAGTCGGGGAGATAACTTCTATAACTTCATTTGACCCGTAATTAATTTTAAGAAATATCCCAAAAATAATTAATGAGAGTATTAAAAAGAATATTGTAATAATTTTTTTCATATTTCAATTTTATAATAAACTAATCATTTATAAAACTCCTTTTTATCTTTATTTAGCTTGAAATGAGAATGCTGTTGTGATATTGTGAACATACTAATATATTGAGTTAAAGAAAGAAGGCAAAATATGTCAGAAGTAAGAGTTAGAATTGCGCCGTCCCCAAGCGGAAACCTTCATATTGGTACTGCAAGAACGGCTTTATTTAATTATTTATTTGCAAAGAAAAATGGCGGGAAATTCATTTTAAGAATTGAAGATACAGATGCTGAAAGAACGAGCCAAGAATATATCGATAATATTTTTGACAGTTTAAAAGCTCTTGGATTGAATTGGGACGAAGGTCCTGATGTTGGAGGTCCTTATGGTCCTTATACTCAGTCTGAGAGATTTGATATATATCCTAAATATGTTCAAAAGTTATTAGATTCAGGGTTTGCGTATGAATGTTATTGCACTCCTGAAGAATTAGAACAAGAAAAACAAGAAGCAACAGAAGCTAAAAGAGCTTATGTTTATTCTAAAAAATGTGAACATTTAACAGAAGAAGAAAAAGCAAAATTACGTGCAGAAGGTAGAAAACCTGCGATAAGATTTAATGTTGCAAAAGCTCAAGCTGCCTTTCATAATTCTTCGATATTGGAATTTGATGATTTAGTAAAAGGTAAATTACATGTAGATACAAATTTAATCGGCGATTTCGTAATAATGAAATCTAACGGTGCTCCAACATACAACTATGCGGTTGTTATAGATGATGCATTGATGAAAATTTCACACGTTATTAGAGGCGAAGATCATATTTCTAATACGTATAAACAAATTTTGATATTTGAAGCATTAGGATTTGAAGTCCCGAGATTTGGTCATTTAGGCATGATTTTGGCTCCTGACAGAAGTAAATTATCAAAACGTCATGGTGCAACTGCCGTTTCTGACTTTGTTAAAGAAGGTTATTTAACTGATGCTTTAATAAATTTTGTAGCTTTACTCGGATGGTCTCCGTCTGATGGCGAAGAAATTAAAACTGTTGATCAAATAGCGCAAGATTTTAGAATTGGTGAAATTTCTTCATCTAACTCTATATTTGAGTATGACAAATTAAAATGGATGAATAGTCACTATATTAAAATGTTGCCTATTGAAACATTGAAAGAAATGTTGAAACCATATTTAACAAAATATCCGTTAAATGAGTTAACAGATGAACAATATACTCGTATGGTCGAAATAACAAGAGAACCATTAACTCTATTATCTGATATAACAGATGCTGTTCCGTATTTCTTTGGTAAAGATGTTTATATAGAGCCAGAAGCTCAAGAAAAAACTCTTGATACTGATACAGCACAAGAAGTTTTGGCCGATTTTGTTTCTAAAGCTCAGGATTGGGATTGGGATTATGAAAATCTTGAAGAAAAACTTGCTGAATTTAGAGCATATTGGAAAGAAACAAAGGGGATTAAACCAAAAGTTACTATGTGGGCTGTCAGAGCTGCTGTTACAGGAAGAACATGCGGTGCTGATATGTGTGGTATTCTTGTTATTCTTGGTAAAGAAACAAGTTTATATCGTGCACAAAAAGCAATTAAACAGGCTGTATAATGCTTGTTAATTATATTAAAAATATAAAAGACCGGTATTTTTTATACCGGTCTTTTTCAATCATGTTATTTACAAATATTTAAACCCATGGATTGATGTCCTTTTAAATAACAAATTATATTATTAAAATGTGATTAGGGAGGCATAAAAATGAAAAGAATATTTTTATTATTCGGATTCTTTATTTTGCTTGCTTTTACAAGTCAGAGTGTAGATGCGAAAGCTAATTTTTTGCATACAATTACTTTAGAAAAAAATAATACATCTTATAATGTTATTCTGAACACTGATAGCGTTACATCTGTTACCAAAAAACATGCAAAGTCAAATGAGTTGATTTTAGAATTGAATGGTGTAACATCATCTGATACAGTAAATGCAATATATAAAGGATCAAATGATATTGAAAGTTTAGTTGTTGAGCATTTATCGTCAAATAAGTTACGTGTGTACATTACGGCTGAGAATATCGCAGCTTCGTCAATTATACTCCAAACTTCAGATGGTGTATCTTCAATTGTTGGGGAAAAATTCCCTCTGGATAAAGTTCTTTGGGTAGCGTTTGTATTCGGTATATTTGGTGTAATTTTTGTTGCATCGAAGCGTATTTCTGAATCTGAAGATAGAATTCTTATTAAAAAAGATATCAAAGATCGCGAAATTGCCATGTATCGGGCTTACAGAAAACAAATGGCTCAAAATGAGTATAACAATATGAACAAATCTTTGAGAATGAAATCGATGATGAAAAAGATTGACAGAAAAATTGATGAACGTTTAATGTCATCTATAAGATAAGTTTTACCTCAAAAATTTTTTAATATATCCCTAAAACATTTTATACAAGCAAGTTCTCTAACTTGCTTTTTTATTATCAAAATAATTACTTATAATCTTTTCAATTATTTTAGCAGAGTCACCTTTCCCGTACGGGTTTTGGGCTTTTAAACGTGTTTGTTCTTTATTTTGATTAAGAATTTCTTCTGATTTTGAAATTATTTTGTCATAATCTGCCCCGACCAGCACAGAAACACCTGCATCAATACCTTCTTGTCGCTCTGTTTCATATCTCATTACAAATGTCGGACAGCCAAAGCTTGGAGCTTCTTCTTGTATTCCTCCTGAGTCAGTCAGAATAAGTTTTGCATTCTTCATTAAATATACCAAATTAGGGTAGTCTAAAGGCTCTAACAGTGATACATTTGTATATTTATCAAGTTTATTATATACTTTCCCTCTTACATTTGGATTTGGGTGCACGGGAAGTATAAATTGATGGTCTTTGTATTCTTTTACTAAATATTCAATAGCATCAAGTATATGATCAATTCTTTCTCCGTGATTTTCTCTGCGGTGAACGGTAATTAAAACTAATTTATCATTGATTTCAATATTTTTAGTTTCATAAAATTTTTTAGATGTATTCATTGTTTGTTCACTTAAGCAAAATAATGCGTCAATGACGGTGTTTCCGGTGACAAAAATTTTATTTTCATCTATCCCTTCTTTGAGAAGCGCTTGTTTGTTCTTTTCTGTCGGCGCGAAATTTAAATCTGTAACGCGAGAAGTCATTTGCCTCATAACTTCCTCTGGAAATGGTTCAAAAATGTCGTATGATCTTAAACCGGCCTCAACATGAAACACAGGTATTTTACGGTAGAAGCTGGTTAAAGCACCGCAAAGAACAGTCATAGTATCTCCTTGTACTATTGTTGCATCGATATTGTATTTCGAAAATACTTCATGCTCTAGAGAACTTATTATCCGTGATTGAATATCAGCAAGTGTTTGGTTCTCCCTCATGCAGTCTAGATTTATATCTGCCTTAAGGTTAAAATAGCATAATGTCTGATTTGATAATTCTTTTTGCTGCTCTGTATTGCAAATAATAACGTTATATTGCGGATACTTTTTTAGTTCTATTATAAGTGGGGCTAGTTTTATAACCTCAGGTCTTGTACCAAAAATAAATAATATATTTTTCTTTTCCATGGTCTAAAGTTTATTATAAAAATTAAATTCTTTCAAGTAAACAGAATAGGAGTATGTATTGCCCAAATGTTGATTATTATATATTATGGGAATTATTATAATTTCGTATGAAAAGGAGTTTATAATGATTGATTTATTTCTAAGTGATACTTGTCCGTATTGTAAAAAAGTTATGGATTTTGCGAGTGACAATGGTATAAAATACAATAAAATTGACATAAATAATGAAGATAATATATTAAGGCTGCTTACTATTGGCGGTAAAGAACAGGTCCCTTTTCTGTATAATCCTATGGATGATACAAAAATGTATGAATCTGAGGATATTATCAAATATTTGAAAGAGTTATATCAGGTATAAATAACTATGTACAGTGAACCAATAAAAAATAGCCGAGATGTTAATGAATGTACATCCCGCGGGATTTGTTCGACTTCTCCAATATTATCCGCTTTGCAGGAGTTGATAATGCTTTTTATTGAGCATTCTTCTTATTATATTCTAAAATTAAAGGCTTTAGGTGTTTGCAATGTTCCACTGCTTCAGTCTGTCACTGAAGATATTGCAAGTTTAATTTCTATCAATGAATTTACAGATAAACAATTATATGAATATAGAAATATA
>CADCKD010000015.1 GCA_902801985.1 uncultured bacterium | reverse complement strand
AAGAAACGGCGGCAGAAACGGTATATCTTTAACCTTTGGTTTCAGATGGGCCTTGGGTAAAGGTTCAGAGACCGTAAAAACAGTCACTCCAAAAACTGTGAAAGCAAAAACAAACAAAACAATCAAAACAACTCAAACAACAACTCAGGGCAAAAAAGTATTAAAACAGTTAAGCCCTAGTAAACGAGCAAAATTACAAAACACAACTCGCACATCTATGAATGCAGTTATTAAGTAATTCTTATAGATGTAACAAAGATTCAATCATATCCTCATGGTTTTCTTTCTCGAAAGAAAAATGTTTTTCCCCCAAAGTAAGTGTTGGGGGCTTTTTTTTTAGTCAACTGAGAAGATTTCTCTAATATCATCCATAGTAAGTGATTTTGTAATATTTCTGTCAACTGAAATTACGCTATCGACAAGGTCGCGTTTAACCCCTTTAAGTTTTTGGATTTTTTCTTCAACAGTATTCTTTGTAATAAGTCTATATACAAAGACTTTTTTAGTTTGTCCGATACGGTAAGCTCGGTCTGTTGCTTGATCTTCAACTGCAGGGTTCCACCACGGATCGTAATGGATTACGTAATCCGCACCGGTCAAGTTCAAACCTGTACCTCCGGCTTTCAAACTTATAAGGAAAATAGGTATTGTCGGATCGTTATTAAACCTGTCAACGGCTTCTTTTCTGTCTTTTGTTTTTCCTGTTAAGTATTCGTATTTAACACCTGTTTTGTCTAGCCATTCTTTAATAATATCAAGCATATTTACAAATTGGCTGAATAATAATACTCTGTGTCCTTCTGAAACAATTTCTTCAAGCATAACTTTAAGTTTTTCAAATTTACCTGAGGAAATAATGTTTTTGACATTATCTTTATCATAAAGTCTTGGGTGACAACAGATTTGACGCATTCTAAGAAGTGCTGAAAAGATAGATAATCTGCTCTTTTCAAGCCCGTTTTGTTCAATAGATTTGAACAATTCTTCTTTTGTTGAATCAAGAACTTGTAAATAGAAATCTTTTTGGTCATCTGTAAGTTCGCAATATGCAACGTTTTCAACTTTATCAGGCAAGTCTTTTGCTACATCTCGTTTCATACGGCGTAAAATAAACGGATAAATCTGTAATTTCAAACGTTTTTCAACAATTTTGTCGTGACGTTCCATTATCGGGTTAACATAGTGAGAATTGAATTCACCCATTGAGAATAAAAATCCCGGCATTAAGAAATCAAATACAGACCACAATTCTTCCAATTTGTTTTCAATCGGAGTACCTGACAGAGCAAGTTTATGCGAAGATTGCAACTGTTTTACCGCTAATGCTGTTTGAGAAGTTGAATTTTTAATATTTTGTGATTCATCAAGAATAATATATCTGAAATTGATTTCTTTTAACTTTGCAATATCACGTCTAATAAGTGCGTAACTTGTAATAATCACGTCGTATTCAGGGATTTTTTTGAAAAATTGTTTTCTTTCTCCGCCTTGCAATTTTAAGCAGGTCAATTCGGGAGCGAATTTTTGAATTTCGTTTTCCCAGTTAAATACAACTGTTGTAGGTGCAACAACCAGTGTTGGGCAAGGACCGTCAACCTCTTTAGCCTTTTGGATGGCTGTCAAGGCTTGAAGTGTTTTACCAAGACCCATATCGTCCGCCAAAATTCCGTTTAAGCCGTATTTATACATAAACCATAACCAGCCAAAACCTTTGAGCTGATATTCACGGAAGTCTGCTTTTATGCCTTCAGGTAATGATAAATTTTCGGAAGTTGAGAATGTTGACATCTGTTGCCAAAATTCTTCAAATCTTTCACTCAAAATCAATTCAACACCTAAATTTTTAAGTTCATTAATCAAGCCTGCACGGAATGTTTTAACGGTAAATCTGTTATCATCATTTCGGTAAACATCAAAGGAATTGAAAGTTCTAAGCATTGCATAAATATTCTGGACCGGATATTCTACAAATCCTAAACTTCTTATTCTTGAATATTTCTCATCTTTTTGTGCGGTTTCATAAATCTCATTGAAATCTATAACTTCTTCTCCAACCTGACCGTAGATCGTAACATCAAAACTATCGGGCTGTTCATCTGAGAAATCAATTTTTGCACACAGCTTGAAAGGATTTTCCATAATTTTGAAAAATGACATGTCGTCTTTTTCTTCAAATTTCCATCCTTCTCCTGCTTGTTTTAAGTAATAATTATAAAAATCTATTGCATTTTCTTTTTCTAAAGCCAAGTTATTTGTTTGCATAGGGATGAATTTACAAGCTAAAAGCATCGCATAAGCAGCATTTTCATGCTCAAAATTTCTCTTAACCCAATAAATCATATCATCATCTGGCTTTTTAACTGTAACATACGGCAATCTGTCATTGGCAGACTTTGTATAAGGTACTCTAACCCCGTCATATTCAAAGTCAAGAGAAGCTTTCAAACTCTGGTCGTAGTCAATACCCATTGTAACAATGTTTATTGGAGGTCTTTCTTCAAGCATAAGTTTGGATATTTTTTCGTCAATTACAACATCCATAACTTCTCTTAGTTTTGGCAAGTCTTCATAAATAAATTTGCCGCATTCGGCATCTTTCAGGTCTGTAAATGAAGATTTTGTAATATTTTGAGGTAAAGATTGAATTGCAACATTTGTCGGGAACATTACATTTTTGTATCTTCCCCATTTTAGGTGTCTTGAAAAATACCTAACCTCTTCAAACGGATAAACATCATCGCTATCAGGTCTTTGCCATTCCAATGATAAAAGTAAAGTTCCCGGTGTTGCGGAATTGTTTACATACAAGACAAGTTTCCATTCCTCATCCGTAAATTTCAATCTCTCTTTGGTTTTTTCATCCAGCACTTCGTCTGCCTTTGCAAGTAAAGAGAATATTGTTCCGAATTTAGCAATCGGAATATCATACCAGCCTGCTTTTTTATCTTGTCTTGCTATTTTCAATAATTGTTGGAATATTAAAAGCTCAACTTTTTGTGAATTATTTAATTCAAAAGATTTATCAGTCTTTTGAGCTTCTAATACACTGCGCATAATTGGTTCTATCTGTCTTATAACTTTTCCGGTTTCTCTTGACCTTACAAGAACTGAGAAGAAATTTGCTTTTCTTTTTGCGTTGAAATGGAATATATAATTGCCTTGAGGTTCTTCTGTTAATTGAGTATCCTCATCCGGAAACTCAAATTCCATACCAAATTTTGTAGATAGCCAATCTTCATAAGCGTGTGCATCAATTGCTTTCAGTGCGACTGCAACAGAATGTTTGCACCATTCTTCTTTTAATGGGCAATTACATCTTGCTTCAACGGTATTTTTCTTAAAAATTAAATCTGTATTATAAAATTCCTGAAAATTCCCTTTAACTTTTCCCATATAAAAGTTTTTTTCAGGATAATTATCGAATACCATATCTTTTTGGTGGTATTCGTACCCTCTGCGCCAACTCCCGGCTCCGGCGTGGTCTTTTACGTATTTATAATTGAATTTTATTGTACTCATCTAATGGAGTATATCTCTTTCCTTAGCAAGGGCGCTAACTTTCATATAGAACCAATCTATAAACCCTTACTCTACATTAATTATTATACTCATATTAAAAAAAAGTGCAAGAGGTGTTTTTAAAAAAATATTTAGCTTTTTGGCTGATATATACATAGATAGTTTTCCTTTTTTTAATTATGTGTTAGACTGTTATATGTAAAACAAAGGTTTAAGTAAGAGGTAAAAATGAAAAAAAGTAGTATAATTAGTTTTGGGATATTAGCAATTCTTTCTGCCGGGTTAACTGTCGGACAGGTAAATTCTCAAACTACAGCAGTTACACCCGTTTATCAGGGTATAAATACCGCAACTCAATATGTTTCTGTTGGAGCATTGGATATTGTAAATAATCCGTACAAATATTTAAACAGAAATGTCAAAATTGTGGCAAAATTTGATAAGTTTTCTACTCTTGGTTTAGATTATCCTCCTGCTAAGAGATCTTCTGAACAATATATTTCATTTTTAATTCAAAGACCCGATATCATAAATCATAATGTTCCGTTGTCTGAATTTAAAATATTTCTGAAAAAGGATATAGCTGAAAAGAATATTGATCTTGATGCAGGGGACGAAATTGAATTCAGCGGGAGAATATTTTCTGTTGCTTTAGGTGATCCGTGGATGGATGTTGACAATTTCAAAGTCTTAACAAAGAAAAATCCGCCTAAAAAAGATGAAAATACTATTGAGTAGTGAATAGTTATTACTCTTTTATTTAAATGTTTATATGAGAAGAAGGAATTTATATGGAAGTAAAAAATGATAAATTTTTAGCAATACACGGTCATTTTTATCAGCCGCCGAGGGAAAATCCGTGGCTTGAAGCAATAGAATTGCAAGAAAGTGCCCGCCCAAATCATGATTGGAATGAGAGAGTATGCAGAGAGTGTTATACCCCAAATTCTGTTTCTCGTATTGTCGATAATCGTAATAAAATTCTTGATATTGTTAATAATTATGAGTATATGAGTTTTAATTTTGGCCCGACTTTGCTTTCTTGGATGGAAAATTATGCTCCGCTGACTTATGAAAGAATTATTAAGGCTGACATTGAAAGTGTTTCTCAACATAATGGTCATGGTAATGCTATTGCTCAAGTTTATAACCATATGATTATGCCTTTAGCAAATTATAAGGATAAAGAAACCCAAGTAAAATGGGGTATTAGAGATTTTGAAAGTCGTTTTGGACGTAAACCTGAAGGTATGTGGCTTGCAGAAACAGCTGTTGATGATGAAACATTAAAGGTTTTAGTTGATAATGGCATAAAATTTACTATTTTATCCCCATTTCAGGCTTTGAAAATTCGTAAACAAGGAGAAAAAGAGTGGGAGGATGTCAGCTGGGGTAATATTGATCCTGCAAGATCCTATAAATACACAATAAAAAGTGATCCTAAAAAATCTATTACTCTTTTCTTTTACGATGGTGCAATTTCACGCTCAGTTGCTTTTGACGAACTTTTAAAAGACGGAAACAGATTTATCAAAAGATTAAAAGAGGGAGTTTCAGAAACAAGAGATTATCCTCAGCTTATAAATATAGCAACAGATGGTGAAAGTTACGGCCATCATACAAAATTCGGTGATATGGCATTGTCTTATGTTTTAAAAATAAAAGCAAAAGACGAAGGCTTTAAAATTACTAATTATGGTGAATATTTGGAAAGTTATGAAAGTGATTATGAGGCAGATATTAAAGAAGCATCTTCTTGGAGTTGTTTCCACGGTGTAGGCCGCTGGAAAGAGGATTGCGGTTGCTCAACAGGCGGTCAGCCTGGGTGGAATCAAAAATGGAGAAAACCTTTAAGAGAAGCTCTTGATTTTCTCAGAGATAAACTTGCGATTGTTTTTGAAAATGAAGGTAAAAAATATTTTAATAAAGATGTATGGGATGTAAGGAATTTATATATTGATGTTATCTTAAACAGAACATCAAAAACTATAAAATCTTTCCAAAAAGAGCATTTCTTACCGGATTTATCTCCTGATGATCGGGTAAGGGGTATGGAGCTTTTAGAAATTCAAAGACAAGCAATGCTTATGTATACAAGCTGTGGCTGGTTCTTCAATGAAATATCCGGAATTGAAACGGTGCAAATAATGAAGTATGCTGCTCGAGCAATGCAGCTTGCCCGTAATTTCACATCTGAAGATTTTGAAACGCCATTTTTGGACATCTTAAATCAAGCTCAAAGCAATATTAAAGATTTTGGTACAGGAAAAGATATATATGAACGTTGGGTAAAACCTTCAGTTGTGTCTTTAAAAGAAGTTGCCTGCTTGTGGGGAATTTCATCTTTATATCAAGATTTTGAAGATGAAGAAGATGTCTACTGTTACAGTGTAAAAAGAAATGATTATCAGCTTGTTGAAAAAGGTAATTCTAATTTCATAGTAGGTAATATTGAAGTTACTTCAAAAATAACAATGCAAAAATCCAATTTGGTATTTGCGCTTATGCAGTATTCTGATGGGGATTTCCACTGTGCAATAAAAGAATTCTCTACAAATGAAGAGTATAATCTTTTGAAGAATTCTTTGATTAAAACATTTGCGCTATCTCCTCAAACAGAGATTATACGAGCATTGGACGAAAAATTCGGCAAAGAATACTTTACTTTGAAAGATATATTCATAGAAGAAAGAAAGAAAATTCTTCAAATTCTTTTGAAAGACCAACTCAAAAAATTTGCCAACAGGTATGAAGAGATGTACGACCAAGGCAAAAGCTCAATATATCACATGCAAAATCTCGGACTTGAAATTCCTGAAGAATTTAAAATTTCAGCAGGTTATACGCTAAGCCGAAGATATAATGATTTACTTGAACACAGTGTTGGTTTTGTAGAAGATAATGTTATTCAACAGATTGTTGCAATAAATTATGAAGCTAAAAGAATAGGAATTTCAATAGACAAGACCCCTTCAAATAAGGTGTTCAGCCGTAAAGTTATCACAAACTTAAACAGACTGACAAAGAGTTTTGAAGTGTCACAAGCAGAAACAATTCTTGACTTGTTCGATATGATTTCAAAATTAGAATTAGAAATAGATATAGCAGAAGCTCAAAATATATACTACAACAAGATATATCACAGAATAGGAGATATTATAGAAAATAATATTTCTCAATCCCGTGAAAGAGATATGGAATTTATTCAGGTTCTGTTATCAATAGGTGAAAAACTTAATATAAATGTTGATTTCTATCGTATGAAGATGGATAAAATGGCATGTATATAATAATTTAACAGTTCAAAACAAAAGCGGTAAAGGTTTAACCTATACCGCTTTTTGTATTTGTTGTTAGTGAAATTATTCGTAAATCCAACCGTTAGTCAAATCAACTCTAACAGGTTCTAACAATTTCATGTATGCATCTCCGTTTGTAGGAACTTCAAGCTTTTCTCCTTTGAAAGCCCATCTTACAAATTTCATCCACCAATTTCTGTCTTTTTTGATTTCAGTCAAACCTGAGAATGGAGCAGTTTGGTCGATTTCTGTTGTAATTAAAGCATTTTTAAGAACTAAAACGCCGTTTCTTACGAAATATTGTCCGGGTCTTACATCTAATATTTGACCTTGCAAAGATGCACCTTGTCTTACCAAGATATAGTGATCTTTTGTCACATAGTTTTGAGGAACATAAGCATTATAAACAACTCCGCCTTCTGATGTTTGTGAGCTTATGTATTTAGACATTTTGATTGGCAAATATGTTCCGGCAGGGATAGTACCTACACTTCCTTGAACAATTGCATCTTCAATAACAAAACCTTCTCCTGTTTTCTTTCTCATTGCTTCAGCAAGTTTAGCATTTGGATTAAGCTTTGCTTGCTCCATCATTCTGTATAATATCGCTGCAACTTCAGCTCTCGTGGCCGGTCTGTTAGCTTCTAATGCCATTTTTGGTGCTGTTGGCATAACAACAACCATGTTAAGAATTTCTGCTTTACCTGCAGGAATTAAGAACCATTCAGGAACAGAGTTTGCATCAACATATTTTTGAGCTAACACTTCTTTTGCTTTTGCGTTGCTGATAGTTTCTGTTGTCAAAGCGTTAACTGCAACTGAGATTGATTCTCCTCTTGATACGGAATCATCAGGTCTGAATAATTCTCCGCTTTTGTCACAAGAAATCAAATCAAAATATAAAGCTTTTTGAATGTCAGAATAAGCCCAGTGTTCAGTTGGCACATCAAGAAAGTTAACAGGTTGAATAACTTTTGTGTGTTCTTGTCCAAGAGCTCTGATAGCCATTGCTGCAAATTCTGCTCTTGTTACGTTTTCATCAGGTTGGAATGTTCCGTCAGGATACCCGATGATTACTCCTTGCTCTGTTAATAGATTAATTTCTTTCGCAGCCCAGTGAGAATCACTAACATCAGGATATGCAAAAACCTGAGTCGATGCGAAACATAATACAGCCAAGGATACAAACATTTTTAATAGATTTTTCATTGCACCTCTCCTTTAAAACTAATTACTATCCTCTTTTATTCTACATATTCATAATGTTTTTACAATGAAAAATGAAAATTTCGTTACAAGTGACAATGTATGTCGGGTGGAATATAGCAAAAATATTTATCTTGAAAATCCGGATATAAAGTAGGATAAGTAGAATAGGTTGGAAAGTTCTTTACGTTTATTAATTGTGCGTAGCACCGATAAGAACTTATCACACTTATCAAACTTATTTACTTATCTACTTTTTCTTAACAGTACTGTAAGTCAGGCTTTAGCCTGACATTATAATCTGGATATAAAGAAAATATTAATATTTTATTCAAGATATAAAGATTATGTAATGAAATCCGGAAAGTTAAAAAATCTCGTTTATAATGATAATGTAAATAAGATTTCAAATGGAGATAAAGATATGCATTCAATCAATGATATTTTAAATGAATTAGATAACGTAGATAATACAACAAAAAATAAAGTTGAAAACGAATTAGTAAGTATCGGCACATCAGTGGTTCCTCAACTGGTTAATCAATTACAAGTTGTAAGAGGAATCAAAAGAGGTGTTGTAGCAATGACTTTAATTCGCTTAGGTGATGTTTCTGTTGAATATCTTAAAAAAGCAGCAGCAGACAATAAAGATTTCAAATGGGTTGCTGAATATTTAATTCGTGAAATTAAAGGTTCAAAGGCAGCATAGAGAATTAAAAAATATATAAGAAAGATTGGTGATGAGCCAATCTTTTTTTATGCTAATATTAATGACATGAGTGAGCAACAGAGTTTAAGGTATACGTGTTTATTTGGTGGTGGTGCAATCAGGGGTGCTGCGCATGTTGGAGCAATAAAAGCTCTTGAGGAAATGGGTGTTGAGTTCGGCACTTTGGGCGGCTCGTCTGTGGGTTCTATAGTTGCAGCATTATATGCTGTCGGGTATACGGTGGATGAACTTGCGGAAGTATTTTTGGGCGTAAATTTTGAATTGTTTAGGGATATTTCTCTGAGTTTGAAAGGTAAATTTGCACTGTCTAAAGGGGATGTATTTTTAGATTGGTTCAGGGAACTGATTGAAAAGAAGTTTTATAAAGATAATTACAAAAAAGGGGAAAATCCTCCGGTAAAATTCAAGGATATTGGCAAAAACCTTGTTATTATAACAACCAATATGAAAGATTTTACCTGTTGTGAGTTTTCGAATTTTGAAACTCCGGAATTTGAAGTAGCAATGGCGGTAAGGATATCATGTTGTATGCCCGGTTTGATGCGTGCTGTGAACATGGATAATAAATTGCTTGTTGATGGCGATTTGATGAAAGGAAGGCCTATGTGGTCTTTGTCTAAAAATTTGCAAAAGTCCAAAGACAGAATTTTGGAAATTCGTTTAGAGGGCGAATTTTCAGGGTCTGATAAAAATCCTTTGGAGTATGTAAACGGCATGTATTCTTGCATGACATATTCAGAAACTTCATTTATTTCGGAATTATTTAAAAACTCTGATATGTGTGATTATCTAGTAATCAATACCGGTTCTGTGATTGTAGTGGATTTCAATTATCCGCAACAAAAGCGTCAGGCAATTATTGAGCAAGGCTATGAGCAGACCAAAAAATATTTTAGAGAAGATTTATTGCAGAAAAAACGTTATCTATTGAATAATTATTCTGAAATCATGGATTATTTACGTGGGATACAGGATAGCATGCTGCGTAAAAAATTTAAATTAACAAAAAATATAATTGCAGAAATGTACATATTATTATCAGATATAAAGAATGATGTAGACCCGAATTTATATAAAGAAATTTCCATATTGCAAAAATTGGTATATTCCAATGTAAAATCGGGACTTTTAGGGAATTCAAAATGCTCGAATTATAGTACAATTTATTCAAAATTAAAAGAAATAATAGAATATACGAACAATAAAATTGAAGAAATAGATTGGTATATTAATAAATATTCTGTTTGACAAGAGTAAATGTTTATAATATTATTGGCTAGTGAGCTTTGGAGTTCACGTATGACAATCGAATATAAAACCGCGCTCCAGTGGCACTCTGCCGACGAGGAAGATTGAGTATCTTCCGAGGAGAGGTGAGGTAGACGCTGTAAGCTAAGGTTATAACATGACAATCGAATATTAAACCGCGCTCCAGTGGCGGAATCGGTAGACGCGTTGGACTTAAAATCCAATCGGGCGTATAACCCGGTGCCAGTTCAAGTCTGGCCTGGAGCAATTATAAAAAGACTCGCGAAAGCGAGTTTTTTAGTGGGCCAGTCTTTCCTTCCAGTTCAGCTTCGGCACTTTGTGCCTACGCATACAAGCTCACACGCTTCGCTAATAAGCTCAGCGGTTCGTTTTGTAAAGTCTGGCCTGGAGCAATTATAAAAGGACTCGCGAAAGCGGGTCTTTTTTAGAGGACAAATGTACAAAATAAAGAATAAAAAATTCAATTCAAAGAAACTACTTGATTACGGCTTTATAAAAAATAAAGACGGATATATTTATTCGATTGATATTTGCAATAATGATTTTTCGTTAACCGTAGCAATTTTGAAATCAAATGAGATTAAAACAAAACTAATAGAAAAATCTACAAATGAAGTTTATACCCTGCATCTTGCAAAAAGTGCAGTCGGGGATTTTGTGGGCAAAATTAGGGATGAATACAACAAAATTCTTGATGATATCACTTCAAAATGCTTTGATATGGATATTTTTGAATCAGATTACACATATAAGGTTATAAACTATGTCCTGAAAAAATATGGGGATAAAGAAGAATATCTTTGGCCAAAATTCCCGAGAAATGCCGTCTGCCGCAGGAAAGATAATCAAAAATGGTATTTGGCAATTCTTTCTGTAAACGGGACAAAATTAGGACTTAAAGATGAGATTATAGAAGTTTTGGATATTCGAGCTCCAAAAGATGAAGTTCCTGAATTATTAAAAAACAAATACATTTACCCCGCTTATCATATGAATAAAAAAAGTTGGATAACTATTGTGCTTGACGGCTCTTGCCCGATTGAAGAAATTTATACAAGAATTGATCAAAGTTATGATATTGCGAAGTGATATGAAGAAATATTAACTTGTTGAAATGCGCAAAATCATTTGCTTCGTGTGTTAATTAACTTTATTGACGGACAATTTTTTTACCTGCAAATACTTTATATAAGAGTAGGTTATTTTTAATTTTATCTTATGTGGGTAAAGAAAGGTAGGTTATTTATGTCAAATTATTTGGGTTATTCTGTGGCCCCAGCGATTTACCCGTTAGTTGCGGAAAACAAAGGTGATATTACAAATAGAGTGAATTGTGCAGGAGCACAATTTACAAACAATTTGAAAGGTGGACTAACTGTAGCAGCAGCATATGGCGCAGGTGCCGGCGCAGGATACTTAGCACTCAAAAATCCGGGAGTAACTTCCAAAATTGCACAAGGTATTACAAAGGTTTTGAAAAAACTTCCTGATTGCAAGTTCGTCCAAACACTTGTAAAAGCCTCTCCAAAAGTAAAAGTATTAGGCGCGATTGCCGGCGTAACAACAATGGTCGTGTCTTACATTGCAGGTAAAACAATCTTTAAAGCAGGTCAAATTGATCAAAAATATACAGATAAAGCGACTTGGGAAAATAAAGTGAAAAATGTCTTTGATGTATAAAAAATAAATAAAAAAAGAGGCGCAGCCTGCAAGGCTGCGCCTCTTTTTTTTGTTACAAATAATTAGCTAAAATACTTTTTACATAATTTTGTGTTTCTTTATAAGGCGGAACCCCGTCATATTTATCAACGGCGCCAGAACCTGCATTGTATGCAGCAAGTGATAAAATAATATTTCCGTTATATTTGTTCAATAAAGATTTTAAATATTTTACTCCCCCTTCAACATTTTGAGTAGGGTTATATGGGTCTTTTACTCCCATTGCTTTTGCAGTTGCCGGCATGAGCTGCATTAAGCCCATTGCTCCTGCTTTTGACTTAGCATTAGGGTTAAAGCCGGATTCTTGTTTAATTACCGCTTGAATTAATTTTTCATCAATTCCGTTTTCTCTTGAAACTTTATTAATCATATCTAAAATTTGACTTTTTTCTGCACTTTGCGGTTTTGAAAAATCCATCTTGGCTTCATTTACTTCTCTTATTGCGTTAAGTAATGTAGCATTGTTTAGTCCGCCGGCAGTAATCTCATTATCTGTATCAATACCTGTTCCGCTATATATATTAGCGTTAACATTTAGAGCCGGATTTAACAGTAATGAGCCAAAATTAGATTCTGCCGCTTTAGAAAGTACCTTTTCAAATGGCTGAACATTCTCTTTCCCAGGAGGATATATTGAATCCAGCGCATTTGGTGCAGGGGCTTGAGGTGTGGTTTTTCTTACATTGTTGTATGTATAATTATTAATTTGTGCAGCTCTTTTCATTGCTGCCTCTCTACCGCCTGAATTTAGTAAATTCTGAATCATTTCAGAAAACATTATACCTACCTCCCGATTACATCAATATTCTACTAAAAATTTTATATTGATGTATCCTCCATTTGGTTTAAGGTTTTTTATAAAAAAGTCAAGGGAGTAAATGTTGTTAACGGTGGTTACGTAGAGTTCCTATTTCATTGTGGGGGGGGGTAAATATGTTTATTTATTGTGTCAAAAGGCTCTGAATGAGCAAATAGTATGAACTATTTTGCCTTTATATTTAAATATTTTTGAATATCTTTTTGTACAACTTTGTATGAATTTTTAAAGTTTTCTACAAAATCTTCCTTGTCTCCGTCATTTTCACCAATTGCGTACGCAAAAAGATTTGCATAAACCTCACTTCTTGCAACATCTGCCAGATCTACTTCATAGTATGTTATTGGTTTTGTGAAATCAATTGATTGTGTGTAATAATCCACGTTGCAAGCAAGGTGACTTGAGTTTTGTTTTTTTAATTTTGCAACATGTTTTAAATCTTTTAAAATGGCTTCTTGAAATTCTGATTTGTCGCTAAGGCCTGAATTCCACTTATATTCTACACCGATTTCTTCTTCTGCAGGTGTTTCATTTTCATATGTGTATGGATTTCTGTGGGAGTCATGTTCTTTTTCCTTCAAGATATTGTCCCATTCTTTTGCAAATTTTGCATTGTGGTCGTGTCCAAAATATTCATCAAACTGGTGTCCGACTTCATGCATCAATGTATGCCTTAATGATGGTAAATCAGAGTATCCTAAACCCGCAGTTTCGCTAAGAGCCTTACCTCCGAAATTATCATGCGGATCCGCTTGAACGATAATAATTTTTTGTAAATTACTATCAGAATAAAAATTTATACCTTTATCCAAATCGGTATATTCTTGATTTTTTAAATATGTTTTAAAAGAATGATCATCATTAAGATCTTTGTATGAACCCGCAATGCTGATATTTACATCTTTTAGGAAATCATTATTTTTGTTAAGTTTTGATTTTAGTGTAATTAATGGTATAGCGATAGAATCTCTGGTTTCTTTTTTGACATTTACGTATTCTATTTTAGTGCCATCAATATTATCGTTATCTGATATTTTATTCCCTGTACAGGCTTTTGCCCCACCAAGCAATAATGTACCTGATAGTATAAGTGACATCATTTTTTTTATCGAGATGATATTATTTTTGTTCTTTTTTAATGATTTATTTCCCGGAGTATACTTATCAATACCATTTATTTGTGTATTGACATATTTATTAACACTATTGTTGTTTGAATAGTGATTTGCGTTAAAATTCGTTGAAAGACTAACGTTATTCATTTTCTACTAACTACCTGTTTACTTATTAATTAAGGTTATATATAAATATTAATTGCTAAAAAAATGCTTATTATTAAATAATATTAACAAAACAAAACCCCGGATATAAATCCGAGGTCCTGTAATATATTATAGTTATTTTACTATTAGTCACCCAATGTTGAAATTTTGCTTCCTGCAGTTTTGAACCAATCTACCGCTTTATTAAATTGAGTTCCAATGTAGTCTGCAACCCCTTTTGCTTTGGTTGCAGCTGCATTAGCTAATTTTTTAGCTTTTGCTTTTGCTGAAGATGCAACATTGGTTACAAATTTAACTCCTTTTCCGATGAGATTACCGGTAGGTTTTAAAACTTTCTTGTATCCAAATCTTACAGCTCCGAATGCAGCATCTTTTACACCGTTAGCAGCTTTATTTACGGCAATTCGTAATTCATCTCCAATGTGATTAATTAAGCTTTTACTTCTATATTCTGCACTTGATTCTTTTGTATCATAATGGTTTGGTTGTAATGCGTTTTTAGCTTTATTTTTAAGAGTTCTTCCTTTAGCTTTAGCTTTATTTACTCCTCTTTCAACAGCTTTGTCTTCCTGCATTTTTACGTTGTCTTGTTTTTTGTTGTAGGCTTCTTTGTCTGCTTGTCTTTGAGCTTTTCTTGCTTCATAAGCTTTGCTCATTTGCGTTCTTTCAACTTTGCCCATAATTAAATCTCCTTTTCTTTAAGCTTACACTTATAAATATCCTATATATCTATAAAGGATATATGTCATATATAATTGCTTAATAAAAAGGATGTAATTTACAAAACTTAATAATGTACATATGAAACTTAGTAATAACTTTATTTTTTCATGTTGGGTAATATGATTTTTGCTTCTACATTCTTTATTCCATTAATACTATTATTAAAACCATCAAGCAGTTGTGCAGAGGTTTGAGCATCATAAAACTTTCCGCTGGTCACAAGCGCAGTGCATTGCAGCTGCTTCAAATCGTCTGAATCTTTTATATTAAAGGCTATTACGTCGATTTGAACATCTCGTCTTATTTTTATAAGGTTCATAACGAACGAGCATGGGCTTTCGTCGCAATTTTCCCCTCCGTCTGTCATTAAAATAATGTGTTTTTTCCCCGTGAATCCCATAAAATCATATTTAATGGCTTGTTTAAGAGAATATGTAATTGGTGTCATACCTCTGGGTTTATGTTTTGACAATGCATAAGAAATGTTCTGGGAATTGTTTGCTTCAATAGGGGTTAATAAAGTTGAAGCACGACACGCTTCTATTGGAGTAAAGCCCATTCTGTGCCCATAAACTCTCAACCCTACCATTGCTTGCGGATTTATTTTGGGTAAAATTTCATGCATGGTTTTAATCATAAGGTTAAATTTAGAATCATTTTCTAATTGTTCATTCATACTGTTTGACAAATCAAGAATGAATAATATTTTTTCCTGATTATCTGTTTGAAAGTTTTGGCTATAACCTTGAGGTGTGTATATACCATAATCAGAAGCAAATGTCGGAAAAGCGGAAAACAATAATATGAATATGTATAATATTTTTTTCATAACAATATTTTATTCTGCCTCATAAACAAATTTATTCCCCGCTAAAGTGTATACTTTTTGCTTATATAAATATTATTAGTCTCATATACTTGTATTAGAAAAGTTTGTTCAAATTATATAAAAAGTTGATTTCATTTAATTCAAAATTTGTAATAATGAGTTCGTTATCACTATTTTGGTATAGAAAGAGTTAAGAATGAATTTGAATGAAGAATGTCTTTTGCGCTATTTAAAGCATCCGGATGAATTGTCATATAATACAGAGATTTTAAAGTTAAATAATCATATATTGGAACAAAAATTTGTTGTAAAAAATATTCTTGCTAATATTTCATTGTTAAACTATACTGAAAACGTGAAGTAGCAGGGTTTATTATATGTTAAAAAGAATATTATATTTTGTATGGGTTACGGTTATATCTTTTATAATAGCTTATGGAGTAAAAAGCGGTAGTTTTTCTGCTTTTATGGACTCCATTGAGTATAGAACTTTTGATATAAAACAAAGGGTCATTGCAAAATCCGGTTTGAGAAAACCAAATAGTGATATTGTAATTATTGCAATAGATGACGGGAGTTACGAGTATATTCTTGATAAATACGGAGAATGGCCTCTAAGACGTGACATATACGCTAAAATGGTTGATTATATTGAAGCGCAAAATCCAAAAAGTATTGCGTTCGATTTAATGTTTGTAAAATCAATAAAAAGTGCAAATGCTGCGGATAATAAATTAACTGAAATGTTCAAAAAGTATAATAATATATATACTGCAATGAATTTGGACGATCAGCCAATAAATTTGAGAATTCCGCCGGTGCTTCCTGATAATTTAAAAATATCTGTAAAAGACAACTATAATCAAACTTATGATTATTTGGAATATTCAAACTGCAGAACTATTTTAGCAGATATTTTAGATTCAACTTCAAATGTTGGTATGGTAAATGTTTCCAGAGCAGATGACGGTGTACTTAGAAAAATGCCGTTATTCTTGAAGTATAAGTATTCATTCTACCCGCAATTAGGCCTTTTAGTAGGTTTAGATTATTTGGGATTGCGTAACAATATGGATTTTCATGTCCTAAAAGACGGAAGAATAAGACTTAATAAAACAAATAAAGTATTTTATGCACAATATGACGGCGGAGTATATTTAAACTGGTACGGTCCTGCCGGAACATTTAGAAATATCCCTATATATCAGTTGTTAAAGGCTGTTAATGGTGAAGAAAAGTTGGATTTTGACTTTAGGGGTAAAGTTGTTTATTTTGGTGCAACAGCAGCAAGTTTATTCGATATTAAAACTGTTCCTGTGGATAAGGTATATCCGGGAGTTGAGGTTCAGGCTACATACGTAAATAATATAATTGATGATAGTTTGATAAGGCCTGTTCCGGACTATGTAAATATTCTTTTGGCAATATTGCTTGCTCTAATTACAATATTCTTTGTAGTTAAAATATCTTCTATTTTTGTTGCTATTGGAAGTGCATTGACTTTATATGCTGTTTATATCTTTTTCTCTTATTGTATGATGAGCGGTATGTGGGGCGGTTATTATTGGGTAAAAATAGTATTCCCGATTACTGTTGGGGTTTTTGCCTTTATTACTACCGTAATTATTAAATATCTTACTATTTCAAAAGATTTTGACAGACAATATCAATTAGCTACAACTGATGGATTGACTGAATTATATAACCACAGGTATTTCCAAGAACAAATGCAAATGGCAGTTGAGAATGCAAAACGTTATGAATCGCCGTTTTCATTGATAATTTTGGATATTGATTTATTCAAGCAGTTTAACGACAATTATGGCCACCAATCAGGGGATGCTGTTTTAAAGCAAGTTGCAAATATATTAAAAAAGAATGTTCGTGCCACTGATATAGTGTGCAGATACGGCGGAGAAGAAATGAGTATAATTTTGCCGAATACTTCTTATGATATAGCTGTTACTATTGCTCAGAAATTATGCGATATTGTGGCTCAAGAAACATTTATTTTGACATATAACCGTGAAAGCCATGTAACTATAAGTTTGGGGGTTTCATCGTATGGTGAAGAAGATGGACTTACGGCGTCAGAATTAGTGTCAAGTGCAGATAAACGTTTATATAACGCTAAAAATAACGGACGTAACAGAGTTAATTAGTTATGGATACAAAATATTTAGACAAAGAGATAAATATAAAAGAAGTTTTAAAAGTTACACCTTTTAATCCTCATTTTGTTGAAAATAACGAAAAGCAGATCTCTGATTATGAAAAATTTTTATTAAACGATGAAAAAATATTCTTAGTTAACGGTTTTTCCGGAGCAGGGAAAACTATGTTAACTCATTTTATCTTGTCTCAAATTTCAGCGGATGTTTATGTTTTAAATTATACTTGCTTTGAGAATACTATTCTTGATGATATGCTATTGAGCTTTTTTGAAACTTTCAGAAAGTATACAATAATGGGTAAATTTGCTCCGCCAAAACTAAAGGTGGAAAATTTTACTCAAAAAATTAATTCATATATAAATTCCGCGACTAAACCTATTTTAATTGTTTTAGACTCTTTTGATTTGATTTTAAAGGAAAATAAGACAGATATAATAAATTTTATTAAGCACGTTGCATCTATTTATAATGTCAAAATAATTATAACTTCCAGAAAAAATGAAGAAGACGAGTTTGCGGAAATAAAACATTCAAAAACTACGGTTTTACCTTTGTCTAAAAACTTGTTCGAAAAATATTTAAAGGATAATGGTATAAAAAATATCGGTATTCTATCAAATGAATTATATAAGCAAACTCGGGGATATTACAATTATATAAATCTTTGTTTGAAGATTATGAACTTGCGTAATTATAATATTGGTAAATTCTTAGAAGCATTTTCAAAGAGCGGAATGTCTTTTACTGATTTTATATTACGTGATATGGTAAATTTAATAGACCCTGTTTCACTGCATTTATTCAGACTTTTGGCGGTAATGCGTGTCCCTTTACATGAAAATCTTCTTCGTTCTGTGCATTTGTACGGACCGGATAGGATAAAATTTTATGTGGACAATTCACTTATATATACAATAGATGAAAGTTTTTATTTACCGGATTTCTATAGAGATATAATTGAGCATCAAATTCCTGAAAATGTTATGCTTAAACTTCACAAAGCGTGCGTAAATTTGTATAATACTCAATTACCATTAAAACCTTTGGAAAGAGATTTAAAATTGTCTCGCCAAACAATGAGAAATGAAATAGAGTACCACTCATTGTTTATACCTCAAAAACCTAAAATTTCCCGTCCGGCTTTGGCAATTAATATGCAGCAACCGGTTGTTGATGTGCAATCATCCCATCAAGAAGAGGAAAATGTTAATAATCCTGTTGAAGTCGAGGAGCATGAAGAAGATAAAATTGAAAATATTAATTTTATCTTTGAGGATGAAACGTTGTTAACAGATATAGCAGGTTCAATTAAAGATTTTGTCACAGAAAAAGTTGAGTGTAATACTTTTGTGGAAGAAAGTAATTCGCTCGGTCTGACGCAGCTTCTAAATATGGCAAAAGAAGAAGAAGCAAAATATAATTATAAATATGCGATAATTTTGTATCAAAATGCTCTTACAAAAAATAATGATGATAATTATGATAAATTTTTACCAACAATATACTTAAAATTGGCAAATGTTTATAAGCATACATCTCAATGGTACGAGTCTTTAGAGTATTTGACCAAGGCTCAGGATTATTATGTAAATGTATCAGATAATATCAAAGTTGCAGAAGTCAAATTGATGATGGCGAATGTGTATTTTGTAATATATAAACAAGATAATGCAAAATATATTTTAAACGAACTCGATAGTCAGGATGATTTACCGGAAGAGTTAAGAGCTCGAATAAATCTTTCATTGGGTAAAATTTGCGCAAATATTAATGAAGAATATGCATACTATAATAAAGCTCTTTCTCTTGCTGAAAATACTACGGATAAAATGTTGAAAGCAGAGTTGTATTATCGTTTTGCCGGAGTTAATGATCAAAAAGATAATACAAAAGCCGCGTTATCTTACTACAAAAAATGTATTGATATTGAGCCAAATTCAAAGAAAAACAAGTTTTTGTCTAAAGCTCTTGCTAATATGGCGGATCTGCTTGATGAAGCCGGCAATTCTGATACTGCGGTTAAATATTATGCCCAGAGTATGAAAATCGATTCAGAAACCAAAAATTATAACGGTTTATACCAAACATCCCGCCGATTAGCAGATATATATTCAGGTAAAGATAGCGAAAAATCGTTAAAATACCTGGAGGGAGCGTATAATTATGCGAAAAAACTAAAAGAAGCGTATTATATTGCAGATATTGCTTATGAAATAGGTAATTATTATCTGCTGCGCAAAGATTTCAAAAATTCTCTAAAATATATGCAAGAAGCATTGAATATTGCCCGAGAATCTCTCTCAAAGGAAGATACTGCAAGAATTACTTCGAAAATTGAATATATAAACAAATATAATAAAGGATAAAACTGTGCAGGATAAAGCTTTATTTAAAGAGTATACAGATATTTTTCTGGAAGAAAATCATAAATTAAATCTGATATCTAAAAACGACGAAAAGTATTTATGGGAAAAACATATCTATGATTCTCTGGCTATGGGTTTATTTTTTGAAAAATATATAACTCCAAAAACAATGCTTGATTTTGGGACAGGTGGCGGGTTTCCGTCTGTGCCGCTTGCTATTGCTTATCCGCAAATAAAAATCACGGCACTTGACAGTATTGCCAAAAAAGTTCGTTCGGTTGAATTCTTTAAAGAAAAATTAAATCTTAAAAATTTGGATGTTGTTTGTGCGCGTGTTGAAAATTATGATAGTAAATTTGAAGTTGTAACGTCAAGAGCTGTTTCATCTTTAAAAAATATTTGTGAGTATGCTTTGCCAAGACTTGAAAAAGGCGGCTATTTTGTTGCATACAAATCCAGAAAATCTCCTCAAGAAATTTCTGAAGCATTGTCTGTTTTAAAAAAACATAGGGCAAAAATAATAGATGTTATAGATTATAAATTGCCACTGGAGGAAGAACATTCCCGCAATTTGATAATAATAAAACAAGAACAATAATTTGGATTGAATTTAGATTATTTTTTATATAGAATTTATAAAAAGAAAATTTGGGGATATTATGACTATTATTAATGAAACTTTTACGGTGCACACAAAGGGAAATGCAGATATAATCGATATTACACCTCAAATAAGAAATGTCGTTTATAATCATACATTACATAATGCGGTTGTTTATGTTTATGCCCAAGGCAGTACGGTATCTATTACAAATATGGAATTTGAACCGGGGCTGTTGGTAGATTTACCGGAAATTATGGAAAAAATTGTTCCGTCAAACAGAGAATATCATCACGATGAGATGTGGCATGACGGTAACGGGTATTCTCATTTGAGAGCTTCAATAATAGGCAATTCGACACATGTGCCGTTAATAGATGGAGTTTTACAGTTGGGGCAGTGGCAGCAGATTGTTTTGATTGATTTTGATAATAAGGCTCGTGCAAGAAAAGTTAATGTTCAAATTATTTACTAATTTTGGTAGATTCTTGTGTAATTCCAGTAGCTTTTGAATACTTTTTTGATATAGTTCTTTGTTTCATCGTATGGAATTTGTTCAACAAAATCGTCTATATCCATATAAGTAAGATCTTTTTGCCATTTCAAAACGGATCCTATTCCTCCGTTGTACGATGCGACAGACAAAATATCATTATTTAGTTGATTTTTTAGTGAAGCGTAATATATGCTCCCGAGTTTAATATTGAGTTCCGGATTGAATAAGTCTTTTGCATAAAAATGGTAACCGTATCTTTCTCCTATTTCATGTGCTGTTAATGGCATAAGCTGCATAAGGCCAATCGCTCCGACGCTGCTTTGTGCTTCTGTATTAAAATGGCTTTCTTCCCTGATAATAGACATTATGAGCTCTGTATTGTTACCTGTTGAAGCATTATTGCGTTTAACTTGTTTGTAATAATTTAGAGGATATACAAGACGCCATCTTACATCATTTTTAGGCGGTTTGGTATTAAGTTTATCCATAGCTTTTTGTGCGGTGTATGCAGAAGATGTGTAATCTCCTTGTTGGTATAGAGCCCAGCTTTTTATAAAATCATCATCGGTATATTTTTTAATCATTTCATAATCTCGAACAAGTATCAGATTATATATGATGTCGCTTTTTTTAGGATATTTGTATGGGTATACAATATTTTCCGGAACGATTTCAGTATTTAAAACAAAAGAATCAATATCTTTTAATATCCAAAACGCACGATAAGCATAATAAGAGTCCGGATAATTGTTTATAATGTTGTTATAAAACATTTGGAAATTTGGGTTGAAGAAATGTTTTTGTTCAAGTTTTGCACGCCAAAACATCATCATAGGCATGTGTTCAGACTCGGGGTATTTGGTTATAAAATCTTCTTCCACTTGTTTTGCTAAGTCATATTTTTTATTTTTTATTGCTTCAATAAAGATATTTGCTTGTGCATTTTGTGCAAATTCTCCTTTTGGATAATTGGTATATAAATCTGTATAACATGATTGTTTATCTTGCGGTGGTGCATATTCGCATTTTAAATTCCATAAAAATTCTTTATTTTTTGGAGTTTTAATCATACCAAATAATGATGAAGCCCATAGGTACGGATTGGTCTCTTTTGCTGCGGACTTATTTATTACTGCTCTAAAGTCGTCTTTTGTTACATTGTCAGGATACTGCGAAACTCCCATAATAATTATATTTTTAGCCTTAACATCATCAGATTTTGCATAAGCATTTAGTGCTTGTACGTTCCAATTATCTTCTTCTTTGGTTTTTGTTTGTATAATTTCTTCGGATTTATCATACAGACCTGCAAAATATAAAGCTTTTGCTATTAAGACATTATCTTTTGGGCTAATGTTTTCATTGTAATCTTGCCAGGTCTGTGCGACATCTAAAGCTAATCTGCCGTCAGGATGTTTGGTAAGGTATTTGCGAAAAGCTTGTTCTATTTCTTTCAAGGGGGCTTGTTTTCTTACAATTGCTTCTGATGCATTTATTTTTGCTATGTAATATTCTGATGCTATTTTAAAATCTTCATCATCAGTGTTTTCTATAACTTCATTAAAATATTTTTTTGCACTTTGGTTATCTTTATTTACCAGTAACTGTGCAGTATTGTATTTTACTTCTGTTGAGAGTTTATTTTTAGAGAAATATTTTAATAAAATAAGATAGCTTTGTAATTCGGAGTCCTTATCTCCAAGTATTTTTGCGCACATCGCTTGTCTGTATAAAGCAACAGGTTTAAGAGGTGACATATGACTTATTCTTGAAAACAGATAATATGCATTCTGATAATGGCCGTTAGCATAATTACTAAGGCCTTGTTCATACAATTTTAGTGTTTTAGCTTTTGGCTGATATAACTTACTGAAATAAAAACCTGCAATCACTGCGGCAATCAGTATAATTATTATTTTTATCTTATTCCCAATCATATACTATAACCAATTAATAGAATTATATCATATAATTTTATTTACATCAAAGAATTATCAAATATAATAATAAAAAAGGGGATTAATTAATATGGTTACAAAATTACAAGCCGGTTTAATTGCCACAGGCATAAATATAGTTGCAATTATCGTGCTTTTTAAAATTATTGATGTAATAAACCGAAAGGTAATGGAAAAAATCAAAAATCAGGAGTCCAATTCTCCTTTGCTCAGATTTTTACCCATACTGATGAAGTTTTTAAAGGTGATAATTGTATTTATTGCAATAACCGGAGTTATACAGAGCCAAGGTTATTCGATGTCTTCAATCCTTGCCGGCTTTGGTATCGGAGGTTTGGCAGTAGGTATGGCCGCCAAAGATGCTATTGCCAATGTATTTGGAAGTTTAACTATTCTATCAGATCATGTATATAGGATTGGTGATTACGTAAAAATTAACGGAATAGAGGGTTATGTTGAAGATGTATCTATACGTTCAACAAAAATTCGTGATTTAGATAATTTTCTTATAAATGTTCCGAATAATATTGCGGCAAACGCAATAGTTACAAATGTATCTCAGGCGAAGAAACGTTTATTAAAAGTTACTTTTGGTGTTACGTATTCAACTAGTGATGAATTGATACAAAAAGCAATAGATATATTAAAAGACATCGGAACAGGACATAAAGAAATCAATAATGATTTCACTATTGCAGTGCATGATATGGGCGATAGTTCAATAAATGTACGTTTTATGGGATATATAAAATCAGGTTCTTATTTTAAATTTTTAAGGGTAAGAGGAGAATTTTTGCAGCAAGTCATTGCCGCATATAGAAAAGCGGGTATAGATTTTGCATTCCCATCTCGTTCAATATATATCGAAAGTGATGCTACAAAAGTTGAAAATTAAAATCTGATATATCCCCTCGCCCGCAGCATTTATAAGTGGGAGAGGGTAGAATTTCAAAACGAGGGACGAGTTTTAGAAATTCGGGTGAGGTTTCAAATTAAAAAAGTATATTGTCCCTCGCCCGCAGCATTTTTAAGTGGGAGAGGGTAGAATTTCAAAACGAGGGACGAGTTTTAGAAATTCGGGTGAGGTTTCAAATTAAAAAAGTATATTGTCCCTCGCCCACAGCATTTATAATCAAATTAAAAAAGTATATTGTCCCTCGCCCACAGCATTTATAAGTGGGAGAGGGTAGAATTTCAAAACGAAGTATGAGTTTTAGAAATTCGGGTGAGGGAATAGTCATGAAAATTAAAATCATCGCACTTGGTAAAATCAAAGAAAAATACATAAAAAATGGGATAGATGAATTTTTAAAACGCTTGAGTCCTTATGCTGCAATAACTATTCTGGAAGTCAGTCCGATGGAAATAAAGGATAATTCCTTGATTCAAAAAGCATTAGAGCAAGAGGGTGAAAAGATATTGTCCAATATAAAGCCGACAGATTTTGTCATCACAATGGAGATTAAGGGCAGAGAATTTTCCAGTGAGGAATTCGCGTCAAAACTTGAGGAATTAACCAATTTAGGCACACAAGAAGTTGTATTTGTTATAGGTTCTTCTAATGGTATAGGGCAGAATGTTTCTCAAAGAGCAAATTTAAAAATGAGCATGTCAAGAATGACATTTTTGCACGAGTTTGCCCGTTTGATACTTATAGAACAAATATATAGAGCTTTTAAAATAATTAAGGGTGAAGTTTATCACAAATAATTATCATATGTTATAATATTCATATATCTAACGTTTAAATAAAGGAGAGAATATGGCAACTTATGAGTTTAATTTGTCTATGGACGAATTAAAAAAAAGAACACATAAAGATTATCTTGTAACAAAAAAATTCTTAACACCTGAATCAGTGGAATATAAATCATTAGCTTTGGGTGACAAAACAGCATTAATTCATTTAGTAAGAGCTGCTGCAATATTAGAAAAAATTAATATGCAGATAGATTGTAAACATAATTTGCCATTCAAAGAATTTTTAGAATCAGAGGTTGAAAAAGGTAATGAGCAAGCTAAATTGACAAAGATATTGTTTGATGCTCAAAAAGGTATAAATGCCATAGATTCTATGTCTAATCCGATAAGACTTGCAAAAGGTATAGACCAAAAGCCCGGCAAAGGTGTTTATCCTGAAGATTTGTCAAAAGAAGAATTTCATTCCGTATTAATCAGAATGCTAAAAGAAGGAAAAATAGATGAAGTTCGTGCAATTCTTACTCAGCGTTCTATGGTTGTGAGAGATGAAGAGAATTTGAAAGGTATTGATTATATAGATTATTTTAAAGAAGATTTCTCTAAAATTGCCGATGAACTTGAAAAGGCAGCTTTTGTCTCTACTAATCAAGATTTTTGCGAATATTTAAAACTGCAAGTTGCAGCTTTAAGAACGGCTGACCCTATGTTGGATGCGTATGCCGATAAAAAATGGGCAACTTTGCAGGATACTCCGCTTGAGTTTACTATCACAAGAGAAAATTACGAAGACGAAATGACCGGAACGATTGTGGAGAACGAAGAATTATCGACTATGTTGAAAGAATACGGTATTTCCCCTATTCCAAAAGATTTTCTTGGCGGGCGTGTGGGTATTGTTAATAAAAAAGGTACTCAGGCGCTAATGGCTATAAAAAAATATTTACCGATACTAGCCGATAATATGCCTTATAAAGATGAATATGAACAAACAATCTCAATTCAATCCGATGCAAAACAGACTATGGTTGATGTTGATATGGTAATGGCTTCAGGGGATGTTGGAGAATATAGGGGAGGAATTACTTTAGCAGAAAATCTTCCAAATTCTGACAAATTGTCTTTGACAATCGGCGGTGGCCGTAGAAATGTATACCATAGACAAATTCGTTTTATAAGTGATAAGGCGAAATTGCAGGAAAGATTGGATGCAATACTGGACAAAGAACAACAAAAATATTATCTTGATGAGGCTGATCATTGGTTTACTATCGGGCATGAAAATGCGCATTCTCTTGGGCCAAAAGAAAGCAGTGAAGCCCTTGGTAAATACAGAAATATTATTGAAGAAAATAAAGCAGATATGGGCGCATTGGCTTTTGTTGATTTGTTGACTCAACTTGGTATGTATACTGAAGAACAAAGATTGCAAATTATAGTGACCTTTGTTGCAGACAACTTCTTGAAATCAAAACCTACGATGTCTCAAGCTCATAGGGTTCGTACTGTTATGCAAAATTATTATATGTATAACCGCGGGGTATACAGTCTTACACAAGATGGCAAGATACACGTTAATATTGATAAAGTTGTTCCTGCCGCTCAAGAAATGTTATCAGAAATTATTCGTATACAAATTGACGGGGATTTCAACAAGGCTGAAAAATATGTTCAAGATAACTTTGTATGGACACCTGAGATGGATTTAATAGCCCAAAAATTGCAAAAGGTTAATAAGACATTGAATGGGCGATTAGAAACAGAACTTGCAGATATGCTTTTGAATTCATAAAAATCATACATATGGTTTATTACAAATAAATCTTAAATGCTAAAATATACATATGAAGAAGATTTTAGTTATTTTAGGCATATTATTATTTAATTTTATTGTATCTGCGCCGGCAAACGCTATCAAAATCGGCTTAGAGACTTTAGTTGATCAGGTAGGGGTCGGTACAGATGTAAAAGGTCGAATGATCAGTGTGCATACTAATAAAACGGTGCTTGAAGTTGAAGGTATGCGCGGATATGTTTTGGTTCCTTACAAAGATCAAATTGCAGTTTATAGCAGAGGGGAATATTATCCTTTGAATACGGATTCTTTGGTGCTACGTCCGGATAGCGCCGGCTATGTAAGTGCAAAAGGCAGATGGTATCGTGGAAAGCTTATGGTAAAAGTTTCCGGTGGAAAGCTAATTGTTATAAACGATTTAGACTTAGAAGATTATATAAAGGGTGTTGTTCCTTCAGAAATGCCTCCGTCATGGGAGTCAGAAGCTTTGAAAGCTCAGGCTATCGCTGCTCGCAGCTATGCTCTTGCGAATTTGGGTAAGCAATCTCGTTATGGATATGATTTAAAAGATAATACTGAAGACCAAGCTTATGGCGGTGCTTCTGTTGAAACAAATAAAACAAATCGTGCAGTTGAAGAAACAAGAGGTCTTGTTCTGACTTATGATATGAAAATTATTTGTGCGTATTATTCAGCATCTGCGGGAGGCTACACAAATACAAACGCATGGGGGTCTAATTTACCATATTTGCATTCTGTATTTTCTTTTGATGAAGATGTTAAAAAGAGCGGGCATGGCGTCGGCATGAGTCAGCATGGAGCGAATAATTTAGCAAAACAGGGCTATAATGCGTACCAAATATTGCAATATTTTTATCAAAATGTAAAATTTGCAAAGCTCAATAATGAGGGTTAAACAGTTAAAATAGCTGGACTTTAGAGATTTATATATGTATATATACATTATAACTTAAAATTTTAGAAAATTAATCTCTAAAACCCTTGACAGTACTATAAAAAGTGCTATAATAATTTTGTCGATTAGAAAACTGCGGGGATTAATGGTTATGTGCCGTAGTTTATAGGTAAAAGGAGGTTCGTAATGAACAAAGAAGAATTAGTAAAAGAAGTATCTAAAAAGACAAAAGTTTCTCAAAAAGCTGCAGCTAGCATTTTATCTGCTACATTAGAAACTATCGAAAAAACAGTTTCTAAAGGTAAAAAAGTAACTTTAGTTGGTTTCGGTACATTTGAATCTCGTAAGAGAGCTGCTAGAACTGGTAGAAACCCTCAAACAGGTGCTACTTTGAAAATCGCTGCTAAGAAAGTTCCTGCTTTCTCAGCTGGTAAAAAATTCAAAGAACTTGTAAAATAGTTTCTGTTTAACAAGTTTGAAAGACTGTCGCTTGATTAAACGGCAGTCTTTTTTAATCTATTTCTACCTTTGATACATTTGTAAGCTCATGAAGAGGAATATTAAGCGCAATTGCGATTTTTCCTAAAGTTTCAATTGTCGGGGATGATTCCCCTCGTTCTATTGAACCTATTGAATTTTTATTTAAATCAGAAAGTTCAGCAAGTTGTTCTTGCGACCAGTTTCTTTTTACGCGTTCTAATTTAATTTTAGTACCTATTTTTATATTTATTTTACTTTGTTTATTCATCATATTAACTACTATAATAGTTTATTGACTTTTACGTTTCAATATAGTAAACTAATTTAAAAAACTAGTAAACTAGTTAGAGAAAGGTGAGAAGTTTAGATGGAAAATTTGGAAAAAGAAATCTCAACATTTTGTATAGAATTTTTACAGGCAAGAGATTTATATAAAACAATTTATGACTCAATAATTTATTGCATTGAAAATTGTGAAGATTGTTCGCATTTAATTTATGCATCTGAGAAATTAATGAAAAAAATGGATGCTTTGTATGAAAAGGCCGAAGAAATAGATACAAAAGCACTTATATTAAATATGAATATTGTATAAAAATTTATATATTACCGGTAGAACTGTTTTTGTCATCTTCAAGCTGGTGAATATCAATATTTTGATCGTCATCTGCAGCATAATCATTTAACGCAGAAGGATTTGAGTCGATTTCTACATTGACTTCAGCATCAACCATTTCAATATCATTTTTATCAAATTCTTTAGTTTTGCCGTCTTCCATTTTAACTGCGACTTTGCCGCTCATAAACTGGAGATAGCAAACCTTGCCGAGTCCTTCAGTTGTCATAACAGAAGATCCAATTGGCGGCATACCTTTTGCCGCATCAATATAATTTGAATATTCGTATGTAAGACAGCACAGAAGCCTGCCGCATGTGCCGGAAATTTTTCCCGGAGCAATAGGCATGCCTTGATCTTTTGCAAGTTTAATATTAATGTTTGCAAATTTTTTCAAAAAACCGCTGCAACAGAATGGTTGCCCGCAAATACCAACGCCGTCAAGAATTGAAGTTTCATCTCGAACACCGATATGCCTTAAATCTATTCGCACGCGAGGGAAAGTTTGGGTCAAGTCTTTTAAAAGAGCCCTAAAATCCACTCTCTCCGGTGCGGTATAATAAAACGTGATTTTTCGTTTGTCAAATGTAATACGGCACTGAACAAGGTTCATAACAAGTTTATGCTGTTTTACAAGAGCTTGACACTTGAAAAAAGCTTCAACTTCTTCTTTTTTTATATCATCAAGAGTCTGAAGATCTCGTTGAGTCATTATTTTGATTAGCGGCAAGGGTTCAGGTTTTGTAGTTGCGTTTTTCCAAATCTCTTCAATTTGGGAATTAACACGAAAAACCTTGAGCGCCTCTTCTCCTTTTTCTGTTCTGACAATGACCATCTGCCCATCCTGAAGCTCCATATCGTCAGGAACATTTAACGGATAAAATGTATTTTTCAAATATCTTACTGCATATTTCATTATACGTATCTTTCTTCTTCTTTAAGTTTTCTATTCATTAGCTTTGATAATAATTCTTTTGGAGTAATATCAGTATAAACAGCTTCGTATATAGCATTTGAAACGGGTACTTCTATATCAAGTTTTTTTGCCAGTTCACAAATTGCTTTCGAAGTTTTTACCCCTTCTGCAACTGAGCCAAGTTCAGCCAAAATATCATTTATTTTTTTACCTTTGGCAAGCATAGCTCCTACGGTGTAGTTTCTGGACATTGGAGAAGAACATGTTGCAATTAAATCTCCCATACCTGATAGGCCGTATAGAGTTGAAGGGTTTGCTCCGAGTTGAATGCTGACCCTGACTATTTCTGCCATGCCCCTTGTTAGAAGTGATCCTGAACAGTTATCTCCAAGTCCCATTTCGTGAGCAAAACCTGAAGCGATTGCAATAACGTTTTTCAAGCTGCCTCCAAGTTCAACACCTATAACATCCGTATTTGTATATAATCTGAATTTATCTGCAACGTTCATTGCTTTTTGAACAAATTCTGCTGTTTTAATATCTTCGCAGGCAACACATGCTGCTGTTGGTTTGCCTTGAAGAACTTCTTTTGCAAGGGTTGGGCCTGAAAGTATTACAAGTTTTTGGTCAGGTAATACATCTTTAATTACTTCTGACATTCTCATTAATGATGGTAATTCAATACCCTTTGATGCGTTTACAAGTATTTGTTCTGGCTTTATTCCTGCGCTTTTTAGGTGCTCGCAAACATCACGAGTTCCTGAAGTTGCAACAACGGACAAAATTATATCTGCATTAGAGATTGCTAAAGATAGGTCTGAAGTTATTTCAACCTTGCTATCAAGCTGAACTTCAAGAGGTTTTGATGTGTGTTTGTTATTTATTAAATCTTCACTTAAATCGTTTGCTCTGCCCCAAACGGTTATTTCATCAAAATTATTTGTTAAAAGCCAAGCCAGAGTTAACCCCCAACATCCTGCTCCTAAAACTGTTAATTTCATATCAAACCTCCTCTCTTAGCCTGTTTTGAGCCAAGATAATCGTCCTTATACTGCACTTTCGGCATTAAGAAGTTTTCTCAAAACACCGCCGTGTTTTCTTAGTTCTGTTCTTGCACTTTGTGCATCAATATTCATTTTAATCATTATAATGGCTGTTTTAATTTCCCAGTTACATTTTAATAATGCTCCAAGCGCATCGCTATTTGATACTTGAGCAATCTGAGAAACAATTCTTATGGCTCTGTCTTTAAGCTTTTCATTTACTGCTTTCAAATCTATCATAAAGTTTTCGTATGTTTTGCCAATTTTAATCATAGAACCTGTTGAAAGCATATTAAGAACCATTTTTTGTGCTGTCCCTGCTTTTAATCTGCTTGAACCTGCAATAACTTCCGGTCCAACTTCTGTACATATAACATGTCCCGCGTTTTGAGCAATTAAACCTCTGGAATTACAAGTCAATCCGATTGTTGCACAGCCTATTTCATCAGCCTTGTCAAGTACTCCAAGCAAATATTTTGGATTCCCGCTGGCAGAAATTACAACGCATATATCTTTATCTGTCAAAACGGAAGCATCTTTTTTGCCTTCTTCAAAATTATCTTCAGCCCCTTCTACTGCAAATAAAAGGGCTTCTTTGCCTCCTGCAATTCTTCCTTGAACCATAGACGGATCAACACTAAAGGTTGGAGGGCATTCAGATGCATCTAAAATACCAAGTCTTCCTGATGTTCCTGCACCAAAGTAAAATAATCTTCCCCCTTTTAAAAATGCTTTAGCAATCATATCTATCGCTGTTGCAATATCAGCTGCAACATCTCCGACAACTTCTGCTACGATTTTGTCTTCTTCATTCATTTTTCTAACCATATCAATGGTTGATAACAAATCGATATCTTTAGTGTTTTCATTTCTGTATTCTGTGATTGCTTCGCTCATAGTAAAACTCCTTTTCAACACTTCATCTATTTAAAAACTTAAATTTCTTTTAAAAGATTTGCCATTTCGATAGCGGTTCTGGCAGCATCAGAACCTTTATTGCCCGCTTTTGTTCCGGCTCTTTCAATTGCTTGCTCTATATTATCAGTTGTTAAAACACCAAATGTAACAGGAACACCTGTTTGCAAGCTAACTTGAGCAACCCCTTTTGCAACTTCATTGGATACATATTCAAAATGAGGTGTTGCACCTTTAATTACAGCGCCTAAAGTAATTATTGCATTGTATTTTTTAGATGAGGCTGTCTTTTGGGCAACAACAGGGATTTCAAAAGCCCCAGGAACTCTTATTATATCTATATTTTCTTCTTTTGCACCGTGTCTTTTTAATTCATCAATCGCTCCTGATAAAAGTTTTGAGCCGATAAAATCATTAAATCTTGCAAGTATTATACAAAATCTATCTTTTTCAGAAACAATTAGTTTTCCCTCAAATGTGTTCATGATACTTTCTCCTAATCCTTATAACTTATATCTTATAATACAACAAATTAAGTCATTATACAAGGATTTGTATACTTAAATTACGGCAGAAAATACTTTAAAATAAATATAAATGGCAACGAGTATTAATAATACTCCGCTTATTTTCATTATGATTTCTGAAATTTGATAGAATTTTTCGCCGGAGTTTTTTAATTTTGAGGTAATAAATCCTGCGAGTATAAGGATTAGCCCTTGTCCTATTGAAAACAAAAATAGCATAACGACGGCATAGCTGATTTTTGCCCCCATTGTGGCAAAAGCCATTATGCTGGCCAATATTGGAGTAGAACAAGGTGTCCCGATTAGTGCAAATACTGCACCAAGTAGTATCGGATATAAGAATTCATTATTAAAGTTATTTTTGGGTATTTCTTTTATTAAAACAGGCAGTTGAAAATCGAGTATCCCCAATATGTTTAATCCCATTATAAGTATTATTGAAGCTACTACAAGAGCAAAATAAGGGTTTCCTACAAAGATTTTTCCGGTAAGAGCGCAGATGATACCGATTATAGAAAAAACGATACTTGCACCAATTACAAAAAATATCATTTGTAATAACGTTTTTAGAGGTTTTTCATCCGAATATCCGCCTATATAACCTATAATAAGCGGCAGCATTGATAAAGAACACGGAGAAACAGATGATATTAATCCCCCTAAAAAGGAAGCTCCAAAAAGAATTATTATGCTTGTTTGAGATGTGAATATCGAGGTTAATCCTTCCATTACCTAAGTCCTTTTATACAATTTTCGTACTCGCTTTTTTCTGCTGCTCCGACAATAGTTTTTGCAACCGAGCCGTCAGAATTAACCATAACAACAGTTGGAACAAGGGTTACTTTGTATTTTTTTATTAATGGGTCGTTCATGTCTTTGCGGCTATCGACAAAAATTTGTCTATATTCTATTTTATCTTTGTAATTTGGCATTATTTCATCAAAAATTTGTTCAACTTGTTTGCATTCTAAGCACATAGAGGAAGAAAATTTAAATATCTGAGGCAACCCGCTTGTTTGTGCAGTTGCTTCCGAATTATTATTAATACTCATACCCCAAAAAGCAAGCAAAGGTATAACCAATATTGCAATAATAGTAATAATAGTTTTTTTGTTCATAAAAAATCCCTCTTTTAAGATAATACACAATATTATCTTATTGATTTAATTGTTTTTTCAATGGGAAAGTCGGGCAGAATTAATTTTCAACAGCTGCGGCTTTTTTATTTTGTTTATATTCAAGTAAGCACTTAGCAAGCTGGTCAGGGCAGCTTGTTGATTTTGAACCGCATTTAATACCCCCGAGTTTATCAATAATTTCTTCAATTGACATCCCTTTTATAAGGCTTCTGATTCCTTGAAGATTGCCGTGGCAGCCGCCGTAAAAATCTGCATCCAAAACTTTACCGTCTTGAAGTGCAACTTGCATAACTTGGCAGCATACTCCTTCAGGTTTATATTGTATTACTTCCGGTTTACTCATAATCTTTTTCTCCTATATTAAGGCAAAAAGGAAGTGTATATGCTTCCTTTTTGCGTATTTATTCTATTTTTTGATTAGTCTTTTTTCAAAAAATCAGGGACATCAAGTTTGATTTTTGGAAGTTCAAAACCGGAAATTGTAGGTCTTGTAATGTCTTCGGATGTTTTGCCCTGGAAGTATTCCGCAGCTGACATTTGAAGTGCTCCTCTTGCAGATTTTTCTGCAAATCCTGTTGCAATAACCGTAATTTGAATTTCGTTTTGGAATGATTCGTTTATTGCTGTACCGATAATTACATCTGCATCATCTTTTACAACATTATTGATAACACTTGTCGCATCATTGATTTCATACAATGTCATATTAGAGCTGCCTGTAATATTAACGATAATTCCACTTGCTCCGTCAATAGATGATTCCAAAAGTTTTGAATTGATAGCCATCTCAGCTGCTTTAATTGCTCTGCCTTCGCCTTGTGCTCTACCAATACCCATCAATGCGGTTCCGGAATCTTTTACAACCTTCCTAACATCAGCAAAGTCAATATTTATCATACCAGGAATTGTTATGATATCTGAAAGACCTTGAATACCTCTGTATAATACTTCATCTGTTACACAGAAAGCTTCTCTTACACCAAGTTGTCTTTCAACAACCTGTAAAAGTTTGTCATTAGGAACGACAAGAATAGCATCTACATACTTTTTAAGCTTTTCAATGCCTTCTTCTGCTTGGGTCATTCTTTTTTTGCCTTCCCATACAAAAGGTTTTGTAACAAATGCGATAGTTAAAATTCCTAAATCTTGAGCAACCTGAGCAACGATAGGAGCAGCGCCTGTACCGGTTCCACCTCCCATACCTGCTGTGATGAATAACATATCAGTGTTTTCAAGTGCTTTTGTTATTTCTTCTTTTACTTCAACTGCGGCTTTTTCTCCCGTAGTAGGATCTCCGCCTGAGCCTAAGCCTCTTGTTGTTTCTACACCTAATTGAAGTCTGTTTTGTACTTCGCTGCAGTTCATAACTTGCAAATCAGTGTTCATTAACCAAAACTCAACACCTGCAAGTTTTGCTTTATACATTCTGTTTACAGCATTGCCGCCACCACCGCCAACGCCGACAACTTTAATTCTGGTCGGATTTACGCCCGAACGGCCTGCATTGTCATAATTTGAAATTATATTTTCCATTGTGCCTCCTAATTTAATGATATTATATAACAAAAAATTCATATTTCACATTTTTTGAATTTTTCGTAATATAAATGAGGCAAGTATTTTTTTTACGCAATTACGTTAAGTTTGTTTCCAACACCTTTAGATTTAATATCTTCGGCTTTAGATTTAATCTGTCGCGCTTGGTTTGCAACTTTATAATCTTGTGCAGAAGGATCATTTGGTGCCATTGCTGCACGAATTACAACATTTGCGTGGTCAATTGTTTTTTGCGGATTGTTTTTATCTAAAGTTGGCATTTGAATAGGAACGTGACCTGATACAGGAATTCCTTCCGAATTTCTTTCAATGGAAATTGCGCCTGCAAAAGCTCCGCCTGCAGATTTGTGAGCCATTTCATGAGCATAAATCTCATTGTAATTTTTTCTGATTAAATCTTGTTTACTAATTCCAAAAACTTGCATTACACACTCCTGCTACATGTATAGCAGAAACATACAATTTTGTCAAGCCCTACACCCGAAAATGTTAAGCTATTTTTAGTATAGACCCATTTCTATAATCTTTTTACAAATTCTTACAGTGTTAAGTGCCGCACCTATTCTTAGGTTGTCAGCAACGCACCATAAAGAAATTCCGTTGTCAAAAGCTAAATTTTTTCTTATTCTGCCGACATATACAGGATCTACGCCGCTTGAATCCTTTGTCGTAGGGTACTCATAATTGTCAGGATTATCAATAACTTCGACACCGTATGTATTTTTCAAGATTTCGCGAACTTCTTCAGGGGTAGTTTTTACTTCAAATTCGATATCTACGGCTTCAGAATGGCTGTTGAATACCGGAACTCTCGCAGCAGTACAAGATATTGGTAAATTCGGGTCAAGATGAAGAATTTTCTTTGTTTCGTTAACAACTTTCATTTCTTCTTTTGTATATCCGTTAGATGTGAACACATCGATTTGAGGCAGAACGTTGAATGCTATTTCTTTTTTGAAAGCTTCAGGAGTAAAGTTTTCTCCGTTTAATTTTGCTTTTGTGTTTGCTTCAAGTTCATTAATGGCTTTTAAGCCTGCACCGGACACAGCTTGATATGTTGAAACAATAAGACGTTTAATTTTAAACTTTTCATTAAGAGGTTTTAAAACTAACATAAGCTGTGATGTTGAGCAGTTTGGATTTGCAACAATGCCGTGGTGTTTGCGCAAATCTTCATCGTTTACTCCTGCAATAACTAACGGAACATCTTCTTCCATTCTGAAAGCAGAAGAATTGTCTATCAAAACTCCGCCGCGTTTTACGATTTCAGGCGCAAAATGTTGTGAGGTAGAACCGCCCGCAGATGCTAATACAATATTAACACCGTCAAAACTTTCAGGTTTTGCTTCTTCTACTGTGTATTCTTTGCCTTGAAATTCTATTTTTTTACCTGCACTTTTTGCGCTGGATAAAAATTTTATATTATTAAATTCAACATTTAATTCATCAACTATTTTTGTAATCTCTCTGCCTACAACACCTGTAGCGCCCAAAATTGCAATATTTGCTTTTTCTTTTGACATATTTATATCCCTTATAAAACTCGTGTACTTATTTATATTAACTCATTTGTACTACAAACGTCAAGTTTATAAATATGCGTTGTCAGGCTAAAGCCTGACCTACTGCTATCGTTCCTTCTCGCAATGACAATAGTCCCCCACCCAACCTCCCCGCCAGTGGAGGAGTTGGGTCATTCTGATTAAGGATTTATTAAATAGTCAGATTAATAAAATTCAGAGGTTGCATGGCAACCTCTGAATAACGCTTTTTTTAATAATCAAACTTGAATCCGCGGTCTTTGAATCGCCCAAAACACCCCGCACCATCATATGAAGTTAAACATTTTGTATAAAACTCGCTATTTATTCTGCCTTTTGCACAGCTTTTACTATTCATACATTCAGGGTTTAAAGTTGGTCCATTTATTGTTCCGTCATAAAAAACGTCAAGATCCCAAATATCTCTGCCCCCTCTATTTGGTCCTTTATATCCGTTAACATCAACAACTATATTAAGTGGCCAAGCAATATCGGGTGGATCGACTGCATTAATAGCATATCCATGCATAAGTATATAGTCAGGAGTGACATCCCCATGGTTAGGACTTGATTTATCTATAACTTTAGCCTGTATGGGCTTACATTTTCCGTTATTATTCCCATTTTCATCCGTGCACTTTACTGCAACTTTTAGATATTTCATGAAGAAATTATCAAGTTCTTTTCTTGCACGTATGCAATCATCTTGTTCATACGCTTCGCAATACATCGGAGAATCTGTCAAATCGTCAATACGGTTATCTGCCATATAGTTGTGGATAGCAAGCGTCATCATTGAATAGAAGTGTTTAGTTTGAGTTTCAAGTGCTTTTTTCTCCCAATGGCCCAGCATATTCGGTAAAACCATTGCAGAAATTACCCCTATAATACCCAATGTTATTAAAACTTCCGCCAACGTGAATGCTAAAAACTTTTTCATACTAAAATCCTCTTTAGTTAATACTTTATTATTAATTATACCATACTATGGTTAAAAATACAATAATATAAATATTTTAAATAAAATCAAGATTTAAACTATTGACATTTTGCCAATCATCATTATGATATAAGTAAAGTTAGAAAATAGAAGGTATTTTTTTATGGCAGGTACAGGTTCATCTATTGTTAATAGTATTACATCAGGTTTATCAAATACGTATGCTTATCTTGCATCTTTGTATCCGCAAGATGGCGTAACTTATAAGAATATAAGTGCTGCACGCAGTGATCAAACAAATTATTTAACGCTGAATCAATCGTTTGCATCGTATTTTCAGAATAATTTTGCATCGTTTGATAAAGACGGGGATGGAAAAATTAGTGCGGATGAAATGGATAAATTCTCTCAAACACTCTCAACAGCAGGTGTTTCAAAAGATGAACTTTCGCAGCTTGCTATGAGCGGTGCGTACAGCGCGAATACTATTTCTAAAATTCTGGAAAATTTTGATGAAATGGATACAAATCACGATGGCAGAGTTACAAGCGCTGAAATTGCAGCATTCTCCCACGATTGCAACAAGCAAGAAATGATGGATGAAGCAAATTATCGTAAAGCAACATCTGATATGACTGTATTTTACGGGAGTGATACGGATTCTACTCCGGATAGTTACAGTATTTTGAGTTATAGATACAAAAATTATAATAAATAGAGATTATTTGCCGATACAAAAATGATCGAAGATATTGTTCAATATGTCGTCTGTTATGACTTCGCCCGTAATCTCGTCTAAAGCGAGAAGTGCAGATTTTAAATCAATATATATCATATCTTGAAGTTCATTGATTTGTGCGGCTTTCAGAGCTCTATCAAGGCTCTCCCTGCATCTTATAAGACAAGTTTGTTGACGTTTGTTTGTAACAAATTCAATATCTTCAGATGACATGTCAAGAACTGTGGATTTTATCTCGGATTTTAATTCCTCCAGACCTTTATTTGAAACTGTTGAAATTTCAATAGTTTGAGGGGTATATTTATTCCCCCCGAGGTCAATTTTGTTTGCCAAAATTATGTGTTTTTTGTCTTTTATGATTTCATAAATTTCTTTATCTTCTTTTGTAAAACCTTCATTTGCAGCGTACATAAACAAAATTAAATCTGCTTCTTGTGCTGACTGTTTAGAATATTCAATACCGATTTCTTCGACTTTATCTACGCTTTCATCTTTTCTTATTCCTGCTGTATCAATGAGCGTAACAGGAATACCCATATCAATGTTTTCTTTGATAACATCACGTGTTGTTCCGGCAATATCCGTTACGATTGCTCTGTTTATATTAAGCAGTGCATTAAACAGTGATGATTTTCCAACATTTGGCCGTCCTACGATTGCGACCTTTATGCCCTGTCTTAAAATATCAGAAGACTTTGCGCCTATCAGAATTTTATCGATTTGAGAAATCTCCTTTTCAAAATTTTCTATAAGATAAGTGTATTCAGGCTCTGCAACGTCTTCCGGAAAATCTATCCCCGCAACAATTCTTGATGCCACCGTAAAAATTTCTTCCCGAAGTTCTTTAATCGTTTTAGCCAACGTTCCTGAGAGATTTTTGGCGGAATATATTGCGAAATCGGATGTTTTGGAATGAATTAAATCATCTACGGCTTCTGCTTGAGATAAATCCATACGTTTATTTAAAAATGCACGTTTGGTAAATTCTCCTCTTTCTGCCATTCTTGCACCGTTTTGCAGTACGGTATCAAGAATATTTTGGATAACGTGAATTCCTCCGTGGCATTGGATTTCTATAACATCTTCTCCACTGTAACTATGAGGTGCTTTGAAAGGCAAAATAATAACTTCGTCCAGCTTTTTATCGCCATTATAAATCCAACCATGGCATATTTTCCCTGCGGGTAAATTTTCTTTTTTAGAAATTTTTTGTGCTATTTCAAAACTTTTATCTCCCGAAATTCGCACAACACCAACTCCGCCAGTTCCTAAAGGCGTTGATATTGCGGCAATTGTATCAAATTCCTGCGAGATATTCATACAAGAATTATATTATAAAAATATTAAACTTATAAGAAAATTTAAATGATACTATATTTTTCTGAGCTTGCTTTTTGCGCTTCGACTCTTTCTTTGATTGCGCCAATTGGTTCATAATAAGGTGAAACCGTCATTACTTTTGCCGCAATATCAGGATAATAGTAGATGAATTTTAATTCGCTTGTTGTTAGAGGTTTTTGTGTATGAACGTTTGCATAACGAACAAGTTCAAGAATATTGCGAGCTTCGTGCTCATCTTTGAATTCAAGTTCAAGATTATTGTATACGTTTCTGAAACCTTTAATTCCTCCATATTCACCGGTTGTAATCATACGGCCGGTTTCGATAATTTCCGGTTCTCCTCGTCCAAGTTCTTCAAAATCGTATAATTCGTAATTCCTTCTGTCTTTTAGTGCTCCATCTGCGTGAATTCCTGATTCGTGAGCAAATGCATTATCTCCGACAGCAGGTTGATTCATAGGGATTGGAACTCCGAATGCATAGGCGGTATATTTTGCAATTCTCCAGGCTCTGTCAAGTTTTATGTTTTCATCAATTTTGTATTTGCCGCGGAAACCTGCAGATTTTAAACATCCCAAAAGACAGGATACCAAATCCGCATTTCCTGCTCTTTCTCCCATACCGTTGATTGCGGTATTTATATAAGCATCAACTCCTGCATCAATTGCTGCTTTTGCTCCTATAATTGAACAAGCTGCAGCCATTCCTAAATCATTATGAAAATGCAATTCAACAGGCATTTGGATTTCTTTTGCTATTTTATAAATCCTGTCATATGTTGTCAAAGGATCTTCTCCTCCAAGTGTATCGCAGTATCTGAAACGATGAGCTCCTGATTTTTTAGCTTCTTTTGCATATTTAATCAAATAATCAAGATCGCTTCGTGATGCATCTTCTGCGTTTACTCCGATAATTTTAGCGCCTTTGTCTGCTGCACATTCGACTGCTTCTTTGGTCATTTTTATAATATCATCAGGGGTCTTTTTGCCCATATATTTGCCATTAATCATTTGTTCTGATGTTGATTGGGACAAATTGACATATTTTAATTGGGGAACATTTTTAAATGATTCTTCTACATCCGCTGCAATACCTCTCATCCAGCCGGAAAGTTTGGTTGTTTTTATTACTCCCTGCTCTACAAGTTCTAAATTCGCATTAAGGTAATTAAGCTCGTGTTTTGTTGTGGGGAAACCGAATTCTGATTGAGTAATGCCCATACTATCAAGCATAAGATTTATTATTGTCTTTTGTAGTTTAGCAAGTCCAAGTCTTGAAGTTTGAACACCATCTCTGTTTGTTACGTCTACAAAATAAATTCTGTTATCTGACATTTTTATCCCCTTTTCAACTGATTTATTTGAATTATAGCATGAAATTTAAAATTAGGTATATTATGTGCTATAATTAGCATATGGAATTATCAGAAATATATCATCAGAGAAATTTTGGGAGTGTTGGCGATTTTAGCCCTAAGATTTCTTTTGAAATTTTCCCGCCAAAAGGTAATGATATTTCTTCTTTATATGAGGAATTAAGGATATTAAAAAGATTTGAACCTGTTTTGATATCTTTAACTTATGGGGCGAATGGTGCTGCAAACAGGTTCTCTATCGAGGATATGAAAAGCATAAGAGATTTAGAATTCAATCTTATGCCTCATTTTACCTGTGTGTCGTCATTAAAAGATGAAGTGGAAGAACATATTGTTTCTGTCGAAAATATCGGGATAGAAAATATTCTTGCATTAAGGGGGGATATTCCTGATTATATCAAGCGTGAAGAATTAGATTTTAAGTATGCGAATGAACTTGTTGAATTTATAAAAGAAAAAACGACTCTATCTATCGGTGTTGCAGGCTATCCTGAAACTCATCCAGAAAGTAAAAATTCGCACGAGGATATTAAAAACTTAAAACGTAAAATAGATGCCGGAGCAAGTGCAATATTTACTCAGTTATTTTTTGATAATGACAAGTATTTTCATTATGTGGAAAATGTTTGTAAAGCAGGGATAAATGTTCCTGTAATTCCAGGGATAATGCCAATAAGAAGTCTTTCTCAGGTCGAAAAAATGATTTCTATGACAAAAGTTACCGTGCCCAAAAAATTAAGGGAACAACTTGAAAAATATCCTGATGATGCTAAAAAAATCGGGGCGGAATTTTGTATAAATCAATGTCAAGATTTAATAGAATTCGGTGTTTGCGGATTGCATTATTTTATTTTAAATCATTCGGATCAAATATCTGAAATTTTAGAAAATATATTATAAAAGGAGAGTATTTATGGAAAATTTGAACAAATATGTTGAGCATACGCTTTTAAAGCAAGATGCATCAGAAAAAGATTTGCTAAAGCTGTTTGAAGAAGCAAAAGAGCACAAATTTCTCGGAGTTTGTGTAAATCCTTGTTATGTAAAACTTGCAAAAGAAAATCTAAAAGGCAGTGATGTGAAAATTGTGACTGTAATCGGTTTTCCTCTAGGGGCAAATACAACAGACGTAAAAGTTTTTGAAACAAAAAAAGCAATAGAAGATGGTGCTGACGAAATCGATATGGTTATCAATGTAACCAAATTGAAAGACGATGATAAAGATTTTATTGTGAACGAAATTCGTTCAATCAAGCAGGCATGCGGTGTTCATAATTTGAAAGTGATTATTGAAACAGATTTGTTAACCAAAGAAGAAATAGTAAGAGCTTGCAAATATTCAATAGAAGGTGGTGCGGATTTGGTTAAAACCTCAACAGGATTTGTAAAGGGCGGTGTCGGAGCAAAAGCTGAGGATGTAAAACTTATGTATCAAACAGTAAAAGATGCAGGTCTTCAGGTGAAAGCTTCCGGCGGCATAAGAGATAAAGAAGCCGCTATTGCTATGATTGAAGCAGGTGCAGTAAGACTTGGGACAAGCTCAGGTATAAAGATTGTTTCTTAAAAGAATGCAGAAAGATAAAATAAAGCGCGGGATTTGAAAAATCTCGCGCTTTATTTTTTTTAATAGAAGAATTTCTTATTCAGCTGTTTCTTCTGATGCTTCTGATTCAGAAACAACTTCTTTTCCTATATCTTTAATGCTCAATGCGATTCTGTGTTCTTGTGGTGTGAATTTCTTGATAAGAACTTCTACACTGTCGCCAACTTTGAATTTGTTGAACGGATTGATTGTTTCTTCAGCCATTTCAGAAACAGGTAACAAAGCTTCTACTCCAGGGAAGATATTGATAAATGCACCAAAACCTGTAACTTTGTTTACTGTACCTGTGATAACTTGACCTTCAGAGAATTGGCCTTCAATTTGCTGCCATGGATCTTCGCCCATTCTCTTTAATGATAAAGAAATTCTCTTTAATTCAGAATCAATCTTGATGATTTTAACTTCAATAGTTTCGCCTAAAGAAATAACATCAGATGGGTGTTTAATTCTTGACCAAGAAATTTCTGAAATAGGAAGTAAACCGTCGATTCCGTTGATGTCAACGAATGCACCAAAATCAGCAATTCTGACAACTTCACCTTTAACAACTTGATCTTCTTGAAGTTCTGACAAAATATTGTCAACAACTTGATCTCTTTGTTCTGCGATAGCTTGTCTTTGAGATAAAATAAGTTTATTTTTCTTAGGATCAGCTTCCAAAACTTTAACTTCAATTTTTTGATCCAATAAACCATCAAACGGAGTTCCTGTTCTAAGTTGAGAAGATGGGATGAAGCCTTTTAAATCAGCTACATCAACTAAAACGCCGCCCTTAACAACTGAAACAACTTTTGCAAGGATTGTATCGCCTTGAACTTTTGCATCGTTAAGTTGAGCCCAAGCTTGAGCAAATGCAAGTCTTTTCAATGATAATAGCATACCGTCTTCATCATTTTCTTCTTTTAATACGTAGAATTCTTTAGTATCGCCGATTTCAACAGGAGCTGTACCTTCCATTGAAGAGATTTCTCTTTCAGGTAGGAATGCTTCTGTTTTTGTTCCGTGAACGCTTACTAAATAACCGTCTTTTTCTTTTCTTAAAATTGTGCCTTCAACTATGTCGGCTACTGCATGTGATTTTGAAAAGCTTTCTTCTAATAATTTTTCAAAATCGTCTAATGTTGCTTGTGTCATTTTTATTTTCTCCTTTTCTTTTATTTTTTATTTTCCCTCACCTTTTAGAGGGTTAGGGAGGGGTTAATCCTCCAATTTTTCTACTACTTTGTCTATTACACTTTGCGGAGTTGAGGCTCCTGCTGTAATTCCAATATCTTTAGACATTGATATTATGTCTTTATATTGTTCTAATTCTTTTTCTGATTCAATATGAATTGTTTTTGTAAACTCTCTGCAAATGTCTGCCAAATGAGTTGTATTGGCACTGTTTTTGGAACCTACAACAATCATTAAATCATTATTCTGTGCCATTTGTGCTGCTTCTTCCTGTCTTTTTGAAGTGCTTGGGCAGATAGTGTTTATAACCCGTATTTCTTTTGAGATAGAGGTTAAATATTCTACAATTGGATTTAAGGTAGAAAGCATTTGTGTTGTTTGAACAACCACTCCTACTTTTTTAGCTTCTTTTAACTCTTGTTCGTGCTGTTCAAGATCTGAAATCAATGTAGAAACAAGAATTCTATCGCTGTATTGCAGTGCATTCGCTTTGATAGCAGCAACTTCCGGATGCTCTTCTTTGCCGACAATTACAAGATAATATCCTTCTTTTACAAGTTCAATTGCTCTTTGCTGAACTTTTTTAACATCAGGGCAAGTCAAATCACAAACTTCAAATCCGGCATTCTGTATTTGCCCGAAAACTTTTGGTGTTTGGCCGTGAGTTCTTACAACACAATAGCCTTTCCCATTTTGCGGAAGTTCGTTTATTGTTTCAATTCCATAATCTCCAAGCTCATCAATCACTTGAGAATTGTGAATCAATTCTCCAAGAATATAAACATTTTTGTCAGGGTTTTCTTTTTTTAACTTCACAACAGTATCAACGGCTCTTTTTACTCCGTAACAGAACCCTGCATATTTGGCTAATGTAATTTTCTTAGTTTCAGGCAATTAAATTGTCTTCTTTCAAATGGACTCATAACAATTGTACTTTCGTCATTCTGAGGGCAAAGCCCGAAGAATCTTTAATTTTTTGTTGAATGACGTTACAATCATTACTGTACCAAGATTACATCACAAAAGATTAAAAAAATCAAGAATTAGCCAATTCTAAAAAATCTTTTGTCGCGTTTTTTAATATCAATTCCCATTCTTACTCTGTTTGAGCCCATAGACAGACCATCGAATTCGTCTTCTTCCGGATTCAAACTAAGCATACCTGCGCCAATTGTAGGAGTTGAGCCGTCTAAATTAAGTTTTTCTGTTTCTCTTTTAGGTGCACTTGCCTTTGGTTCAACGCCAAGATTGCTTGCATTTTCCATTTGTTTTTGCTGTGCTCTTATCCACTCATCAGACCCCGGAAGCGGAGTGTTGTTTTGAGCTTCGGCAATAACACTTTCTGAAGTTTCTTCTCTTTGTTTAAGGCTTAATTGGCTTACAACTGCTTTAATCGCATCAGTATTACCAATTTCTTTCATGCTTTGGATATATCTTGCAACAGTGTCAGGGCTTGCGTATTTCAAGAAGTCTTCCAATTTAATTTTGCCTTTGTTCAATAAATCAAGTGCGTTTGATTCGCCCAAATATTGTAACAATGCAGGGTTGTTACTTCTTTGATATAAAGCAAGAATAATATTTTTATTTCCGACGTGTTTTTCGGCGAAAGAGCATAAATCGCTTGTGCTTGCGTGTTCTGCAAAGTAGTGGAGGTATTGTTCTTGGTATTTGGTACTTACAGAACCCAATTTTTCGTATAAATAAGCTGCGCCGCCTGATTGATAAGCTTGAATAAGTTCTTCTCTTTTATCAGCAGGAACAGCAATTTCTGCATCAGTTAATGCTGAGTCAATTTTAGCAATTTCGAGTGTTTTATCTGCACTTTCGAAGACTCTATCTGATTCTTCTAATACTTTGCGTACTTCAGGGTCAAATTTCGAATAATCTTTATTAGTGCTTTGTTCTTCTGTTTTTTGAGTTTTTTGAGCTTCTTTAGCTTTTCTTTCTTCGCGTTCTTTAACGCTCTTTTGGTAATTTTCGGTAATTTGTGCAAGTCTTTTTAGCGCTTCTTCTTTGCGAAGTTGAAGTGCTTGAGTTACGGCTTGAGCGTAATCTTGTTGAGCTTGTGCTCTTGCTTGTGCAGCTGCACTTTGTGCTGATGAGCTGTTTGAGCTTGAACCTGTTTTAGGAGTGTTTGACGAACCTGAAGTGCCGTTTGAACCTGAAGTTCCGTGAGAACTTGAAGTTCCGCGCGAACCTGAAGTTCCTTGCGAACTTGAAGATTTGCCAGTCCCTGAACTGCTTGAAGAAGATGAAGAATTTGAAGTGCTGAGATATGATGTGTTTCCTGTTTCTAGTGCCGTATTAATTCTATTTTTTTCGTCAGTACTATAACCGTTATTTTGTATAGCATAATTTACACCAGATTCAATAATTTCTCTTATATTTGAATCTTGGGTGTCATGTGCGGCTGCAGCCATAGCTTCAGTTACGGTAGAATCTGGAATTTTTTTATAACTGTTCGTATATGCTCTGATTCTATTCGGGTCATCAGTTGTTAATAATGATTCTTGAACAACTCTCCCTCTCCTATCTGCGGGAACGTTTTTATCTCCTGCGACATCAGTAAAAATATTTCGGGCTGTTTCTATGTCAAATGTGTGGTTAACGCTATATGACATTGCTCCCACATGAGAGTCAGGTGCCATTTTAAAATATTGTTTTGAACCCTCTTCTCCCAATTGTTCTGCTCCATGTTTTTTAGTAAAATTTATTGAAGCTTCTTTTAATTGGTCATGGCCAAAATCATCTATATTTTTAGCTGTAATAGCTGCTGCCTCTGCATCCCCTCTGGCATATGCCATGGATTCTGCTGCACTAAGAGAGCGATTCCAGTTGAATTGTTTAATATATTTCTCCGCTTCTTCTTTTGTCATATTATGATTAGATATAAGAAATTCTTTCAGAATATTTATCTGATTAGGGTCTCCATCTGCGACACCTTTATCAATCCATTTTTGGATTTCACTTTTCCCTTCTTTTGTAAATATATTTTTATCGCCTATACTAGCCTGTAAGTGTTTTAACATGTTACCATTATGTAAAAGTCGCGCTTCGATAATGTTCCCAATAAATTGAGCTTCTGCGTCCATATCAAGCTGACCTAGTTCTTTTATATTTTTGTAATATTTATATAATTCTGCCTCCTCTTTACTCAATTTGCCTTTATTATGTTGCGCTTCTAAATAATTAAGCATATCTTGGTTTGTAGGTTTTTCTTTATTAATTTTATTTACTATATCAATGCTTGTAGCTATATTTGGTAATATAGCTTTTAATATCTTTTTATATTCTTCGCCAAGATTTGGATCATTGATGATTTTATTTATACCTTTTTGTATAAAGAGAGCCTTCTCTTTTTCTGAAAGCTTTTTAAAGTCCGTGATTCCAGAAATCCCTTTTTTCTCCACAGCTTGTTCAATAAATATTTTCGTTATCATTATCAATGCAGCTTTACCATTATCTGTAGAGTCTTTCCATCCGGAAATCCCCAATTTCTCCCTAAGAAAGTTGTCTATCTTTGTATTTATATATTTCCCTTTTTCCTTAGGGTCTTTTATTTCAGAAATTTTTTTGTCTCCTGTAAGCATTAGGATCGTTTCTGTCAATTCCTGCATTCCTTTTTGCGGATTGTCTGGGGTAATTTTATTAAGAATTTTACCTATTTCGTTTTTTTGTGTTTCTATTATTTTATCCTTTAATTCAGTATTGCTTTTAGATATAATTGTTTCAGGAGACCAATTGTTTTTATCTGCAATAGTAATAAGTGTCAAAATATCAAAAGGATTTGTTTTTGAATTTCCATTATTAAGATGTTGACCTAATTCAGTCATTATTTTTTGTATATAATCTTTTTTCTCTTGTTCTGTTTTAAGTGCTTGATATTTTTCATCTTGCGCTGATAAATATATATTTGCAACCTCAAGGGCCTTTTCACCCGGTTTTTTTGAGGAAAATAATACTTCCATATACTTACGACCAACACCTTGCTCTTGCTGTGCCTGCTTTTTTGTTTGTGTTATTTGGGCTATTTCTCTTGCATTGTTTTCTCCGCGTTCTTTGCGTATTTCCCCAGCTTGTTGTTCTATTTCGACTTTTTTTTCTTCACTAATTAAACTATTATTGCTTTTTTCTTCGCCTTCTTGTTTTTCAACTAATGGTATTACTTCAGCAGACTTTGTTGGGCTAACCGCTGGTTGCGTAGCCGTTTGGGTAGTGTTTATTTGTTGTTGTTTTAATAAATCATCAATATTAAAATCTGCCATATCATCACATCTCTTATTTCATATATATATGAAAAAAAAAAGTAACAAAATTTTTCATAAATTTGTCATTTAGTTACATTTCTTAATGCAGATTATTCGTAATCATAAATCTTTTTGACATCTGCTATATTTGGGTCTTTTGTAACTGAAAATTTAAGTCCTGCTCTGTTTTCCCATTTGCTTTTATAAGAAAGTATGTCAATTAATATCTGTGCCGTTTGGTCGTCTATACGTTCTTCATAATATTCTCTTCCAATATCCTTACCATTTTTTATGATTGCCCCCACTACTTTTACGCTACAATATTCGTCATTTTTGCCTAAGTCGTGGTAAACTAATTCTTGTATCATAGGAGGGGCAATATATTTTGGTCCGACGGAACCGGCTTTTATAAAATACATTGTACTTATCTCATAATTTTCATTCAGTGGATCTTGCTCAAATACCAAATATCTTTTTTCTCCATTGCCAGTAGCATTAGTAGAATATAAAATTTTGTAATCATTTAGATAACCCCAGCCGTATGGCGCTTCTGTTGAGCTTGTTTGAGGTGCGGATTCAGGTGCGGAGAGGGCGGCAGCTTCTGATGCAAAGTCATACATTGGCTCTGCTTCGCTCGCCTCTGATGGAGCGTATGGCATCTCCATTGTTATTTGTTTTGGCTCAGGTGCATTGTTCCCCGCTGCTTGCGCTGATAATGACGGGTTCAATGTCATCAATACTACAACCGGTACTGTCGCATATTTACCAACCGATGTACGGGCTTTCCCTTCCATATCGCTATCAACACGCTTTAACGGAGCTACTTCCATATCGCCCCTAAAACCTACCCTGTTATTTGAATCTAAATTAACACTACTAACCGGTAATATAGCCATTTCACACCTCTTTTACTCACTTGTTACGCATCGAACGCAACAACCTTTTTCATTAACCTTATCCATTATTATAACAACCCTTTGAGCTTTTGTAAATCCCTCTTTTGTACTAAAGGATATATTAAGATATATCGAACCTTTTTTAGGTCTGTGTGTTTATAAAGTTATGTGAAGCGGGGGTAAATGTTGTGCTAAATGGTTACGAATATTCCCCTGTCATTTCGAGCAGGGGTAAATGTTGTGCTAAATGGTTACGAATATTCCCCTGTCATTTCGAGCGGGGGTAAATGTTGTTCCAAATAGTTACGAATATTCCCTTGTCATTTCGAGCGGGGGTAAATGTTGTAATCAATCTTACGCATTTTTTCATGTCATTGCGAGCATTAGCGAAGCAATCCAGCCGTTTTTGATTTTTTGTTTAATCTAGATTGCCGCGTCGTCACTATCGTTCCTCCTCGCAATGACAATAGTCCCCCACCCAACCTCCCCCCGCAGGGGAGGAGAAATAGTTACGTCATTCTGAACCTGATTTGTACTTATCAAACCTATCAAACTTATCTAACTTATCAAACCTATCAATGTACCCCACCCCCTACCCCTCCCGCAAGGGGCGGGGATAAACCTTACCCCACCCCCTACCCGCAGGGGAGGAGAAATAGTTACGTCATTCTGAACCTGATGTGTACTTATCAAACCTATCAAACTTATCCAACTTATCAAACCTATCAATGTACCCCACCCCCTACCCCCTCCCGCAGGGGAGGAGAAATAGTTACGTCATTCTGAACCTGATGTGTACTTATCAAACCTATCAAACTTATCCAACTTATCAAACTTATCAATGTACCCCACCCCCTACCCCCTCCCGCAAGGGGCGGTGATAAACCTTACCCCACCTCCTAACCCGCAGGGGAGGAGTAATGTCTAAAGCCCCTCACTCCAGCCCTCACGCATAAAGCTTTACACTCTTTATCTCTGCTTCAGTGGTTTGCTTTGTATTTTAAATTTTTTACATCCCTAACCATAAACTAACATTTTTGTTTTAATATTGTATCAGAATGGATTATTTTAAGAAGGATGAAATTGATTACGGATATATTGTTTAAATATATGAAATGCATAATTATAATGCTATTAATGTTAGGGATTGTCGGAATGAACGATGCTGTTTTTGCTGCATCTTCAAGTTTAAAATCCGGTGTTACCAAGCAACAAAAAAATAAAGAAGATGATAAAAAATTTGAATTATACTATTTTTGGGAAAATTATGTAGATGAATACTTATCATCATATGTTTTTGAAGCTTTAGAAAAAAATCCATCCCTAAAAATTGCAAACGACAGATTAAGGCAATCACAAGCTTTATTGGAACAATTAATGCTCAAAGACTCCCTCATATCGGTGTTAATCCAAGTGTTTATCCGTATAAATCCCTGTCAGGGAAAAAATATAGTTCTTACAACGATATTTCCATGCCTTTATTGTTTAATTGGGAAATTGATATATTCGGCAAACTTTCTGACAAGGTGCAATCCGGTAGATATGACGTCAAAATAGCTAAGGAAGATGTTAATATAAACAAGTTATCTCTAACTTCAGAAGTTTGTGCAATGTATTTTAATATTATTCTCACTGCTGAATTGATAGAAAATGAAGAAGAAATTCTTGAAAATCTTGAAGAAGTTCTTAAACTAAAAAAACAACTCTACGAAGGCGGAATAATAAAGTATGATGATTTGTATATTACAGAGTATGAAAAAATAAATACCCAAAATGAACTGAATTCACTATATAAGCAAAGAGATATTTTGTCACATGCTTTCTCTTTTTTAAGAGCGGCCGCCCCTAAAGAAAATATTCACCACAAAACAATGGAGGAAACAACACTTCCGTTTTTGCCTGATGCGGAAATTAATTCAGATTTAGTGTTCAACAGGCCTGATGTTATACAGGCAGAGTATGCTATTAAAAAAGCGGCATTTGATGTCAAAGTTGCAAAAAAAATGTTTCTTCCTTCTTTTAATTTGAATGATATGGTAGGTTTTGAAAGTTTTAGGGCCGGAAGATTATTAAACTGGGACAGTATTGTTTATCAGATTGGGGCAGGAATGTTGCTTGATTTATATTCCGGAGGATATAAAAAGCATTTTCTAAAATATAATAAAGAAGTTGCTCTTGAAAAATTGCATAAATATGATTACACGCTGCTTGATGCGGTAAGAGAAGTAGAAGATTGCCTGTCAAGTTACAAGACAGATTATAAAGCATTTGTTGATTTCAAAGCAATGATGACAAATTCTCAACATTATTATGATGTTGCGCATACAAGATATCTTTCGGGTATAGGCAACAGAATTGATGAGCTGGATTCAAGACGACAATATTTAATAAATGAAAATGCTGCAAATAAAGCAAAAGCCGCATCGTTAATAGATACGGTAAGTTTATATAAAGCATTAGGGAGTAGAATTCATGAGTAAATTTATAAAAGCAGCTTTAAAATATTATTATACAGTATTTGTATTTGCTCTTTTCATTCTAATTTTAGGTTTAGTTGCGATATTTTTTACTCCTACGGATATATTCCCCGAAATCAACACTCCAGCCGTTGTTGCGGTATGGAATTACAACGGAATGCCGGCTAAAGATGTAGAAAATCGTATTGTATCAATTGCGGAACGTGCGTATTCAGCAAATATGAATGATGTTGAACATATTGAATCTCAGTCCCTATATGGTGTAGGGGTAATAAAAGTATTCTTGCACCCCGGAGCTGATGTCAATACTGCGATAACACAACTAAGTTCGGCATCACAAGTTGCATTAAACAATATGCCGCTTGGAATAAGACCGCCGCAAGTTATAAAATACACTCCTACAACTATTCCTGTATTACAGGTTGTAGTATCTTCAAAGAAAATTCCACTACTAGATGTGTCTGATTTGGCACAAAATATAATAAAAGTCCAAATGTCTAAAGTTGAGGGTTCTCAAATTCCATTACCTATGGGTGGTTTGTCGCGTCAAATAATGGTTGACCTTGATATGCAAAAGATGGAAGCACGTGCTCTAACGCCTTTAGCTATAACAGATACTCTTGCTGAACAAAACGTCATATTGCCCTCAGGGAACGCTAAAATAGGCGGATTTGATTATTATATAACATTAAATAATGCAACAAGAACGATTGATGAAATGAATAAGTTCCCTATAAAATCAAAAGACGGTGAAACAGTTTATTTAAGGGATATTGCATATATTCATAACGGAAATGCTGTTCAGGAAAATGTTGTTCGTCATGACGGGGTTGCAGGCAGTTTAATGACTGTTTATAAAGCGGGAAAAACATCAACAATCAAAGTTGTTGAAGGATGTAAAAAAATAATACCGGTAATCAAAAAGATGGTTCCTTCCGGAATTCAAATGCATGAATTATTTGATCAATCTATATTTGTTAAAAGTTCTATTCATAGTGTCGTTTTTGAAGGAACACTTGCTGCTATTCTTACAGCATTAATGATTTTACTGTTTTTAGGCAGTAAACGTTCTACGTTTATTGTTGCGGTTTCTATTCCTCTATCAATATTATTTGCAATAATTTGTCTGGCATTATGCGGGCAAACTTTAAATATTATGACTCTTAGCGGTATGGCTCTTGCTATCGGTATGCTTGTAGATAATTCAACAGTTGTGCTTGAAAATATTTTAAGAAATAAAGAAATTTATAAAAACAGAATGACTTTGCAGGAAATCATCTGTAAATCTGCTTCAGAAGTTGCAGTACCTACTTTGGTTTCAACATTATCAATCTGTATGGTTTTTGCACCTATATTTTTAATGAAAAGTGCTACAAAATTTTTATTTGCTCCAATGGCATTGTCGGTAATATGTGCAATGATTGGTTCTTATTTGCTATCTAATACAATAGTTCCTGTTATGGTTGATAAGCTGTTAAAAAAACAAGAAGTGCTTAAACCTGATACATTATTATATAATTTGCACGAAACAGTAAATAAAAGTTTTGCTAAATTAAGAAGGGTATATAAACAGTTCTTAGTAAAACAGGTTATGAGAAATCCTAAAAAGACATTGCAATTTTCCGCTCTTGTTATCGCAATTTCCTTTTGCCTGTTACCGTTTATCGGAGAGAATTTCTTCCCAAGTGTTGATGCGGGGCAAATCAGGCTTCATGTATATGCTCAACACGGAACCAGAATTGAAGATACTGCAAGAGCTTTTTCTGATATAGAAAAAACGATTAAAACAGTTATTCCTGAAAAAGAAATTGATACAATGCTTGATAATATCGGAATTCCTGTAAGTATGCTAAATCTTGCATTTATGGATAATTCACAGTTGGGAATGGGTGATGGTGAAATTTTAATTTCCCTAAAGAAACATCACAAACCTACACAGAAATATATTAAAAAACTTCGTAAAGTTTTAAATGAAAAATATCCTAATATGACGTTTTTCTTCCAAAGTGCTGATATGGTCGGGAAAATTCTTAATTTTGGACTGGCTTCCCCTATTGATGTTCAAATACAAGGTGAAGATACAAAAGCTAATTATGCTCTTGCTCTAAATATGCTTGATGATATTAAAAAAGTAAAAGGAGTCGCAGATGCTCATGTTCATCAAATTACTGACTATCCGGAAATAAAACTTGAAGTTGATAAAGTAAAAGCAGCTGATATGGGATTAACACAAGCAGAGGTTGCGAAAAATATGATTATTGCACTTTCATCAAGTGCACAAGCAATGCCTGCGTATTGGGTTGACCCTGAAAATGGCGTTAATTATCTGCTGGCATTACAAGTACCACCGTATTGGATAAATTCGGTTAAAGATGTAATGGATGTTCCTCTGGCATTTAACGGCAATAAGCCGGTTCGTTTGTCCAATGTGGCAACTATACATGAAAGCAAAGCTCCGAGTGTTGTAAATCATTATGATATCATGCCCGTTTACGATATTTTGATAAATATTCAGGATAGGGATTTAGATTCTGTTGCTGATGATATTCATAAAATTGTTAAAAAATATGAAAAACAAGCACCAAGCGGAACATTTATAAATATTTTAGGGCAAGCCAATGCTATGAAAACAGCATTTACCTCTTTAATTTCAGGATTATTACTGGCGTTAATTTTGGTATACCTTTTAATTGTTACTAATTTCCAATCCTGGAGAAATCCGTTTATTATAATAACCCCTGTACCGGTGGCTTTGGCGGGTATATTGTGGATGTTATATGCAACGGATACGACTTTTAGTATACAGGTTATGATGGGTTCTATTATGACTATTGGGGTATCGTGCTCAAATTCTATTTTAGTTGTTTCATTTGCAACAGATAAAATGAAAAAAGGATTTAACTCTGTAAGGGCAGCTGTCGATGCCGGATTTACGCGAATAAGACCGGTTATAATGACCGCGTTTGCTATGATTTTGGGTATGTTGCCAATGTCTTTGGGATTAGGTGAAGGCGGAGAACAAAATGCTCCAATCGGCAGAACTGTAATCGGTGGATTATTATTTGCAACATTTGCGACCTTGGTAATTGTACCAATGCTATTTGCAATTATGAATAAAAATAAAAAATATAGTGAGGAATACGGATTATGATGAATAATATACTGGAAAAAATTAAAAAGCATAAAGTAAAATCAAGTGTTATTGGGGTATTTGTTTTTATGTTTTTAGTTGGGTTTATACCCAAAGTTACAAGGGATATTATTGCGTGGAAAAATGCTAAAAGTTATGAATACGTTGCGCTTTATGAAAATCCGAAAATTGAAAGCGGAGATTCGGCTCTTGAACTTAGCGGTGAGTTAAAACCTTATATGCATACTGAAATATTCTCAAGAATTAACGGAATAATAAAGATGCGTTATGTTGAATTAGGAGATAAGGTTGTCCAAGGACAGCTATTGGCGACTATAGATTCTCCCGATTTGGATGAAGAAGGACAAAGTGCTACTGCAACGTTGATTTCAGCACAAAAAAGACTGCTTGAAGCCGAATATCAATACAATTTTAGCAAACAAAGTTATGACAGATATAAACAATCCTCAGAAGGCGGTGCTATTTCAAAGCAGGAACTTGATGCAAAATATAATGAATTTAAAACTGCTGAAATGAATTATCAAGCAGCAAAAGCAGAAGTTAAAAGAGCGCAGGCGATGAAAAACAGAATTCAGGCTCTAATGGATTATAAGAATGTTCGTGCTCCGTTTAGCGGAGTAATAAGCAAATATAATGTGGATGTAGGGGCAAATGTTGTAGCAGGGGGAAGCAGTACAAGTACAAGTTTGTTTGAAATTCAACAAATTGATAAATTCAGGGTAAGTTTAAATATTCCCCAGAATTACATTCCTTATGTAAAACTTGGTATGACTGTTGATTTGTACACTCCGAACAATCCTAAAAATAAATTTAAAGGAGTAATTACTCAGAATTCACAAACATTGGACCCTGTTTCCCGAACAATGGAAGTTGTAGCAATTATAAATAATGACGAAAAATCCGCTTTATATCCAGGGTTGTATGTAAAATCAGATATTAATATTAAGGGAGAAGAAAAGATTATAACGGTTAATCCTTCATGTTTGACTACATTAAATACCGGTAGATATGTTGTAACTGTAAATAAATCAGGAAAAATTCATTTTCAACAGGTGCTTACGGGACGTGATTTTGGCGATAAAGTCGAAATTTTAGAAGGACTCAATGGAGATGAAAATCTCATAATAAACATAACAGACGATCTTCAAGACGGACAAACTGTTAAGTGGAGAAAAAATGAAGTATTAACTCAGAATTAACATTTTATTGATTTTTATAGCTGTTGTTCCCTAACTTTAAACTAACAATTAAGTTTTAAGATTTTTATAAGGCGCACGAATTTAAGAATGGGAAGAAAATATGATGGCAGACTTGCACATCCTGTCGGGATTAATGTTGTAGCTTTAAAAAGACGTGGAGTAGAACAATCTGTCAGAACAGAAATAAATTCAGCATATAAATTGTTAGTTTCTGGTGAATATAATACAAGTCAGGCAATAGAAAAAATTAATGAAGAAATTTCTGGCAATGAATATGTTCAAAAAATGGTTCAATTTATAAAAGATTCTAAAAGGGGTGTTTGTTTGAGAATTGATCGTGATTAATATAGATCGAAACAAAGAAATACAGATGGTAATGAAAAGCTAGAATAGTAATTCATAAGTAGTAATTTTATTGCGGTAAAATAATTTTAAAAGTTGAGCCTTTACCGACTTCACTTTCTACACTTACACTTCCTTTGTGGAGTTGAGCAATATGTTTTACAATCGCAAGTCCCAAACCTGTTCCGCCTGTTCTTCTGCTTCTTGCTTTATCTACCCTGTAAAATCTTGTAAATAGCTTATCTAAATGAGCTTCTTGAATTCCTATGCCGTAATCTATTACGGAAATTATTGTATTTCCGTTTTCTTGCTCTGTGATTACATCAATTTTTGAGGATTGTGAGTATTTAATGGCATTATTTAGAAGATTTATAATTGCTGTAATAAGCAAATCTTCATTTGCAAAAACTTCTAAATCGCATTTTGGCGAGAAAGAAATATTTGTATTTTGTATATTTATATAAGAAATAGCCTTTTCTACCATTTTATTAAGGTTAAATGTTGTAAAATTTTTGTTTTCGTTAGTTTGTTCAAGTTCAATTTCAGAAAGTGATAAAATATCATTTACAAGTTTATTAATATTGTCAGTTTGAGAAAGTATTATATCAAAGCATTCCCTATCACTATCTGCAATTGAATTTTTTGTATCCAAAAGTTCAATTGCAGAATTAATTGTTGCAATTGGAGTTTTTATTTCGTGTGTCATATCCTGAATAAAAATCGAACGGTATTCTTCCAATTTTTTTAGTCTTACAATTTGGTTTTTTAATTTTAGTGTCATTAGTTTAATTGCAATAGATATTTCTTGCAATAGCCCTTCTTTTGAAACTTTGACTTCTGTATCCAATTCGCCATTTGAAATTTTTACAACACTGTCTTCCAAGTTGTTAAACGAATTTCTGATGGTTGAAAAAACATAAATAAAATATCCGCTCAAAAGGAGCAAACAAATAACAAAGAATATGATTATATTTATTTGAGAATTTATTAATGAAGAAACAAAATCATCTTCCTGTAAAACAAGTTCAAGATAGTATTTTTTATTTTTTATATCAAATTCACTAATATCGGATAATTTTTGCTGTTTTATGATGCTTTTGTATTTTTCCCATTTGCTCAATTGGCTGTCAAGTATATGAGTATCCTGATCAAGTTCTTTATTATCAAGTCTTGTTCCGGCAATTAACTTTTTATCTTTATCGAAAATTTGAAAAGAAACATCATTTTCGTTTTTGAAATTTTCACAATATTCCATTAATCCGGAATTATCATTTTTTGACAAATAGGGTGTTGCGGCCAGCTTTATTTGTTTTTTATAAAAATTTATTTCATTTTTTTCACCGTCTAAATGCAAATGATTTATTTGAATAAAATTGTATAAAGAAATCACGATAAAAACTGCTAAAATACCAAGCAGCCATATAATCTTATTTATCCAAAATAAATCTCTTTTTTTCATGCATTTTCCCTTAATTTGTATCCGGAGCCTCTAATTGTTTCTATATCTTGTCCTCTTTGGCCGAGTTTTCTTCTCAAATTTACAATTTGAACATCAACAGCTCGCTCTGATATATTAAAACCTTCATCTCCTCTCAGTATTGAAAGCAGGGAAGAACGGCTGAAAACTATTCCGATATTTGAAATAAAAGTATCTAAAATTTTGTATTCAAAATTTGTCAACTCAACTTCTTTATCCTGAACTTTTACAATCATTTTATCAGTGTCAATAATAATATCTTTATATTTTTTTATGCCGCCAACGGAATTCAAAGACTCTAAATGAGCCTTTATTCTAGCTAAAAGAATTTTATTGCTGAAAGGTTTTGTAATATAATCAATAGCGCCGGCCCTAAAGCCTTCTAGGACATCCTCTTCCATTTTTTTTGCGGTTATCATAATTACTTTTGTATTTTTGTAAATGTTGTCATTTTTGATTATTTTGCACAAAGAAAAACCGTCAAGTTCCGGAATCATAACATCAAGCAAAATTAAATCCGGCTTGTCTGCTTTAATAAGATTTAGTGCTTCATTTCCGTCAAATGCGCATCTTATTTTATAGTAGCCGTCAGCTTGAAGCATAAGCTCCATAACTCTATTTAGTTGAATCTCATCTTCAACAATAAGTATTTTTGCATCTTTTATGCTCATAAATTAATTATACTATCAAAATTATTAGCATTTTGTTAGTTTTATTTATATTTATTGTTCCTGAACCGGAAAGAGTATCATTTATAGTTATTTTACCGGTTTCGGCAGTGTTCATATTGATAACAGAATTATTTTCAATTACCGGAACAGTGTTATCTTGTAATAGCATTTGCGGCATCCGCTGCAAATAAACCACACAATATAGCTGCAAATAATATTTTTTTACTAAACATACTCATCTTATTTAAAACACCTTACTGACTACTACATTTATAAAGTTGTTATTCAAATGATAATACAATTTATATACTAAAAGTCTAAAATAATATTTTCTATTGTTTAATTGTCTAATCATATCAAATCACGATGAATGGCTCCTTTTGAACTTTTTGCGTAAAATGAATCTGCTGATAGAAATCAATATAATGTGCGTGAATGTAAACTAACACTCTAGATGATTATTTGTAACAGGGTAAATGATTATTTGACTTTTATATCAAATCAGTATTTTGAACTTCATTAAAACTACAATAAAACGTTATTTGTTTGCTTATAAAATAAAGAAATAAAAGCAGAAGAAGTAACATATATTCCAGAAAAATTTATTCTGTTGTGTCCAATATTGACATACTGTGATGCTTTAATATTTGTATAAATGCACAACAAATAAGTTAAACATGTTTGTAGTACAATTAGCAAAGATAGGAGTATGGTAAATGGGCTTTTTATTTTTTGTTATTTTAATAATTATTATAGTAAGTGCAGCAAATAGTAGCAAAAATAATAAAGGCAGTATTTCTTATCAAGAAAATTCGTATTCAACTCCTACTTATAATACATATAATAGTTATTATAGGAGTTCAACTCCAAAACTTAAATTTCATTCCAAATCTGATACTGTCAATTTATTTGGATTTACTATTACAAATTCAATCTTCTATACTTGTGATTCAAAATCAGATATGCCCTTTGCAATTAATATCAAATCGAATCCTAGTTTTGGAGTTACACCATCAGAGGGTTTAAATTACTGGCCGAATTATAATCAGATAAGTAAAACTCAACAAGGTTATTTTATAAAGTGGTTAGCTGATGGTAAACCCTTTATTGAAGAATTAGGGTATGCTTACATTTATTATTATGGTTTAGAATATAGAGCACTAGTAGAAAAACAGGATCAAAAGGAAGTTTTATTTGAAGTTATAGACTTAGTAAATAAATTTAAGAGATTAAGGTATGGATATGACTTAATAACTTATTTAGTGTTATCAATTAGGAGTTTTTCTTTAGATGAAATAGATAAAATATTAGTATTTTTCAAAAATAATGAACAAGAATATATGTATAATCCTGCATATAATTCAATAATAAAAAATTTAACTCCAAGCGGACAATATCAAGTAAAATTTTCTCCTTATCAGTTTTTAAATAATAATGAATACAACAATTTAAGTGATAGAAAGAATGAATTGCTATCATATTATTTTGACAAAATACTTGAAGGGCTTGATGAAGGGGAAATATATACTACTAAATTGCAAAATTATAACTATTATATGGCTATGGGGTATTATAGAACAACAAATTCAATTTCATATGAAGCTATAGTGCCATCTACAAAGCTTAAACGTTCTTGGAATCAGGCTCGCAAAATAATAAAAGATGAAATTAAACAGTCAGTTAAAAAATTTGATAGTTCTGCTGATCCTTTGACTGAAATTGAAAAACTTGCATATTTGCCTTCAAAATTAAGAAGTAATATTAATTACTCTAACGACAAGTTTAATTTTGGTGAAAAATCTATTTCTAATGTAGGTGCAATTGCTGAAAATTTGGGATTCAAAATTCAAGATAAAGCGACACTAAGGCAATCAACTTTAATAGTAGATGCTTGCGAAGCTCTTGGATATGAAATAGAACCGAATGTAAATATTGATAAAAAACCTTATAAAAAAGATACATTAGTTTCTATCTACAAAAGTCAATATCCGGAGAAATTGTCTCCTATTGATTATCAAATAGCCTCATTATTTACAGATATTGGTTATCAGATTGCATTAGAAGATAAAGAGTTACTGCAAGTAGAAATTGCTTATATTGAAAACTACATAAAAAAAGAATTTAATTTGTCACCATCGGAAAGATATCGTTTGCAAATGCGAGGTGAGTTGCTTGTTCATACAAAAGCAATTAATACAAGTGAAACGGTCAAAAAACTTATTAAAATGCTTGATGATACAGGTAAAGAAACTATTGCAAAATATATTATCTCTGTTGCGATGGCTGACGGAATAGTGAAAGATAGTGAATTAAAAATCTTACAAAAAATATTTAAACAACTAGACTTTTCTGATGATTATTTGAATTCAACATTATCAGAACTTATAAATAGTAATGATGACGTTGTAACAGTAGAAAAAGGAACATCTATAAAGAAAAAAGGTTCTAAAATACCTACTGAAATTGAAACAGATGAAAAAGTTGAACTAAAATTAGATACTGAAAAATTAGAAAAAATTAAAATTAATACATCTGAAATTCACAATGTATTACAAGAAATTTTTGCAGACGAGCAGACAGAGGTATTAAAGTCTGAACCTATAGAAACGGTTTCATTAGAAGATGAAGATAAAACAGAGATGGAAAGCGGCTTGCAAAGTATTATAAATATCATAATTGAAAAAGGAAATTGGACTCGCAATGAATTACTTAATATCATTCAAAATAAAGGAGTAATGTTAAGTAGTGCTATTGATGAAATTAATGAATGGTCAGAAGAAGAGTACGGTGATTTTCTTGTAGAAGAAGATAATGATGTTTATATTGTAAATGAAGATGTTGTTAATTTAATAAGAAAATAAGGAATGAATAAATGGAAAAAATAAAAATTAAAGCAAAAGAAAAGAATGCAATTATTGAATCTCTAAAAGCGGGTATAGTTCCCAAAATTGGGTTGCAGCATATTCAAGTTGGAAGAGCCGACGAAATTAAAGAAATGATAAAAGATTATGATTTAATTTCTGATGGTGGTGCAAAAACTAGATTTATTATTGGTGAATATGGCTCCGGAAAAACATTTTTCCTAACTTTATCAAAATTAATTGCTCATGAAAAGAATTTGGTAGTTGTTTCTGCTGATATCACAACGGAAAAAGTATTATGTTCTTCTGACGGAAAATCTCAAAAATTATTTTCTGAATTAATAACAAATATGTCTACCAAAACAAAACCTGATGGTGGTGCATTGAGGTCTATTATTGAGAGATGGGCATCAAAAATATTACAAAACAGTGAAAATATTACTGAAGAAAATATTTATAAAGAATTAATGCCGTTGGAAAAATATGTTGCTTGTTACGATTTTTCAAAGGTATTAACCACTTATATTAATGCATACCAAAATGGTGATGATATGAAAATGTCACAAGCATTAAGATGGTTAAGAGCGGAATACTCTACGAAAACAGATGCTCGTAATGACTTAGGTGTAAGAACTATTATTGATGACAATAATTTCTATGAATATTTAAAGTTATTTGCCGGTTTTGTAAGATTGGCAGGATATTCTGGTTTAATTGTAAGTATTGATGAACTAGCAATTTTAGCAAGACTTAAATCAAATATTAGAAATAAAAACTTTGAAAGAATTTTGAATATAATAAATGATTCTTTACAGGGAACAACAGAATATATTGGTTTTATATTTGGTGGTACACCTGAATTTTTGGAAGACAAATACAAAGGTATGTACAGTTATGGAGCATTGGAAACTCGTTTAGCAGATAATCCGTTTGCTAAAGAAGGGATGAAAGACCTAACGGGACCTGTTATAAGACTTGAAAATTTATCGCAAGAAGAATTATACATGTTATTTATAAATATACGAAATGTATTTGCAGAATATGATGAAACGAAATATTTGGTTTCTGAAAATGATATTCAAACATTTATGCAATGGCTAATGAATAGACTAGGTGCAAAATCCTTCCTTTCTCCAAGAGAATCTATTAAAGCATTTATAGGTTTATTAAGTCAACTACAAAATTATCCAGATACAAATATCTCAAATTATTTATCAGGAGTACAAATTCAAGAGGATAAAGAACCAATTGATGAAGAATTAGTATCATTAACTTTAGGAGAATAATGGAACCTTTTTATTTATTAAATAAAAAAATACAAAAAGTTATTCATGAAATGAAATGGGAAAATTTCAGACCAATTCAAGATGAAGCAATTGTTCATATGATTAATTCTCCGAGCGATATGATAATATCTGCACCAACAGCAAGTGGAAAAACAGAAGCAGCTTTTTTGCCGATAATTTCGCAAATAGCTGATAGAGGAAAAGATTCGGTAAAAATATTATATATTTCACCATTAAAAGCTTTAATTAACGACCAATTTTCAAGAATAGAGGCTCTATGTAAACATATAGACTTTCCAATTACCAAATGGCATGGAGATGCAAATCAATCAAAAAAGGCTACACTAATTAAAAATCCGGCTGGTATATTGCTTATAACTCCAGAGTCCATTGAATCTTTATTTTTGAATAAAACAGAATTTTTAGGACCATTATTTAAAAATTTAGAATATATTGTAATTGATGAAATACACAGTTTTATTGGTAATGAAAGAGGTTCTCAATTAAAGAGTTTAATTAACCGATTGGAACATACAGTTGAAATACATCCTTATAAAATTGCGTTATCTGCAACAATAAGTAATCTTTCAGATATTGCAAAATGGTTAAATCCAAATAATTCTACTTCTGTGAAAATAATTGAAGATAACGATAAATCAAAAGATACTGTTGGTCTAATAAAATGTTATGAAAGTACACCTCCAGTTGTTGGTGTGGATAAAGATGAATTTTCTGAATTGAAACAGGATTTATTTAAGGTCATTAAACAAGAAAAAAATTTGATATTTGCTAATGCAAAAATGACACTGGAAGAATACTGTGATTCAATGCAAAATATTGCATCTGAAAACAAATATCCGAACAATTTTTATATCCATCATGGATCTTTGGCTAAAAATATCAGAGAACAATGCGAGGACTTATTAAAAAAAGAATCAAATATTTCTGTATTTTGCACAAATACATTAGAGTTAGGAATTGATATTGGAAATATTGACAGAGTAATATTTTTAGCTCCACCATTCTCTGTTGCTTCTATGGTACAGCGACTTGGTCGTTGCGGCAGAAAAGAAAATGCAAGAAAAGAATTTAGATTTTATATTGAAGAAAATGCTATTGATGATAAAGCTACTTGGCAGGATAAGTTAAGAGTTCAATTAGTCCAAAGTATTGCTATTGTAGAGTTGATGTTAAAAGGATTTAGTGAACCACTTGAAACAGATACTTTTGATTATTCAACTTTTGTTCATCAAATTTTATCATACCTAGGACAAACTGGTGGAGCTGATGCTTCTAAAATATATCATAATATTGCAGATATATCGTTTAATCATTATTTTTCAAAAGAGGATTATATCGCCATATTGCAAAAACTCAACTCAGATGAAATTATTTATCAAATGACCGATGGAATAATAACATTAAGTAAACTGGGAGAGAGAATTGTTGAAAATTACGAATTTTATGCTGCGTTTATGACTCCAAAGGATTGGAAAGTGGTTTGTAACGGTAAAGAGATAGGACAAATATCCGGAGGAAATTTATTATTCTTAAAAGAGGGAAGTCATTTCCTTTTAGCAGGAAAACTATGGGAAATAGTTGAGTTTAAGAATAAAATTCAAACAATCATTGTCAAAAAAGCATATGGGAAAAAACCTATTAAATTCAACGGCGGAATTCAAAATGTACATAGAGAAATTCATCAAAAGATGTTAGAAATTTATGAAAATTGTTATGTTCCGAAATATTTATCTCAAGCATCAATTCCAATTTTGGAAGAAGGCTTTGAAAATTATAAAACTTATGTAAAAACGAATGATAGTAATATTCTAACAGTATTAGAAGGAACTCGAATACAAAATACAATAGGTTTACTTTTTAAATATTGTGGTGTAGATATTGAAGATGGCGGAATTGGATATTGTTCGTATTGTGGGAAACAAGAACTAATTGAAACATTAAAATCAATTGATTTTTCAATGTTAGACAAAAATTTAATAATTAATTTAATTGATAGACCTTTAAAATATAAAAAGAAATTTGACCATTTGTTACCGGATGATATCCTAAATAAAGCATATGAACAACAATGTCTGGATTTTAATGGAGCAAAGGAATTTATAGATAATTTGTAGGAATATAGGTATGAAAAAACAAATTGATAAATTTTTAAATAACAAAATTTGTGAAATATTTTTAGTAATAATCATTATTATAAATATCGTTTGTCTTGGTTTTGAAACAGATAAAACAATATATTTGCAATACAAGACTTTATTTAATCAAATTGAATTAATTTCTGTAATCATATTTACGATTGAATATATCCTGCGTTTAATATCAATGGAGAAATTAAAGGATGCTTTAAAACCTTTGATGATAATAGATTTACTTGCTATTTTACCATTCTATTTGCCTTTAAAGGGATTAGATTTGAGAATATTAAGGACTTTCAGGTTATTGAGAATTCTCAGAATGTTCAAATTAGCACGTTATTTTGATGCATTACAAATGATAGGCAGGGTAATTTGCAAGAAAAGATATGAATTGATAAGCATATTCGGTGTGCTGCTTTTGTTAATGTTCATAAGTTCTTTTTTGATGTTTTATGCAGAGGCAGACGCACAACCTGATGCTTTTCATAATATTTTAGACTCTTTTTGGTGGTCATTAGTAACATTTACTACTGTTGGTTATGGAGATGTTTATCCGATAACTCCTTTTGGTAAAATTTTATCAAGTATTATAGTTTTAATCGGGATAATGCTATTTGCACTTCCAACAAGTATTTTGACTGCTGAATTTTTAAATGAATATCAAAACAAAAAATAAAAAGGAATAATCATTTTTAACTATTAATATCAAGCCACTTTTGTATCTTTTTTATACAAGTGTCCGAATGATTAATAATTTCATATGCCCAAAAACGCATTATTGACCAGTTATCATTATATAATCTTTGTTCTCTAATTCTATCGGCATTTAATATCTCACCATTCCATTGTTTATGATAATTTTTTCCATCTAATTCAATATCCAGTTTATTCCCTTTTGGTGTAATTAAAGCAAAATCTAAAGAATACCCACAAGCTTGATATTGAGGAATTACATTTATATTGTTAATAAGCAATTTATTATAAAACATTTCTTCTAATTCAGAGACTAATTCATCGTTTGAAACTTCAGGATATTTGTTGCTATACTTATCTTCCAAATCAATAACGTATTGCGTGAATTTTTCTAAATATGGTATTCCGGATTTCAAACATGCATATTTATTGCCAATTATAATTAAATGAGCTCTTGCTCTTGTTATTGCAACATTGAACACATTTTCTTCCTTACTTAAAAATAATGCCGCACCACTTGTTATATTATCCGATACAACCGGAGAAAATATAATTATGTCCCTTTCATCACCTTGAAAACCATGTGCTGTATTAATTAACAAATTGACTGAGTTCATTCTTGATACTAAATCAGTATCATTGTGAATAATCTCCCTTATTTTATTTACCTGAGCTCTAAATGGAGATACAACACCAATAGTACCGATATAACTATTCTCTATTAATATTTCCCGTAGTTTATCTACAACAGCTATCGCTTCTTGAATATTTAACAAACCACCAGAAGAAGGCCTTTTTGATTCGCCAACAATATTTTCCCATATAATTGGGTGAGCAATTTCAGTTGAAGAATGCAGATCATTTACTGATGTGGCGATTCTTAAACTATTATTATAAAATTCCTGATTTGAAAAATTTATAATGTCAGAATTTGAACGATAATGCTCTTTTAATGAAATAATTTCTTCATGTGAATTAACTACACCTTCCGCAACATTATACAGAGAGTTCGTTACATATGAAAATCTTGCATCTTCAACAGAAAATTTGTGTTTTAACCTCAAGTTTTTTTCATCGGATAATCGTAAATTTGTAATATGTGATAACTGTTTTGGATCTCCAATTATTACCATTTGTTTTGCCCTATATAATAATGGAATTGCTGATGCAATATCACACTGACTTGCCTCGTCAAAAACAACTATATCGTAATAATTTTTTATAAATGGAATTTTTCCACTTTTAGCAGAAAGTGATGTAACAGCCCAACATGGTAACATATCCGAACAATCTTTTAATAACTGTGCATACTGACTTGATTGTAATTTTGTTAAGTATCCTTCTCCATTATCATTTATATTAATAATTTCTTTCATTAATGGTACAAAAGCACTTAAATTTTTCCTTTGTCCTTTAGATAGACTCATAGATTGTTTTATTAAGTATAATTGCCATATTCTTTTAGACAGACATAGAATTTTATTGTTACATTCAAAAATAGAACGATTTATTTCTTCTAATGTTGGCATTTTTTGTAGTTTATGGACTTTTCGTAAATATTCTTTATATTTAAATAGTTGGTTTAATTGTTCTTTACAATCATCTACTGAATCGTAATAATCATTGATATTTAAAATATCATATTTTTCAGGAAGATTGGACAAATCAATATTAATTATTTCTGCATTATTTTTTAATATTTTGAGATTAGTTTCAAAATATTTTATTCTTTTTTTTGCAACTAACTTCCATATAAATTTATTAATCCAATTAAACTTATTGGTATCAACTGAAGTCAATATTTTATCAAATTCAAGAATAAAATGATTTATATCAGCAAGATTAATTTTTTCAAAATTATCGATAAATTCTTGTCCTTGTTTAATTCTAAAAGATGTTACTCTTTGATCGGCTTCGTCAACTTCGTTTCTATAATTCTTTACTTTAATTGCAGTTTCTTTTAATTCAGTAAGTTTCTTTTGAATTTTGTTATATTCTGAATACTTTTCTTCAAATTCTTCTATTAATTCAGGAGTACCATTTAATTGTAGTAACGATAATAAATATTTTGCTAAATTATGACTATATTTATTACTTCCTTGTCTTAGAAGTATAGGTCTATCTCCAATTTGATTTATTCTTTCATCAATAACGTCAACAGCTTTATTATTTTTACTAGCAAATAAAACTTTCTTATTATTTAAGACAGCATTTATAATAATATTTCCTATAACTTGTGATTTTCCAGTTCCGGGAGGTCCTGTTATTATTGTGACAGGATTGGATAGTGCTGATTTAACAGCATTTCGTTGTTCTTCATTCAAAGGTAATACTTCTAATATCGGATAAGTTGTATTGTTAGTATTATTAACATTTTGATCTAATAAAATTTCTAAAGCAGTACCTTTTATGTTTGCATCTGTTAATTTAGACAGTTCTTTTAATTCTTGCACCAATCCTTGAGTATACGTACTTTGTTCTACATGGACAAGTATTGAATTCTCAAATATACCACTTTCATTAATTTCAGTAAGATTCTCTGTTTTTTCTTTCCATTCCCAATTTGGGGTTATATTTTTTAACTTTTGCACTAAATTATCAATATCAAACATTTCGGAATTATCATATAACCCTAAAGCTTGTTCCATGTTAATTACATCATTAATTATCTGACTTCCAGAACTTCCACATAAAGATTTAACAGCATCAAAATTTATTAGTGGTGATTCTATATCTAAGGTACTACTATTTATATTTAGTTTGAATAAAAGAATTGGCTCCAACTTGTAAAAAACATTTCCATTTTTTGATTGAACTTCTCTTGAATATGTAGGATAACCTATATAAAAATTCGCACCACGAAAATTATTAATATACAAAGAAATATCAATTTGCTCTAAATTTTCTTTTGTTTTTGGAAAAGTTTTTAAATCAATATAATCTGGAACAGTTTTTCTAGATGTAGAATATAATGAAACACTGATACCTTCATTTCCAACACAATCAATATAATATTCACATATATCTTTTAAAGTTGCCATCCTAGGTTGAGTATATCATGAATATTGTTTTATGGTAAAATAAAGGTATTCAAAGTTATCAATAATTGGAAAGTTTCAAAATGTATAAACCGCCATTTGAAATTACATCAAAAATAATTGAGCTTATTTCTAATATCTCGGAAAAAATCGGAGAAATAAATTATCTTCAGGATAATCCGTATCATATTCAATTGCGGAAAGAAAATAGGATAAAAACCATCCATTCATCTTTGGCTATTGAAAACAACAGTTTGAGCTTAAAACAAATTACGGCAATAATTGACGGCAAACATGTACTTGGAAATCCAAATGAGATTAAGGAAGTAAAAAATTCTATTCAGGCTTATGATTTGCTTTTATCCCTTAATCCATACAAAGAGAAAGATTTACTAAAAGCACATAAACTTATGATGCAGGATTTAGTTGATAGAAACGGTAAATACCGA
>CADCKD010000014.1:45524-121075 GCA_902801985.1 uncultured bacterium | reverse complement strand
TTAAAACTGATAAAGTAAAAGTTGAAAAAACTAAAGAAGATGATCAGAGTATCGATAAGACTTTACAGGGCGAATTTTCAATTAATGGTTTGCCTCAATTGTCATATAATAATGCAAATCAAATGTTGATGGATGATATACAGCAAATGTCAAAGATTTATTCAAATTTGTCAAATTGGAATTGTGAATCAAATGGTGTTAAATTTTCATTGTCAATGAACGAAGCTGATGCAAAATTCTTTATAGACATAACTAAAACAAATGATATTAGTATCGAAAATATGAATGTACAAGTGCAGAATATGATAAATTCAGGAGCAGATGTTAAAGAAGTTCAGCAGGGTTACCAAGTTTCTCAGGCATTGCTAACTGCACTAAGTGAATCAAGACAAAATAACCAACCTATAAGAATTGACTTTGATCAAAATATTGCAGTTATATTAAAAGTTAATCAAAATGGTTCTCTTTCTGCTAATTTTATCCCTAGTGATAAAGCGGTTGAGCATTACCTAAGACAGAATATAGACATGTTAAAAAATACTTTTGACGAAAAGAATTTGCCGTATACGGAATTGTCTTATTCCAATAGCAGCAAAGAACAAAACAAACGCAGAAGAAACGAGCAAAAACAAGGAGAATAAAAGATGAATGATGCTTTTATAACAGCATTAAACACACAATATGCAACAGTAAACTGGATTGATGTATTGTCTGAGAACATGACAAACGTTTATACTCCGGGATACAGAGAAAAGAAAGTTAATTTTAAAACTTTTCTAAACGGTGCTATTGTAGATGATTTTGAAAAAAACAACGGACAGGGTAAATCAACACCGGGAACTTCTAAAGATAATGTTTATCTTGAAGGTAAAGGCTTTTTCTTAACAAAAACAGCAGAAGGAAGAAGTGTTTATACAAGACTCGGAGAATTTACATTTGATGGCGAGGGCGTTTATCGCGCTCCAAATGGTAATACTGTTCAAGGTTACATCTTAAATGATAAAGGTGAAATAATGCAGGGTACTAAACCTCTTAGTGCAGATTTATATCAAGAAACAGCGCTAAAGGGAGGTTCTCTTGATATCCCGACTACAACTATTAAGATGTGGATAGATCCGAATAACGGTAAATTTTTGGGCAAATATGATGAATATGAAATAAAAAATGACGGCACAATTGTTGGTAAAGCTGAAAACGGGAAAAAAGTTGTTCCTTTGTATAGAATAACTACACGTAATTTCCACAACCCGTCTGGATTGTATGAATTTAAAGAAGGACAGTTTTTAGAAACTGATGAATCAGGAAAACCGGTTTTAGGTATAGGCGAAATTCGTTCCGGTTTATTAGAATTATCAAATTCTGATTTAAAAGCAAATGTTTCATACTATCAAATGGCTAAACAGCAAATGGAAGTTGTAAATAAAATTATATCTTCAAATAAAGATCTGCTGCAGCAAGCACTTCAACTTGTAAGCGGCTCATAAACAATAAAAGTATTAAACTCCATTTTTAAGAGGTCTAATGACCTCTTTTTATTTTGGGATTTACAATTTATAAAAATTTCGCTATTATAATATTATAAATCTTGAGTTTTATAAGGAGAAGTTATGGAAAAATTAAAAGTTGCAATTGGGTGTGACCATGCAGGTTTACAGTACAAAGAAGCAATAATGGATTATTTAAAGGTTAGAGATATCGATTTTGAGGATTTGGGAACATATACTCCGGAATCTTGTGATTATCCTGTAATTGCCAAAAAAGTTGCAGAAAAGGTTATTCATAATGATGCAAATCGCGGAATATTAATTTGTGGTACAGGGGTTGGTGTTTCAATAGCTGCAAATAAAGTGCACGGTATTAGGGCGGCATTATGTGGAGATACATATACTGCTCGTGTTTCAAGAGCTCATAATAATGCTAATGTTTTATGTTTAGGCTCTCGCGTAATTGGTGAACATTTAGCGCTTGATATTGTTGATGTATGGCTAAAAACCGGCTTTGAAGGCGGACGCCATAAACGCAGAGTAGATATGATTGAGTAGGGGGTAAGTACATTGAATAGTGAACTTAATTCCCACAAACTTGCCTGTGCTATTGCACAATTTTTGGATGACAAACTGGCAAAAGACATAACAATTTTAAATATAAGCCATGTGTCTTCACTTGCGGATTATTTTGTAATTGCTTCAGGGGATTCAACACCACAAGTAAAGGCGCTGCTTGAAAACACAAAAGAAAAAGTAAAAACAATATTTAAAAGATTACCTGTAAGAAGTGAACGGGATTTAAAAAATCGTTGGAATTTACTTGACTATGGTGATGTTGTAGTACACATTTTGCACAAAGAAGAGCGCGAAACATATGCGCTGGAAAAATTCTGGAGCCACGCTTTTAGCATAACAGAAGAAGAATGGCGCAAAGAAGCTAAAGAGTTTAGTGAATATAATAAATAGTTAAAAGCCGTTAATTTAACGGCTTTTTTAACTTATAATCCTGTTTTGATATTTAATTTCATTTCGTCAACAAGCAATAGTATAGAATATATTTCTTCAAATAATTCATTAAATGTGCTCAAATCTGTTTTCTTGTCTTTTTGTAACATTCGGAATAAATCATTTTCTGAGCTTATAAATATAGTCATACGGTGATTTCTAAATGCAAATCGTAAGTATTTTGCATCAAATTTAAATTTTATATTTTGTAACCGTTCTATAAGTGAAGTAGTGAGAACATAGCGCGTTTCAACTTGGTTTGTTCCATATACAAAATATTTTTTATTAAATTCAACATCTTCAAGATTCACTATTTCAAAGTTCTTTAAACTTTTTTTATTTACTGAACGATTAGTTTTATTCTTTTCAAAAACAACAATCTCCCCTGTGAAGTCTTTAGGCATATAAAATTCAACAAGTAAGCCCCTATTTTTACGATTAATTAAATATACGGTTAAGAATATTAATGGTGAAAAGAATCCTAAACACCATACAATCATAAAAAATGTTGTATATGAGAAAAATAGTGTTGTTTTGATACTTTCTGCAACAGGAATAACAACGACAACAGCTAATATAATGAAAAATATTGGAAGAATTATTTGCAAATAATTTATTTTTTTTATGTGATTTGTAATAGTCTTAAATATAGCATTAAAACCAAAATATACTTCTGTCATTTTTATATTCACATCACTATATATGCCTTTAATAGAGTCATCTGTATCCAAAGAAAGCTTATCAGGCAAAATGATTAAATCATGTATATCAACAAAAGATTTTCCTTTTAACCAGGTAAATTCACCAAAAATTGATAAAAATTTATTCATTAATTTATTTTTTAGCTCCAATTCGCTATCAATTAATTTCTGGTAGTCTTCCTCTGTTCTAGGTTTGTTTTTGGGATTGTTATAGTAGTCAGCTGCTTCACCTTTAAAGCCTTTTGGCATAAAAACCATCATTAAAAAGAAAATTAACATAAGTGGCAGCGTTATGTAAAGCGGCTGTATAAATGCACCGGCAAAAGCAACAATAAAAATAACTAAAAGAGATGACATATATGTACTGTATCCTTTGCTGAAATTTCCATCATATGGGCCTGATTGATCTTTTTTAGCATAATATTCATTGATTATTTGCTTTGCTTCATTTGCATAAAACATAGTATATGCTTGTCTTAATTCCCCTTTATTCATACATTATCCTATACTTTAACATTCAAGTATTTATCTAAACAATTAATCATTGCATCTTTATATTGATTACATACTGCTTCGGTAGAAGCCTCAAATCGGAGAGTAAATACAGGTTCGGTATTACTTTGTCTTATTAATGCAAAACCACCGTTAAAAACGATTCTCATACCGTCTAAGGTTACTATATCTTTTATTTCTGAGCCAAACATGTCAGGATTCTCTTTTACATAGGATTTTATGTACTCTAAAGTATCTTTTTTCCTTTCATTTGGGCAAGGATAGCGAACTTCGGAACTTGTAAATACTTTGTCAAATGGCTCAAGAATTTGTGATATTTTGAAATTCGGATTATCTTTTCTATTTTTAGAAATTATTTCAAGCATTCTACAGCCTGCATAGATTGCATCATCATACCCGTAATAGCGATCTTTAAAAAATGTATGACCGCTCATTTCACCACCTAACAAAGCTCCTGTTTCTTTCATTTTTTCTTTAATATATCCGTGGCCGGTCTTGCACATAATAGCATGGGCACCTGTTTTATTTATTGTATCATATAAGACTTGTGAGCATTTAACCTCGGATACAATATTTACATCTACGCCGCGTTCTTTTATCATATCAAGAGCGTAAATAAGCAATAGTTTATCTCCTGTAAGAGGATTCCCTTCAGAATCAATAATGCCAATTCTATCGCTATCACCATCAAAAGCTATACCTATATCCGCTTTTTCTTTTACAACAGTCTCACAAATTGTTTTTAAAGTTGAAAAAGAGCTTGGATTCGGATGATGATTTGGAAATCTGCCATCAGGCTCAGAAAATAGTTCAATTACATCTGCGCCAAGTTTTTTATATAATTCAGGAGCCACAACGCCACCGGTTCCATTTGCACTATCTACTACAACTTTTATGTCTTTGCCTGAGTCCGCAAAACGCGCGAACATATCCGTAATGTACTCGGGAATAATTTCTTTGGAGTATGACTTCATGTTGAAATTAGCCGGCATTTCTTTCCAGTTGTTAAATGTATACTCTTTGACCTCTTTTATTTGTGCTTCATTTAGAGTTTGATGATTAAAAGTCATTTTAAGCCCATTATATTCACTCGGGTTATGACTTGCGGTTATTATCATAGCGCCATCAAGATTATGTACAAATTCAGAGTAATATCCGATTGGGGAAGGTGCAATACCATAGTCTTCAATGTACTCAACTCCGCTGTCTTCTAATCCGTTTATTAGCGCAAGTTTTAAAGATGGAGAATGCAGTCTTGCGTCCATACAAACACTTATTCTTAAATCATAAGGGGCTTTAACACATTGTTTTGATAGCCACTTAGTATACCCTATTCCTATATTATAAAATAGCTCTTCAGTAATATCATCTCCATAAATACCGCGAATATCATTTTTGCCGAAAGCATGTTCATATTTTTGCATAATATATCCCCTTTATTTTATAATTAAATCATACCATGAAAAAGCTTGTAAAAATACTTTTAAACAGAGAAAACACTGTTGCCTGGTTATTTATATTACCGGCGATTTTGGGAACGCTAATTTTTATAATAATTCCTGTATTTTGTTCATTTAGTCTCAGCTTTGCCAAATGGGATTTACTAAATTCTATTTCATTTGTTGGTTTTGATAATTACAGAGAGATTTTTCGTGAAGGCTTATTTTGGAAAATCCTTATCAATACTATTATTTTTGCCCTTTCAACTTCTGTCTTTGGCGTAATAATACCTCTGATATTGGCTTCTATACTAAACACAAAAATACGTGGCAGTGAGTTTTTCAAAAGTGCTTATTTTTTGCCTTATATAACGCCGATGATTGTAATAGGAGTCGTATGGGGTTGGATATTTGATCCTAATATTGGTTTTTTAAACCAATTTTTACATTTAAATATTAACTGGTTATACGATTCAAAGTATGCGATGCCGGCTATAATAATTGTATCTGTATGGAAATTGATCGGATATAATATGATACTATTTTTATCAGGTTTTTCCTCTATTTCGCAAGAAATTTTTGAGGCTGCAATGGTAGATGGTGCAACACATTTGAAAAGATTTTTTTATGTTACTGTTCCTCTTTTGTCGCCAACCATATTTTTCGTAATAATTGTCACTGCAATCAGTTCATTTCAAGTTTTTGATTTGATATATTTGATGACTGAGGGTGGGCCTTTTGATTCGACTAATGTTCTTGTATATTCAATTTATAAAAACGCTTTTGAGTATTTTAATATTGGCAAGGCGAGTGCTATTGCGTATGTTCTTTTTGTAATAATACTGGTATTAACTCTTGTTCAATGGCATTACAGAAAAAAACTTGTCTACAATGAAGAGTAATATTTCTTCATATTAACTAAAGTTTTCAAAAAACATGACCGTATACATATTTGTGAGAGGTATGCGGAGTGTATTAATGAATAACAAGCAAGAGGATAAATTAGAAATAGAAATTAACAAGTTGATTAGCGATGTTCAGGAATTGCAAGAGATTTCGGATATGTACGTCGCATATATAAAACAAAGAATTTTAAATTCATACTGTGAGAATTAGTCTTTTGTGGAATATAAATTTTTGAATAAATTGTTAGATTATAATTATGGATATAGTTATAATCGGCGGGGTTGCTGCAGGTGCGAAAGCAGCGGCAAAAGCAAAAAGAATTCAACCTGATGCTAATGTTAAAATTTATACTGATGAAAATCACGTATCGTACTCATCATGCGGTTTGCCGTATTTTATAGAAGGGAATTTTACAGATTACAGAACTCTTCTTGTGCGCTCAGTTGAAGAATTTGCCGCGAGTGGAATTGATGTGTATTTGAATTCTCGGGTAGAAAAAATACTGCCAATACAAAAAGATATACTAATTGCGCGTGAAAATGAGGCTGAACTTGTAAAATATGATAAACTAATCATCGCAACAGGGGCAAGGGCCAAAATTCCCCAAATAAAAGGAGTAAATAAGTTTAATAATATTTATACTCTCAGAAAAATTGAAGATGGTATAAAAATTAGAAATAAAATGCTTGAAAGTTCTGTTGTTACTATTATTGGAAGCGGTTATATAGGATTGGAACTTTTGGAGGCATTTGTAAAAAATGGATTAAGAGTGAATGTCATTGAAGCTAACAAAAAAATTATGGGCAGTTTTGATGATGATATATCAGACTTGATAAAAAAAAGGCTGGAATCATCCTCAATTGGAAACTTCGAATTTTATACAGGCGAGGTTGTTACAGAGTTTATTGGTGAAAATAATAATGTTAAATCAGTAAAAACAGAATCAGGAAAAGAAATACAAACTGACATGGTCGTTTTATGCGCAGGAGTTGAACCAAATATTGAAATAGCTAAAGATGCAGGAATAGAAATCGGCCCAACCGGAGCGATAAGAGTTAATAAGCTTATGCATACTTCGATTGAAGATATTTTTGCTTGCGGTGATTGTGCTGAAAAAAAACATATTGTGTCCGGCAGACCGGTATGGATTCCCCTTGGTTCTACTGCAAATAAAGAAGGGCGCTGTGCAGCTATGAACGCAGCGGGTGAATATTGTGAATTTGAAGGTGTACTTGGCTCTACGGTAACAAGATGCTTGAATACTACTATGTCAAAAACTGGATTAACAGAGGAAGAAGCCAAGGAAGTAGGTTTTTCGCCTATATCAGCACTTGTATTAAAAACAGACAGAGTTGCATATATGCCTGAAGCAGGAGATATAACATTAAAAGTCGTAGCAGATAAAGTTACTGGGCTTCTGCTTGGAGGACAAGCAATAGGTGCGGTTGGAGCAGATAAAAGAATTAACACACTTACTTCTGCTTTGATTGGTCACTTAACAGTAGAAGCGTTTAATAATAATGACCTAACTTATGCACCACCGTACTCTACAACAATTGATCCTCTTCTTAATGCTATGCAAATATTAACGGCAAAAATGGCAAAATTAAGGCAAAATTAGCAATTAAATGTGTTTTTTGATATATTTTGCAACCCCTTCGCCCATAGCAAAGCAATTTGCCTGAACCCTCAAAGCGCCTTGAGACAATTCATCTGCACTTACCCCACGTCCTGCAACAAAAAGATTATCAAAATCAGCAGACATTAAGCTCTCAATAGGCAGTTGATATTCGCCGCATAGTTCAAGAGTAGATGAATTTTTATGCCTGCTATGTACATCAACAGGATAGTTCGAAATAAGAACGGGATTTTTAAATTTTTTACCCTCTTTTAAGTCGCTGATAGTATAAATATATTTACCTTTTATTCTGTTTGAAGCTCTTATGCCAATTTGGTCTGAAATATTTGATATGAATGCATTTTCAAACCCAGGAAAGCGTTTTTTGCAAAAATCATAAATCCTTAAAATTGCTTGTCTGGCTTCAATTAAAGCAACTGAAACATCCTTTGATGAGTTTGGATTAAGATTTTTAACAATACGCGGACAGTTAAACGCAAGAGAATTTGGCATTCCGGCTAGCGTAAACACTTGAAAATAGTTCACATCTCCCTTTTTAAGCTCATTATTTTTAAAACCTTCTTCAAAATAATTCGCTAAAGCCCAGTGTTTATCAGTATCCCAGGTGTAAGCTGTAGATAGGTGCACTTGTCCGTCTATCTCCTCTACTGTTGTAACTTCTCTGTTATTATCTACACTTAAAAGCCACTGTCCAAAGGACTTTAAGTCGATACCACCCATAATAAATCTAAGACTCATTGGTTGAAATTCATCAGAATTTTCTAAAAATTCACAATTAATTTTTTTAGAAAATTCTAAATTTCCTGTCGAATCTACAACATACTTCGCGTCGATACATACCGATAAAATATCGTCTTTGTGAGTAAAAGTGTTATTAGTATCTATCGTTTCGGTATTTACCGATAATATCTTAGATGAGTACCCTGCATGAACCTGTAAAGATAAAATTTTATTTTTTGAAAAATTGGCTTTATCAATATCAGCGTTAAATAAAATATCAACATTCGCATCAATCATCATTTTATCAAGGACAATTTTTAAAAGTTCAGGATTAAACCAACCCGGATTATCCTGATAAGTAATTTGAGCGCCTAATTTTTGCATTTCAGATATTAAATCAGTATAAAAATCAATATTTATAAGATTATTCCCTGTTTTCATAACCGGAACAACAAGACCTGAAGTCATAGTACCGCCAAGGCATCCATTTTTCTCAATAATTATAGTCTTTAAGCCCATTTTGCCACAGTTATATGCACATGAACAACCTGCGGTTCCCCCACCAATAATTACAACGTCATAATTTTTCATAAGTAAATTATAACCGCTTGCGCATATAAGGGCAAAATGTAAATTTATTAACCATAAATTTTTTTATATTCAGATGTTGACATCTTGCTTGAATTTTCAACCTCTTTTTCACGCAAAGCAATAATCGCCTCATTTAGGCCATTTAAATTTTTATCGCGATAAAATATACCCGCCTTAGTATTTAAAAGCCCTAAATCGTATTCTGAGAGAGGATATTTTATAAGGTTTTTATTTTTTGATGCAATAGTCCCAACATATTTATTTAATCTTTTATTATATATATATCCGATATAAAATCCGGCGCTTAGCATAGCACTACGAACAGATACGGCAGAGGAATATGTTAAAAGTAATCCGTCTTCATCAAGATGGTCATATAGCAATTTAATAAACTCATACGACCAAAGACAAGGACATTTTGACGGAGTAAATGCATCTAAAAATATTAAATTATATATATTTTTATCAAGTTTTATAACATCTCGTGCATTACCTACTATTGGAGTAAAATCAATTTCTTGTAAATTATATGTTTTCATCCTCCATTTATACCATTTAGTTATATACTTATAATATATATTATGTAAATTGAAGATATTTTGCTTCTTACTATCTGTTTTAAGTCTATTATTTAATTCATACCTTAATATGCCTTTTAAATCCTTTGATAAAATATAATCATACTTTTTATCTGACAATAAGCGGAAAAGCTCATTATTCTTAAGGATTTCAGGGGATTTTTGGCATATTTTATCGAAAATTAAAAAATTTATTAATTTTTTAATTTTCTTTTTTGAGATATTTTTCGCCTTTTTATCTACATTTTTATAATAATGTTTTAAAATTTCGTGATCTTTAACTTTTAAACTGGATTTTATAAATGCAGATAATGAAAATAATACTTCATCGTTATCTACTGCTTTTATATAAATTTTAGGTAACGTGTTATAGGTATATATCGTATCGTTATGCGAGTTTAATTTTCTTTGGTTGTTATCTGTATGTATCGTTACGATACCCTTAATTGCATGCAAAATTTTTTCTAAATTTTTTTTCTTAAATTTATTTTCAAAAAATAAAAAATTTAAAAAACTTTTGGTGTTATATCCGATACCATAGCAAATATCAAGAACTTTTATATTATCTTTGTGCATAAGTAATTCATAGTTTACAGGATATACAAACTTCTCATATGCCTCGGTTAATGCCCCATCTACACTATGATATATATCGTCAAAATCGCTGTTATATAGGCCAACAGAGCCATCTAAGGTTATAAAATGCTCAAAATCGTTCATATACTTATTATATCGTCGCAATTATTATAAGCCAAAAACTTAAAATTTCTTATAAGTGTATTTATTTGTTGTTTTTGTTATAATTAGCATAGGAATTAAAGGAAAAGCTATGAAAATAAGTGTAAAAGTGCCTGCAACGACGGCAAATATCGGTCCGGGATTTGACTGTTTGGGAATGGCACTGCCAATATATAATACTGTTACAATTGAAGAGACTGTTTTACCAGGTACAGGCATAGAAATAAATGTTATTGCTGAAAATGATCTAGTAGATGAAATGTCATTAGAGCATGTTCCTATGGATGAAAATAGTCTGGTTTATAAAGCAATTGAGCTATTATACAATTCAATCGGGCAATCTCCAAGTGAACTAAAGATAAATATTCACTCAAATATTCCGATAGCAAGGGGGCTTGGCAGCAGTGCATCTGTTATTGTAGGGGCATTAGTTGCGGCAAACGAGCTGCTTGGCAGACCTGCAGACGAAGCAGCCTTATTATCAATTGCATGTGAGCTTGAAGGTCATCCTGATAATATTACACCTGCAATAGTTGGCGGGCTTGTCATTTCATCACAGGAAGATGACGGTTCAGTAGTATATAGAAAGCTTAATTGGCCTCAAGAATGGGCAATAACTGTATGTATTCCGGATTTTGAATTATCAACTGATATCGCAAGATCTGTATTGCCTAAAGAAGTTCCGATGAAAGATGCGACATTCAACTTGCAGCGTATGGGAATGTTTGTTCACGCTGTTGCAACAAACTCCGAACTTATGAAACTTGCCCTTAAAGATAAATTACATCAACCGTATCGAACAAAACTTATTCAGGGTTTAGACAAAATCAATGAAAATCTTAAGCATGTTGAGAACGTTCTTGGATGTGTTATCAGTGGTGCAGGTTCTTCAATACTTGTGATTTCAGAAAAAAATAATGTTGATAAGATAAAAAGCATTGTAAAAGACACATGGAACGATCAAAATATCAAATGTGATATCAGAACCGTTTCAGTTGAAGAAAACGGAGCGCAGATAATAACAGAAGATAATAATTAATTAGTTTCTGTTTTATAACTTACATTGATTTTGCACATATTATCAGAAACTTCAACAATAGCCCAACGTATAATATCCTTATACGTCTTTTGCAGCTCAGTTTCTACTGATAAGTTATCTGTGCACAAATTTTTATTTAATAGGACAATATCAGATTTTATACAAAATGTCATAATAATACCTTTACTCAACGGTAACTGATTTTGCCAAGTTTCTAGGCTGATCGACATCTTTTCCTAAAAATTCGGCGATATAATACGCTATAAGCTGCAAAGGTACTATAGATATTATTGGCGATAACAGCTCATTTACATCCGGAACTTTTATTATAAAATCAAATAAATCATTCAATTTCTCATCCGTAGAATTTGTTAAAGCAATCATACGCGCATTACGAGCTCTTGCTTCTTCACTGTTTGAAAGAATTTTTTCATAAACATTGCCTTTCATTAGAACGGAAAGAACAGGCATAGTGTCATCAAGCATGGCAATTGGCCCATGTTTTAATTCTCCCGCAGGATATCCTGTAGCATTAATATAACTTATCTCTTTTAATTTTAATGCTCCTTCTAAAGCCGTAGGATAATTTATACCTCTTGCTATATAAATAAAATCTCTTGTGCCGGAGTATTTTCTTGCACAATTTTGAATAACTTCCTTATGAGCAAGGATTTCTTCAATTTTTTGAGGCAATAAAAGCATATCCGATTTGAATTTTGTTAAATAATTCGCATCCTTTGAACCTTTTATTTCTGCCATATATACAGCAAGCAAATAGAAAGAAATTAATTGTGCAATATATGATTTTGTTGCAGCAACAGAAACTTCAATACCTGCATTAACAGATAACAAGCTATCAGCTTCTCTTGCCATTGCGCTATCAGGGCGGTTTGTAATAATCAGAATGTGAGAGCCGCGTGATTTTGCTTGCTTAATAGCTGTCAAGGTATCGGCTGTTTCACCTGACTGAGAAACACCAATTACTAATGTTTTATCATCTGTAACAGTTTTTCTGTAAATATATTCGCTTGAAGCTTCAACATCCACTGGGATTGAGCAAAAATCTTCAATAATGTATTTCCCAATCATTGCGGCATGTAAAGATGTTCCGCAAGCAATAATTTGAATTCTGTTTAATTCTTTTAAAGATTCTTTTGTAAGCATAACCTCAGCAAGCTCTACAGGGGCAAGTGATGTATGTAATTTGCCGGATAAAATATTACGAATTACGTCAGGCTGCTCGTGTATTTCCTTAAGCATGAAATGCTTGTAGCCCATTTTGCTTAAAGCAACTGATTCCCAAGGCAATTGTTCAATTTTTAGTGGGACATTATTTCCGTTTTCGTCTTCGATTACCAATGAATCTTTTGTAATTGTGGCAACTTGGTTATCTGATAAATATACTGCCTTGTTTGTATGTTTGATAAATGCAGGAATATCTGATGCTGCATAATATTCTTTTTCCCCAATCCCAACAACAAGCGGAGCATTTCTTTTTGTTATAACAAGTTTATCCGGTTCATCATTATGCATGATTGCAAGAGCATAAGCTCCCTCAATTTCTTTTGTCGCCAATTGAACAGCTTTTGTTAAATCTTTTGTTTGTGCATATTTTTGAGCAACAAGATGTGCAACAGTTTCAGTATCAGTCTGAGAACGAAATTCACACCCTAACGCTTCCAATTTTTCTTTTAATTCTTTATAATTTTCAATAATTCCGTTGTGAACAACAACTAAGTTTCCGCAATTGCAAGTATGTGGATGTGCATTCACAACAGTAGGAGCGCCATGAGTAGCCCAACGGATATGTCCAATCCCAATATTTGCGCCGTTAACTTCTTGTGTATGATTACTTAAAACCTCACGTAGATTTTTTAACTTGCCTACTGCTTTATATACATTTATTGAATCATTACATTTTAAAGCTATTCCTGAAGAATCATATCCTCTGTATTCTAGCTGTTCTAATCCGTCAAGCAAAATTTCAACAGCTGATTTTGATCCTACATATCCAACGATACCACACATACTTAATCTCTCCATCAAATATTATATGTTATATGGTAACATCAAAATACAAACTTTTATAGAACTTTATATATTTTTTACATTTTAATCTAAAATATGTGCCCCTAAGCCGGTAACAGTTGGACTGTAAATATTGTGATCCGCCCAGCCGTTTCTGCCGTAAAATCCACGCATGTATGAAGGACCAAAACTATTTAAGTATGGTGACGGTTCAATTTGCGGGGTATATCCTGTCGGCTGTCCGAATAAAGAATTTTTAATTTTAGTTATAAAACTCTCTTTTGGTGCACAATAGGTTTGGTTTTCTTGAAAATAATTGTCATTATAATAAGTATTTTCATTTGATAAAACAATATTTGATGTGAATGCAAAAATAGCAATCATGGCAATAAATTTAAACATTATAAACACTCCTAAACAACATTTTTATAATATTAACTATTGAGAAATATTACATTCCCTCACATGGTATTGTTAAAATATTAGACAATTGGGTAATATAGTGATAGTATTACAATATGATTAGGGCTAATGGTAAAAAAGAGGTTATTGCATACCTGCATTCACATTGGGATAGAGAATGGTACAGGGAGTATGAAGTTTTCAGACTCAGACTCTTGAGAGTTTTTGATAATGTTTTAGAGCTTTTACAAGAAGATAAAATTCCGTCATTCTATTTTGACGGGCAAGTAGCTGCTTTGCTTGATTATCTTAAGCTTCGTCCGGAAAAAGAAGGTTTAATAAGAGAGTTTATCAAAGAGAAAAAACTTTTTATAGGACCATTTTACTGTCTGGTTGATGAATTTTTAACCGATGGTATCTGCTTTAGAAAAAACCTTGAAATTGGTATGAAAATTGCTAAAGAGTTTGGTTGTACTGATTTTATCGGATATTTGGCAGATACATTTGGGCATAGCGTGAATGTCCCAAATATTTTAAAAGAATATGAAATAGATAAAGCCGTTGTGTGGCGCGGTGTAGGTGATCTGCCTTCTGAATTTAAATTCGACGGAGTAAATACCGTAAATCTTGTCCGCGGCTACTTTATGGATATTTTTTCTTCTACAAAATCAATAGAAGAAAAAGCGGAATTTTTAAAATCTAATTTAGATAAAATAGCTAAAAAGTCAGGTAATACTTTACTTTTACCTATAGGTGCGGATCATTTAGATGTACCTTGTGATATTCAAGAACAAATTTGTGCAGTAAATAAATTGCTACCTGATTACGAGATTAAATTAGGTTCTTTATTTGATTATTTTGACAAAGTAAAATTTAGGACAAAATACAATTCGGAATTAAGGGATAATACAAAGACATTCATATTACCGGGTTCATACTCTGCAAGAATTAAGCTAAAACAATTAAATACCAAGTGCTCGTATTTGCTTGATTTGGCTAATAAAGTTCAGTTTAATTTTGGCAATAATTATTCGCAAACAATTGATTACGCATACAAATTATTGTTACAAAATCAAGCACATGACAGTATATGCGGCTGTTCAACAGATGAAGTTCACCAGGAAAATATTGTTAGATATAACAAAATTTTACAAATTGCTAATACCATTATTGAGGAAATACGATTAACTCAAGATAAAAATATATCAGTAAGCTTTGATAACTATAATAAGTATAAACTTATAGAAGTAGAAAGAGATGAGATAGAACCAAATACTCAAGTAATATCTTCAAGACAAGGATTTTCATCAAATCTTCTTTATGACACGTCTAAAATTCCTGTTACAGAGGACTATAAAACTCTTTATACACTATTAAAAGAATTTCATCATACAAAAGAGAAAAATGACTTAAAAGTTACAACAACAGAGCTTTCAAATTCAAAAATTAAAATAGAAGTGAAAGACGGTAAAATAAATTTATATGACAAAAATAAATGTTATAAGAATTTTATAGAGTTTGTCCGCTACAAAGATTTAGGCGATACATACAATTATGGTCCTGATAGAAATGACGAAGGAGAAATTGCACAAATTAAAAGTGCCTCTGTAATTATGGATGGAAATTTGAGAGCCGCAATTAGAATTGACACCTCATTTTTCCCTGTAATTGTATATCTTAACAAACAATCAAAACTCCTTAATTTTAAAATAAAATGGTCTAATCTTATGACTAATAAGCTATGGCAAGTTCGATTTAATTTACCTAAAAAAGTTTCAGAAGTACAATCAGAAGACATGAATGAATTAATAAAACGTAAATTTGATTCAAACTACAATATAAGAGAAAATCTTCCAACAGAAAAAGGTCAAGAAGCAATGACAAATACCGCTCCAATGCAACGCTTTGCATGGACAAACGGTTTTGGTGTCATTACAAAAGGATTAAACGAGTATGAAGTATATAAAAATTCTTTCTCCATTACAATCTTGAGAAGTATAGGTATTATTTCAAACCCGGATAATCCTGCAAGAACAACTCCTGCCGGACCGCCAATCAGAGTGCCTGAAGCACAACAATTAGGAGAAAACATCGCAGAATTTTCAGTCGGATTTTTTAACGTAAAAGATTGGGCAGGATACGTAGAAGAAGTTTATCCTCAGACGATAATATTTTAAGCAATAAAAAAGCGGCTTTTATGCCGCTTATTATATCCTATCCTTTTCCTATATTCCTTTTTCTTTTATCCTATTGATTATCCAACAACTTTTGATACGAAATTTATAACTTCAAAGACAGAATCTTTTACAAACTCTTTTGCCAAAGTTGAAACCGGTCTGTTTTCGATACAGTCAAAAACATAATAAATCGGGTCTTGAGCATTATTAAATCTCATTCTTCTGTCTTTTGCTTCTAAATATTTAAATTCTTTATTAGCACATCTTCTTTTAGATGGTCTAATAAGTGTTCCAAATTGTTGTCCTTGTGATGCTAACATTATATCTCTCTTCTCTCTTAATATATCTTACATATATATAAAGTATACAAACAGAAAAAAATTGCTTTTTTGTAAATACGAATGTTAACATTTCTTAACTATTTATTAAATTCAATAATTTCATTGGTATTACTAATATTTTTACCAATTGACCTTTCAAGTTCAGCACGGGCACTATTATATTCAAAAAGAGAAGCAAAATATGTAAGTTTTGTATTTCTGAGGGTATTTTCAGCTTCTCGAAGTTCAATTGGTGATGCTTCTCCAACTCTATATCTGCCATACGACAAATCATAATTCTCTTGTGCTTGTTTCATTTGTATTAGTGACACCGGAATCTGATTACTTTTTTCGTTGAGAGTTAAAAATGCTTTCTGAATTTCTAAATAGACATCATTTTGTGTTTTTTGAGCTGCAGCAAGTTGTTTATCATACATGTATCTAGCTTCTTTTATTTGATTGTTTATTAGTGCACCATTTAAATTATAAAAATTTAAAAATAAACCGATATTAAAACCATCGTTTGAAGTCCAATGTTTACCCCCTCGTTGGTATTGCCCTTCTGCATCAATTATTGGGAAATATGCTTTTTTAGTAAGTTTTAAATTTTGTCTTGACTGTTCTACAAGAATTTTTGCATTTTCTAAATCAGGGCGAGAATCATTTGCTATAGTGACTGCTTCTTCAAAGGTAATATTAACCGGAATGTATTCAAGTTTTCCTTTTAGAGAATATTTACTTATATACGGAACCCCCATAATATTATTTAGCTCGGCAATCGCCTTGTTTACCTCAGCTTTTGCACGAATAAGTTCAATTTTTGATGTGCTCAGATTTGAAAGAGCTATTGTTACATCAACCTTTGGGTTAAGTCCAATATCATAAAAGGCTTTTGCTTGCCTGTAAAAATCCTCATACTTTTCGACGGTGTTTTCTGCGACATTAACCTTTTCTATTGCATATAAAACGTTATAATATGCTTTTTTAGTTTGAGCAATAACATTATTTACGGTTTCAATAAAAATTTTACGGTTACTCTCATATTGAAGACGTTGAATTGTTGCTTTGTTTTGAGTAATACCAAAATCATAAATAAGTTGAGTAAGACTGATTTGTCCAAGCAAATAATAGTCAAATTGCAAATTTCTGCCAAATGCATCAGATAATTGAAGTTGTTTTATGTGTGTATAACTTGTTTGCCAAGATAAAACAGGGAAGAAATTTGACCATATTTGCTTCAATTTTGAGTCTGCAATCAGAATATTTTGAAAAGCTTCATTTATCTGAGGATTATTACCCAATGATATTTGTATGCAATTGCCTAAAGTCATTTCAATATTCTTTTCTACTGAACCGGAAATTACATCATGCGGATCGCTTTCAAGATTTTTAAGTATACCTTCAGGATTATTAATAATATCCTTTTCATTCCACTTTGGAAGGGAGTATGCAGGCTGAAGTGTTAAAATAATAAATAAAAATATTAGAATTTTTCTTATCATGAGTTATTCCTCAATTTTGCCGATAAAAGCGATTTAAAATCCTCAATTAATACATAGAAAGCTGGAACAAGAAACGAGCCCACAAAAGCTACAACAAACATTCCACCAAAAACGGTTATCCCGACTGAATGCCTTGAACGTGCACCGGCTCCGCTTGCAAATATTAATGGTAATAGCCCTAAAATAAACGATATATTTGTCATCATTACTGCGCGAAATCTCAGTGAGGCGGCTTGCACAGCTGCCTCTTTTACGGGTTTTCCGTTTCTGTGAGCATCCTTTGCAAATTCGACAATTAAAATTGCTTGCTTAGCACTAAGCCCCATTAACATAACTAAACCGATTTGAGAATAAATATCCAAAGAAAAACCAAGAATATATTGAAAGAAAAGCGCTCCGAAAATAGCAACAGGAATAATCATCAATACACTTATCGGTAAAAACCAACTCTCATACAGCCCAACAAGAAATAAAAACACAAAAACTAATGACATACCTAGAATAGGAAGAATTTGTCCGGATGAGTGTTTTTCTTGATAAGCTGTACCTGACCATTCAAAGCCCATATCTTTTGGAAGAATTTTTTCAGAAATTTTTTCCATAGTATTCATAGCATCGCCGGAGCTTACATTTGCTCTTGACATCCCATTTATCGTTATTGAAGGATACATATTAAATCTTGTTTTAACATAAGGACCTACAACATCTTTATATGTAATGACCTCGCTAAGCGGAACCATTTCGCCTTTTTTATTTTTAACATATATTTTGTTTAAATCGGAAATTTGGCTTCTATATTCTGAATCCCCTTGAAGATAAACTCGATATACTCTGCCTAACTTATTGAAATCATTTATATAATATTTCGCAAAATACGCGTTTATTGCCATATATATTTCTGAAATATCTACCCCTTGAGCCAAAGCTTTATCGACATCTACATCTATCTGTAATTGCGGAAGATTAATCGTATATGAGGTATAGAGCATAGATATTTTAGGATTCAAAAGTCCGGTCTGTATGAGTTTTATTGCTTGATTAAAGAATTCTTCATCCGTATGAGCACCTTTATCTAGCAGCTGATATTCAAAGCCTCCAAACATACCCAATCCCGAAATTGCAGGAGGAGAAAAACTCGCAACGGTAGCATCAGAGAATCTGGAATATTTCATATTTAACACTTGCAAAATAGAAGATGCAGACATCGATTTTTTCTTGCGCTTACTCCAAGGAAGTAAATCCGAGACTATAAACGCAGTATTTTCACCATTCATACCTACAAGAGTAATAGTATCTGCAACTCCCGGGATTTTTAGAATTTCCTGCTCAATTTGTTTTGATAACACATCTGTTCTATACGATGTTGCACCTTCTGGTAATTGCAGTTGAGTAAATAACGCACCTCTGTCTTCTTGCGGTAAAAAACCTGAAGGGATAAGTATAAATAGAAAAATGACTAGTATAATTAATACACATAAAAAAATCAAAGTATTTAATTTGGAATTAATAAAGAAATTTGTAATTTTAATATATACACCCTTAAAATTTTCAAAATAATTATTGAATATTTTTATAAATTTAGGCTCATTATCATCTCCAACTCTTAAAATTGTAGCACACAGAGCAGGAGCAAGAGTAAGAGCAACAAGAGTTGACAATGCGATTGAAGTCGAAATACATAATGCAAATTGATTAAACATCCTACCGGTAATTCCACCTAAAAATGAAACCGGAACAAATACTGCCATAAGAACAAGTGATGTTGCAATAACAGCTCCAAATACTTCTTTCATCGTAATTTCCGTAGCTTCAACTGCATTTTTACCTTCTTGAATATGCCGTTGTGTATTTTCAAGAACGACAATCGCATCATCCACAACAAGACCGACTGCAAGTACCAAGCCAAATAGTATCAATAAATTTATCGAAAATCCCAAAAATTTCATAAAAATAAATACGCCGATTAATGAAACAGGTATTGCGAGGAACGGAATTGCAGCAGCTCTTAACGAACCTAAAAACAGATAAGTAACCCCTCCGACTAACAATATTGCAAGAATTACAGCATGAATGACCTCTTTTATTGACTCTTGAACAAATTCTGTTTCATCATGTTGAATTTTATACTCAATATCGTTCGGGAATGTCTTACTCAACTCTTCTAAGCGTTTTTTTATCCTATTAGATAAATCAATTGCATTCGCATCAGGCAATTGACTAACCGTTATAATAGAGGCATTTTTCCCGCTAATTCTTGAAAAATTTGAATAACTTTCCGCGCCAAGTTCAACTTTTGCTACATCACTAACTTTTATCTTTGCACCGCTAGTAAGGGATTTTATTACAATATTCTCAAATTCTTCCTCTGTTTTTAGCCTACCTTTTGTTCTCATAGTAATTTTTATCAATTGATTTTCTTTCATTGGTTCAACACCAAGATCACCGGCAGGATTTTGTGAATTTTGGTCTTGAACTGCTTTTATTACATCGGAAACAGAAAGTTTGTATTTTGCCATTTTTTCGCCATCAAGCCATATCCGCATTGAATAATTTGAAGCCCCAAATACTCCAACCTCTCCAACACCTTTAATACGCGCAAGTTCGTCCTTAATATAAACATCAGCGTAGTTTGATATGAATAAATTATCGTATGTATTATTTGGAGAATTTACCGATATTAAAAGTAATCCCGGTCCACCTGTAGTTTTTTTTACCGACAATCCATACCGGCGAACTTCTTCGGGTAAACGAGGAGTTACAAGTTGTAACTCATTTTGGACATTTATAACTGCCATATCTGGATCTGTACCTACCTCAAAATATAAGGTTAATTTATATGAACCATTCTGAGAATTTGAACTCATATAAATTAAATTCTCTACCCCATTTATTTGCGATTCAACAGGAGTTGCAATAGTTGATTCAATAACATCAGAGCTTGCACCGGCATATGTTGCACTAATAACAACCTGCGGAGGGGTTATAGAAGGATATTCTTCTAATGGTAATTTTAGCATCACAAGCAGACCTGCAAACACAATTGCAAGCGAAATTACAATAGCCAACCTGGGGCGATGTATAAAAATATTGTTTGTATTTTGAGACACTATTAACCTTTACTGAAGAAATAAGAATACGAAAATAAACTATTTAATAATATTTACAGGCTTATTAGGAATAACTTTTATTGCACCATTATTTACAATAATATCACCGGATTTCAATCCACTTTTTACAATCCAATTATAGCCTGCTTTTGAATCAACTTTGATATATGTTAAATGGGGTATATTATCATTATCCAATACATAAACATATTTTCCCTCTTGATTTTCTTGTACGGCAGTAATCGGAACGACAGGAACATTATCACCTGAAGCAGCATATATTTTGACCTTTACAAGCTGACCGTGAAGAAGCCTGTTTTCGGGGTTTTGAAATGTCGCCCGTAAAGTGACTGTCCCCGTACTTTCATTAACTTCGTTGTCAGAAAAATCTTGAACACCATCAAATTTATATTTTTCGCCATTATTAAAATATAATTCAACTTTACGCTTTACATCTGATTTTTTATCCAAAGAGGTAATTTTATGGTAATTGTCAGCAGAAAGAGGGAAAGTAACGTAGATAGGATTTGTACTATTGATTGTCGTTAAAGAACCTGAGGAAGGACTGACATAATTCCCCACGGTCACATCAATTGTTCCAATTCTGCCATCGACAGGAGCTTTTATATGCGTATAACTCAAATTTCGCTTTCTGTCTACATATGTAGAATCAGCAGCTTTCAACCTTGCTTGCAATGCATCACGGTTTGCAAGAAGTTCATCATACTTTGCTTTTGCGATAAAATCATTTTTAACAAGCTCTTTTGCACGTTCTAATTGCTTATTGGCATATTCAAGTTGAGCTTTAATATTCTTTATATCTGCACCTGCAATATCTGCACTATTTTTATATTCATCGGGCTCTATTAAAAAAAGAGTATCCCCCGCTTTTACATAACTGCCTTCATCAAAATAACTCTTTTGCAAATATCCTGCAACTCGGGCGATTATGCTTACCTGATACTTAGACACTACTCTGCCAGATGCCTCAAAACTCCGAACAACATTTTCATTTTTTACGGTATAAATACTTACATTCGGGACAACTGTTTTATTTTTTGACTTAGAAATTAAAGTTCCTTTAATTCCGGAATACAAAAAACGAGCCACTATCAAAGAAATTACTATAATTAAACTTACAATAAAATATTTTTTCACATTATCCTCAATTACATTATATTATTTTTGATAAACTCAATCATCATTCTTAATGCTTTTCCTCTGTGGGATATCTTATTTTTTAGATTTTCAGGCATTTGTGCAATTGTAATGTCATAACCTTCAGGTATGAATACAGGGTCATAGCCAAAACCATTCGTTCCTGATTGTTTTTCAGCAATCGCCCCTTTGCATTCTCCGACAACTTGATGAATGATTTCACCTTTATTATCTACAAGAGTCATAGCACAAACAAATTTTGCCTTTCTATTACCGAATGGGGCAAGATTAGTTAGCAACTTGTCTATTCTTTTTTGAGGTGTAGAATCATATCTTGCAGAATAAATCCCTGGAGCACCATCTAAAGCTTCCACACACAAACCTGAATCATCAGCTAAAGACAAATTATTTGATAAAATCGCAGCATCTTTTGCTTTTATATAAGAGTTTTGTATAAAAGTTTCTCCATCTTCTATCGGATCAAAACCTTCATCAGGTAATATAAATTCTATACCTGAGCCTTTTGCAATCTCGTTTACCTCATGAACTTTATGAGCATTACCTGTAGCAAAAACAATTTTTAAATTATTTTCCATATCTGCGATTCCTGTTATTAAACTCATCAATACAATTTTGAAGATCAGACTTGCCAAAATCAGGCCAATATTTATCTACAACAATAACTTCAGAATATGCAATTTGCCATAATAAATAATTTGATAAACGTTTTTCTCCACCTGTTCTTATTAAAATATCCGGATCAGGCATGCCGGCAGTGTAAAGATATTTAGAAATAACTTCCTGAGTAATTTCGTCAGAATTAATACCTGAGCCAATGATTTGTTTTACAGCATTAACTATTTCATCACGAGATCCATAATTGAGTGCAATTTGCAAGTTTACACCTTTATTATTTTTAGTTTTATTTTCAGCATCTTTAGTTACTTCCTGCAATTTTTTGCTTAATTTTGAAGCATCACCAATAAAAGTTATTTTTACACCTTCTTCATGCATTTCATCAAGATCATTTTTCAATGTCACAGCAACTAAATCCATCAAAAAATCAACTTCTTCTTTTTTTCTATTCCAATTTTCAGTAGAAAAAGCATACACAGTTAAATATTTTATACCAATATCATCACACGCACGTACAACATTCCTAAGGGCATCAACACCTTTTTTATGACCTGCTGCAGACGGCAAATTACGCTCTTTTGCCCAGCGTCTATTACCGTCCATTATTATTGCTATATGTCTTATATTATTTGTCATACAATAGCTCCGTGCGATGCGTCTTGAACAGTTTTGGCATACTTTGCAAGGTATCCTGAATTACATTTTGATACAAAAGGTTTTAAACTATTTCTACGATTTTGTAACTCATCGTCAGAAACAACAACATTTATTGCTCGATTTTCTACATCGATTTGTATAATATCACCATTTTCAATAAGCGCAATATTCCCTCCATTTGCAGCCTCCGGACAAACGTGCCCTATGCAAATTCCTCGCGTTCCTCCGGAAAATCTTCCATCTGTAATAAGAGCAACAGTTTTACCTAAACCTTTTCCAACAAGCAAAGAAGTCGGAGCAAGCATTTCTCTCATTCCGGGACCGCCTTTTGGACCTTCATACCTGATAACAATGACATCACCATCTTTTATTTTATCATTCTCTAATGCAGACATAGCTTCCTCTTCGCAATCAAAACATTTAGCCTTACCTTCAAAATGATAACAAGATGAATCAATACCGGAGATTTTAGTTACGCACCCGTCAGGTGCAATATTACCATAAAGAATTCCTAACCCGGGTTCTTTTGTAACCGGCGCAGAATAAGAATGTATCAATTCTCTATTAATGAAAGCATTGCTCGCAATATCATAAACAGACAATCCGCTGACAGTCATTTTATCTTTCATACCGACTTTTGCTTCTATCAGAGCTTTTAATAACGCCGGAACACCACCTGCATAATGAAAATCTGTCATTGTAGGATTTGCAGCAGGATCGAGTTTTAATATTTGATGCACTTTCTTTCCCCAAATATCAAAGTCATCAATTTTAAGGTCAATAGAAGCCGCATTTGCAATTGCCAGAAGATGCATTATAGAATTTGTACTTCCGCCCATAGCAAGATCGCAAATAATGGCATTTATCAATGTTTCTCTATCAATAATTTGCCGAGGAGTTATATTATTTTTCACGAGCTCGACAATTCTGACTCCGGAATCAAAAGCGATACGTTTCTTTTTAGAAGACACAGCGGCAGAAGTCGCACACAAAGGCAAACTCATACCCATAGCTTCGGTAAGACAGGCCATAGTATTTGCTGTATACATCCCTTGACATGAACCTACTGTAGGACAAGATTCTTCCTCCAATTCCAACAATCTTTGCTCATCAATTTCTCCATTACGGAATTTACCTACAGCCTCAAACGACCCCTTAATCATTGTAAGCTTTGCACACCGGCTTTCGCCCTCAAGCATAGGACCAGCAGTCACGATTATAGTAGGAACATTCAAACGAACAGCCGCAATAAGCATTGCAGGAGTAATTTTATCACAATTAGACAGCAGAACAAGACCATCAAGTTGATGTCCCTCAGCCATTGTTTCTATACAATCGGCTATTAAATCTCTTGACGGAAGAGAATATCTCATTCCGTTATGTCCCATAGCTATTCCGTCACAAACGGCAGGAACACCAAAAATAAAAGCCTGTCCACCTCCGGTATGAATCCCTTTTTCAATTTGACGTTCCAAATCACGCATACCGGCATGACCTGGAACTAAGTCCGTAAATGAACTTGCTATACCTATAAAAGGGGCATCCATATTTCTCCTGCTGACCCCTGCTGCCATTAACAACCCCCTGTGGGGAGTATGAGCAATACCTTTTTTTATATTATCACTTCGCATTAATCTTTAACCTTTACAACATTGTAACTTTCATCCCACTCAATAGAGCCTGGAATATCTATTTTATGATATTTATACGGATTATCAATAAACTTTGGATTGAAAAGATTCTTCTGAGCCAAAACTTTTACGATATCAGGTAAAAGTTTTGTACTCCCTGCCAGAGTTCCTTGAGCAGAAGCAGCCCTTGTACCGTCAAAAAAAACTTTTTCATCTGCAAAAGTAAATTCCTTTATATCACTATGGGTGCAAGGTAAAGCATCAGAAACAAGCAAAATTTTATCTGCCGGCTTAGATTTAAAAACAAGTTTCAATGCATCATCACTCAAATGAACACCATCTGCAATAACCTCAGTATATATATCATCATTTACCAAGGCACTTAAAGCGGTAGATCTGCTCCTATGTGTGATTCCACCCATGGCATTAAACAAATGAGTTACCCCATCGCATCCTTCTAAATCTGCGCCAAGACAGTGTCCTGCTTGCACTTTAACTCCTAATTTTCTGAGATATGACATCAAATTTTCACCTAAAGCTGAAATTTTACACAATTCAGGTGCAAGAGTAACAATTTTTACGAATTCATCAGCAACTTTTTTAAAGTTTTCAATTGTTGGTTCTAACAAATGCGCAGGATTGTGTATTCCTTTCTTCTCAGGATTTATAAATATACCCTCTAAATGAATTCCTAATATTTTTGCACAATCTGAGGTTTGCTTTTGCGCCGCTTCTTTAATTACTTTTATCTGTTTTTTAGTATTTTCTAATGTATCAGTTACAAGAGTCGGAAAAATTCCGCCAACACCTTCTTTTTTAATTTTATGGGCGACATCTAAAACATCTTTAACATTAGCCCGGTTGAAATCAACACCATAAGCACCATGAAAATGCTGTTCAATCATTAATTTTGTAATCATAAACACCTCTATTTAGTTTAGATAACACTACCTGCAAAAACTTTTCTTGCTTCCTCTCTATCATCAAAATGAATTGTTCTGTCAGCTAAAATTTGATAATCTTCATGTCCTTTACCTGCAATTACAACCACATCATTGTTTTCTGCAATATTCTTCAACATAGAAATTGCTTGGCCCCTATCAGGTTCAACAGTCACTATTTCAGGATCAACCGATTTTAGACCGGCAATTATATCAGTAATAATCTGTTGAGGGTTTTCACTTCTCGGATTATCACTTGTAATAATTATTTTATCTGCCAATTTTTGTGCAATTGCACCCATTTTTGGACGTTTCGTAGCATCTCGATCTCCACCGCAACCAAATAAGCATATAAGTTTTCCATTTTCAGGAGTAATTTCCCGTGCGGCTTTTAAAACATTTTCAAGACCGTCAGGAGTATGAGCATAATCAACAATAACAAGAGGCTTTTTATTAACAACCTCAAATCGACCAGCAACTCCGTGGACATTTTGCAATGCTTTTAGTGCGATGTTTATATCAATACCCATTGCAATTGCAGAAGTTATAGCCGCTAAAACATTGTATACACTGAACATTCCGTTCATGTGAAGATTTACGGGGTATATTTTATCGGCATATGCCAATGTAAATTCTGCACCATTTAAAGAGAAATTAACATCTTTTGCCATTACATCGGCGTCTTTTTTGATACCGTAGGTTAATTTATTAACCCCATCCGGAACTTCACTTAAAAATTTATCACCGTATTCATCATCAATATTAATTACAGCAAAACACCCTTCTTGGAGTCTTTGAAAAAGTAGAGCCTTGGCTTTAAAATAATTATCCATAGTTATATGATAATCTAAGTGATCCTGAGTTAAATTTGTAAAAACAGCACCATTGAAGCGGCAACCGCCAACACGGTTTTGTTCCAAAGCGTGAGAACTTACTTCCATAACTACGTTATCGATTTTTTCAATATCTTTTATCATTCTCAAAGTTGCTTGCAATTCAGGAGCTTGAGGTGTGGTATGCTTCGCATTTCTGTATTCGCTTGTTGAAGATAATTTATATCCCAAAGTACCAATCAGAGCGCATTTTTGCGAATTTTCTTCAATAATTTTTTGAATTAAATGGGTAACAGTTGTCTTTCCGTTAGTACCGGTAACACCAATTAAATTTATTCCCTTTGAAGGACTTGAATAAAATCTGTCCGCGATATCAGCAATTTGCAATCTTGTGGATGATACTTGAATTTGAGGAACATTTACTCCTTCAACTTTATGTTCGACAAGCAAAGCCACTGCTCCGTGAGAAATAGCATCTTGAGCGTATAAATGGCCATCGGCATGTTCACCTACCAAACATATAAATATATCCCCATTTTTTGTTGTTTGTGAATTGTATGAAATACCGGAGATTTCAACATTCTTAAAATTGATTAAATCTTTATATTTCAAATACTCAATAAGTTCATCTAGCTTCATTATTATTCTCCTCTATATCTTATTATTCGACTTTGCTTGAATTTTATCCGGTTTGATATCAAGAATACGAGCGACCTGCTCTGATACCTCATGGAATACAGGCCCCGCAACGGTATTCCCCCAAACTGCACCTTTTTTTGCACTATCTACAACAACATATATCAAAACTTTCGGATCATCAGCAGGTAAAAAACCGATAGTTGAAGTATACATAGCTCCTGAATATCCGCTGCCATGTTCTAAAGGTTTTCTGGATGTTCCTGTTTTAGCTGCAATATTATATTTATCCGATTTTATTGTAGATTTCCCGTTATTAACACTTTGAACAAGTAATTTAGTAATTATTTTGGCTGTTTCAGGAGATATAGTCTGCACACGTTTAATTTTTTCTGCTTCTTCTTCAGGGGAATATTTTATTACGTGCGGTGTAACGCGAACTCCGTTATTGGCAAGAGCAGAAACCGCAGAAACCATCTGCATTATAGAAACAGACGTCCCATACCCGTATGACATTGTCATATGCAAACCTTTATCCCAATAGTTTGGAGATGCGAGTAAACCTGAAGACTCTCCGGGCAAATCAATACCCGATTTTTCCCCAAAGCCAAATTTCTTTAGCATTCCATAAAACTCATTATGAGTCATCAAATAACCGACATTAACAGACCCTATATTACTTGAATGTTCAAATAAGTACACCAAATTTATATTGCCTGGAGCACCTTTTTGTTTATAGTCATAGTTTTCAATTGTATAATTGCCGAATTTTATACGCCCTTGGTCTTGGATTGTTGAATGCTCATTGATTTTACCAAGTTCCATAGCACTTGTTACAGTAATAATTTTGAATGTAGAGCCCGGAGGATAAACATCAGTCAGCGTCCAATTTTTAATTTGAGTATTTGATGCTTTTTGGAAATTATTCGGATCATAAGTAGGATAAACCGCATAAGCAAGAATTTCCCCGTTTTTAGGGTTCATAACAATAACAGAACCTCTGAGTGCATCCTTTTCAGCAATCATTTTTGTAAGTTCTTTTTCGCATACATGCTGAATTGCAGCATCAATAGTTAAATATACATCTTGTCCTTTTGGATTTGTAGTAGGAGCAACAGGATCAGTTGAGAAATTATAAATAATTTTTCCGTCACGAGTTTGTTGGTAAGCGGTCGTTTTAACAACATGCTCCAACTTGTCTTTAGCGGAAAGTTCAACCCCATTTGATACCTCTGCATCAGCGTTGAAGAAACCAAGAACATGAGACGCAAAAACACCTTGCGGATAATCTCTTTCGTCTTTTTTGTCTAATGAAATTGACCTAAAGTTATTATGGGCAATAATTTTCATTATTTTTTCCGCAGTATCACGGTCTACATTCTTCTTTACAGCAATAACTTTAATATTTTTGTTTGACAAAGTCTTATATAGAGTTTGTTCTGGTATATTTAGCACAGGAGAAAATAATTCTGCAATCTTTTGCGGATTTTCACGTTTAGAGTAATCAACAGGACGAGCATAAATATTATAATAAATCCTATCAGTTGCGAGTTTTATGCCATTTCTATCATAAATATCACCCCTTAATGCAAAATCGTGACTTGCACGCTGCATTTTCCCTCTTTCGCGATATCTGTGGAAATCAAAGACTTGAAGTACAAATAAGTGAATAAGCAAAATAACAACAAGCACAGCATATAATATTTCCATCCATCCTGAAACATTATTACAATGGCGAGTGCGTTTTATATTATTGTCCTTTATGTACTCTCTTTTCATACATATCCCCTACAATTAAATTTTATCATAACGACAGGTAAATATCACATATATTAAATAAATTTACGAAAAAGAATAAATGTTGTATTATAAAGTTATGAGAAGAGATTTATTGACTATATTATTTATACCTATGCTGTCAATATTAAACGTACAAGCAGCAGAAATTGTATACCCCTCTTCGCAAAATGTAAAAATCAATTCTCCGATTACTGCGTTCATTGGAAATGAAAAGAAACATAATAATTTAACAATAAACGGAGAAAAAGTAAACATCCACCCCAGCGGAGGTTTCAAACATCCTGTATGCTTGAAATATGGAGAAAACATATTTACAATTTCTAATGGAGAGGAAGTTAAAACATACAAAATAACAAGAAATTATACAAACAATACCAACTATGATCCGCCTCAAACAATATATGAAACTCCTATTGCTATAATAACCAAAAATGATAATGTCCCGCTTCGCTCTACGCCTGTTGATGCCGGGTTAAACAGATTGCAGCACCTGTCTCAAGGGATTCAATTAAAGGCAATTGGGGAATACAAAGACTTTTATAAGGTTCAGCTTTCAAGAGATGACTACGCATGGATTTCTAAAGTAAATACAGAGGTATGCTTGGACAAAATAAATGAAGAATCTCTGCTAATTTCATCAGATCATAAAATCGACTCAAAAGAAGAAACTTTTACATTTAAACTCTCAAGTAAGCTGCCATACGTACTATCTGAGAATAATACCGGATATGATCTTGTCATATACGGTCTAAATGAAGAATTATATCCTTTTGGGCGTTATGAACTTCATATTCCAGCAAATAAAAAACTTGGTTACAGCGCAAAATACAATGCCGATGACGAATTAGTCATAAAAATAAAAAATTTCACAAATAATATTAAAGATTTAACAATTACACTTGACCCCGGACACGGAGGAAGTGAACGCGGCACAGCAGGATGTCTTGGGGATAAAGAAAAAGACTTTAACCTAAAAGTTGCTCAAATGCTTGAATCTAAACTTAAAGCATTAGGTGCAAACGTCATAATGACAAGAAATAGTGATAAATTTGTATCATTGCAAGACAGGGTAAAAATCGCAAACGATAATAATTCTCAAATATTTATAAGCATACACGCAAATGCTCTCCCTGATACGCTATTAGACAAAAATATAACAGGTACTGAAATCTACTACTTTTACCCACAAGCAAAAGAGCTATCTCAGATTATATTAAATTCTATAAATGAAAAAACAGGAAATACAAACGGCAAAATAAAAGCTGAGAGTTTTGCCGTCGTAAGAAATACAGAAGCTATAAGTATTTTAATTGAAGCAGGTTATATGATTGACCCGGAAGAGAATTCTAAACTGATAACACAAAGCTATCAAGATAAAATTACTGATGGTATAATCAAAGGTATAGAAAGGTTTTTAAATGGCATATAACAATGAAAAACTTGGAGCTTTTATAGTACCGACAGGCGTTGGAGCATCGATAGGGGGGTATGCCGGCGATGCTTCAGTATATGCAAGAAAATTTGCCAAAAAATCTAAATTAATAGTAAATCCCAATGTCGTAAATGCCGGTTGTTTTTCAGGAATTACAGACAATATGCTATATACTGAGGGCTACACCTTAGACAGCTTTTTTAAGGATGAAATAAATCTTTGCCCTTCATACAACAACAAAGTTGGAATAATCTATGATAAAGCTATACCGCAGGATGTACTTAATGTACATATAAATACCCAAAATGCCGTCCAAACAGTTTACGGAGTAAATATACACTCATACGAAATTACTGAAGAAAACGCAGGAGTAGAATTTTTTGTAACAAATGAAGGCATTTCAACAGGGACAGTAAACAATATTTCAACAGTAGAAAAAGCATGCAAAAATCTTATTAATAAAGGCTGCAATGCAATTGCTATTGTATGTTTATTCAAAGATGATAACCAAAACGAAGAATACGCAAGCGGTCAAGGAGTTGACCCCGTTGGAGGAGTTGAAGCAATAATATCACACGATATTTCAAAAAAATTCAAAATACCATGTGCACATTCTCCTGCTTTTATTGATTATCAGATATATCCGGATTTAATCAATCCAAAAGCGGCTTCTGAATACATAACACCTACATTTTTACCTTGTATACTTCTTGGACTTTCTCAAGCACCGCTTATTACAACAAACAAAAATGAAGGAATAAATATTTCTAACTTGGATTATCTTATTATGCCATATAATTCACTTGGCTCAATTCCGGTATATGAGGCTTTAAAAAGAAAAATTAAAATCTTTGCCGTTTTAGAAAATAAAACAGAACTTGATATAACAAAAGAAAAATTATTTATGGACTCAAATATACAAATTGCTGAAACTTATGAAGAAATTCTTGAGCTCATTTAAAATTCTATTAAAATCGGATTTTCCTTAAGTTTATAGAACCTTGCAGCGGCCTCTTTAAACAAGGAAGGGCTTGCACTTACATAAAATTCTTCCGTAGGCAAATCGTTGCCCTTATTTAATAAATTACACTCTGTTAAGTCATCTTTTATAAATTTTGCAAAACTTATAGACGGATCAATAAACATGTCCTCAGGGGCGTACTTTGACAAAATTCCCAATAAATAAGGGTAATGAGTGCACCCGAGAATAATTTTTTCCGGATTATTTTCAAGCATTTTATTTAAATTATCTTTTATATCTAATACACTTTCAGGGTTCTCAACAGTATTTGCTTCAACGATTTTTACCCAATTTGGGCAATACTGACCAAAAATTTGCATATCTTCTCTATATTTATGTATTTCATTCGGATAAGCATTTGATTCAATTGTGGCTTTTGTCGCAAAAACACCTAACCTTTTTATAGGCAATTGGGCTATAACTTGCGCAACAGATTGAACAACAGGATATAATTTGAAATCATATAAACCCTTTATATCATTATAAATTAATGAAGATGTTGTGTTGCATGCCATAACAACTGCCTTGCAGTCTTTTCCGGCAAAAAATGCAAGAATGTTCTTGGCATAAGATAGCAACTCCTCTTCAGTTTTTTCACCATAAGGTACATGAGCACTATCGCCATAAAATATAATATTCTCATTAGGTAAAAGTTCTTTTAACCTTTTTAATACCGTTAGACCCCCGACACCTGAATCGAAAAAACCAATCGGAGAATTATTTTTTAAAATACTCATCTATACCCTCTACTATAGCTTTTGCAGTGTTAGACTTTCTTGACTCAGTCACAATTTGTGCCCTCTCATTTGGATTTGATAAAAATCCCATTTCGACTAATACTGCAGGAGCAGTCGTATGATTTATAACATAAAACTTAGACTTAAACAAGCCTCTATCATGAGCACTAATATTATTTAGCAATGATGCGTGTATGCATTTTGCAAGATGCAGACTATTATCCTTATAATAATGTGTCTCAATACCATTAGGGGATTCGCTGTTGCTTGAATTTACGTGAATACTTACAAATACATCGGGATAAAACAATTCACTTGCTTCTACTCTGTCTTCTAATGACACATAAACATCTTCATCCCTTGTCATAGCAACAACATAACCTTTTTTAGTCAAAAGTTTTTCAACTTTTTTTGCAACATCAAGAGTTATATCTTTTTCATTAACGCTATTTCTTATTGCACCATAATCAGTACCGCCATGCCCCGCATCAATAACAACATACTTTTTAGAATTGTCCCTATCCGGAATAACAGGTTGTACAACAACCTCTTTAGTCATGATAGGGGCCTCTAAAACTTTATTCGGATCTGCGAATTTTTGTTTAATTCTCAAAGTTTTTCCATCAGAACCTAAATATACATCCATAATATCAGCACTCTCTGCAGGAAACTTTAATACAGTACCGGAATTTCTAATATCTAATATTTTTACATCCTTAAATGGTGTCATCTTTAATTCGCTATACACCGCGTCATCTGAATAATTCCCAAGGTTATATAAATAGATTTCGAAATTATCTCGTGTGCGATTTATAGAAAAAACAAGTGGCGCATTAAACATAAATTTAACTGAAGAAACATTTGATATTGTATTCTCATACTTAACACCTGTCATGTTAACAGAAGTTTTGAATAAACTTTTTATATTTCGCTTTTCTGTATTATAAAAAGCAAGCCTTTGAGTATCACCATACATAACAGGCTGATAACTCTCAGGATTAGAAGTATTTATAACTACTCTTGCAGTATTATGATCAAACTGCGCAATTTTAATAGTTTCAGAACTGTCAAACGTAAATTCTTTATTATGCAATGCAGAATTTACAATTGCATTTGGGATGTCAAAAACAACCCTTGAAGGATTTGATAAATATATAGGTTTTGAAACAGAGTAAGTTCCAATCCCTGAAATAACCGGAACACCCGATTTAAGTACAATATTATCAATATAATATTTTGAAGTCATAATAATATTATTTTTGGTATATATAAAATTTCTTTCATCATTATCTAAAACATTAAATGCAGAATTAATTTGTCCTAAAGTGGTATCTTCCGAGGATGTAACTTTATTTTGGACTTCTATATTTTCTACATACGGAGTTAATTTTGCTTCCGTATAAACATTTTGGAAATAGTAATTAGACAGCACAGGTCTTGAAAATGAAATAAAAAGAGTGTTGCCCGATTTCTTCAAAGTAATATTATTCGGATTAAATGGAGGGTTATAAGTTACTTCAACTCTGGCAATTTCAGGGCTTTTAGAAAGCTGGAATAAATTTATAGCACTAATATCTTTTGACTTAATAAGCATACTTTTTTCTTGAAAATTTAAATATGTATTTGGGATATCAAGTAAAACTTTATTTTCTTCAGTCAAGACCGTTTTTATCGGCTTTGAATCAAATGATACATCACTTGTATCAACAGAATTTAGGACTAAAAATGAAGAAGAATTGTCATAATTGACAGAAGACACATAAATAGTGCCTTGAGCAAAAACAGAAACAGTAAACATCAAAATAAAAGCAAATGTATATAAAAATTTAAATAACAATTTTCTCATAATAATTCCCTAAGTAAATTATACTTCATGAACATGTGTAAATCAAAAATGTTACGAGCGAATAACATTATTTTTACCTAATAAATAAGCCAACTGAGTTCTATTTTTTGCATCAAATTTTTGCAGTAAATTCGCAATATATATTTTTACCATATGAGTACTTATTCCCAATGTATGTGAAATTTCATAATTAGTAAGCCCTTGAACTAAGTAACTTGCAACCTCATATTCTCTTTGAGTAATTTTTAAAGGCATAAATATTCTCCCAAGAAAATTATATTACAGATAAAAGATAATTTGAGCTCTTGAAAAAAGAATATGTTTTTTTTAATATAAGAAAGTAAGGTTTCATTACACACAATTGAATATAATATGCGCCCGTAGCTCAGCTGCCCTGCGGCGAGCGATGAGACAAGCCGAAGCGGACATGGTCCGCGAGGTGGAGTCGAGGAAAACGGTGTCAACTTGCGGAAGCAAGATGAGCAGGTTTTCCGAGCGGAGTCGTTATCACAAGACATATAATTGAATAATTTATGCGCCCGTAGCTCAGCTGGATAGAGCGTTTGGCTACGAACCAAAAGGTCGGGAGTTCGAATCTCTTCGGGCGTAAATAAATAGACACCCTTCGTGGGTGTCTGTTTATTTATGTTTGAATAATGATAAGAGTCTCCGTTTCGGAGTTCGAGCGAGAAGCGAGCAGAGGGCGAAGCAGATTTTGCGTGTGGCTTTTTGCCACTAAAAGCAAAATGCGTAGTCCCGTTTATTGCGAGCGACTCAAGACAATCTCTTCGGGCGTAAATAAAAAGACAGGTATAAAACCTGTCTTTTTAAATTATTTTTTATCACTTATTCATTTGGGAAATTATTTTTTTATTATCTTTCATACCAATAACAACATTCTTTGATCCATCCATCTTCGAGGTAAGACTTCCCTCTTTTTCTTTTATAAATGCTTAATATATAAAAATATTTAGTGCAAATATAGCAAATTATTCCTCTTTAAATTAGACTTACTTAGATTTAGCAATAATATAATGTTCCAAATGATAACATCTTAATATGTCCTCAACCTTACGGACAAGACTAGTTTGCTTTACTCCACGTTCTTTTAAATATTTTTTCCAATGATTTCTTGTAATAGGAAGTCTCTTTTCTAATTTTACTTTGTTGTGGTCAATCCAGAAAAAACCGCCTGTTTGATCAGGTGAATAAGAAGTAGTAAATGTAAAATAATCAATTACTTTATTTACCTTATCTTGTGATTCATCCATAAAAGGATAATAATGTCTTTTTGTATAACAATGTTCTGTAATACCTTTTACAAAAGAATGACACTCTAATCTGTGTAAACCCTTGAAACTAGCATTAGAATTTGTAGGTTGAATTTGCATACTTATATCTCCTTGTGTAATTATATAAAAACTCAAAAAATTTTTTTTGCTAAGAATTTTTGACAAAGCGAAAAAAAACATTAAAGAATAGATATGTTGGATTTATTTATTAAGATATTTGGCAGTAAAGATAGTGGTAAAAGCATAAGATTAGGAGCTGAAGAAAAAGTTAATCAGCTCTTTAACCAGCTTGGCGAAGAAATTATAAAAATAGAAATTGGAGATGATCTTGCTCAATATGCAGAATACATGTGCACTGCAATAGAAGAATTCAGAGAAAATACCATGAGAAAAAACGGATTTATTTTGCCGTTAACAAACATTATCCAAAACAAAGATTTACAAGAAAACGAACTTATAATAAAAGTTCATGGAAATGAAACATATCACGAATTTGTAATTCCAACAGAAGAATATGTCAATAAAGAACTAAATAATGCATTGAATGTTACTGTAAATTCAAATTTAAAAAATTTATTTAGCAATAAAATCATAGAAAAATATGTAGATAGTGCAAGAACAGGAAACGAATACCTTATCTACAATATTTGTAATACACTTACAAATTATGAAATTCGCGATATTCTTGTCACACTGATAGAAAATGGCAAATCAATAAACGATATTGAATACATATTTGAAAAAATCGGAGAAGAAATCTTCTACGAAAACAAATACAATAGGGATTCAAAATTAATAGCAGAAAATATTATACACTATTTGTAAAATAACATAGTGAATGATTTGAGGGAATTATAACAAAACATGTTAAGTATTATTACATTTTTAATATTTGCTTGACATTTTAATTAAAAAATAGTATCCTACTACATACGTAATAGTACTAATCCTCTTATCCTTCTTATATACTATATGCACAATCGTAAAAAAAGACCTCAATAGAGGTCATTCTTTTTGTTAATTTTTAAATAATTTTTTCTTTATTTTAAGTCCTGTTTTAGTTGTTGCAAGACCTGCTTGAGAACTTTCTTTTAGCATAGGTGACATTAAAGAACCGATTTGCGCCATCGCATCTACGACTTCATCAGGCGGTATTACAGATTTTACATTTGCCAGGGCAAGTTCACATGCTGTAATTGCATGCACCGCAAGAAACGGATTTCGCTTTACGCACGGAACTTCAACAAGTCCAGCAACCGGATCACAAGTCAAACCTAAAATATTTTTCAATGCTAACGCAACAGCACTTATAACTTGAGGAACTGTACCACCACGAAGCTGGCAAACAGCAGCCGCAGCCATAGCTGAAGCAACGCCGCATTCAGCCTGACAACCCGCAACAGCACCTGCTAAGGAAAGTTTTTGAGAAATAACTCTGCCAATTTCTCCGCCTGTAATTAATGCATTAATTTGTTCTTCCTCAGAATAATTTTTATATTCACTAACCGCAACAATAACAGATGGTAAAATTCCGCAAGAACCTGCAGTTGGGCAAGCCACAATACGACCCATACGGACATTTTCTTCAGAAGTTGCAAGTGCATATTTAATAATATTTGCAAATAAACCGCCAAACATCGGAGGATGAAGATCGAATGCTATTTGAACTTTGCCGCAATCATTTCCGCACATTCCGCTATACGAAGGCTCATTTGAAGCAAGTCCGCATTTTATAGCATCTTTCATGGCATTTAAACTTTTTAATGTGAATTCCCTGACTTCCTTTATTGGTATATCATTAGAAACTGACATATACTCCTGAGCAATTTCATATATGCGCATATTTCTTTCTGCGCACAATTCTTTTAAACGTTCAAATGTATGTATATTACTGTTCATAATTATTTTTCTAACTTTCTTACATAAGTAACAAAATAAACATCTTTCATTTCTCTGATAGAATTTACAACGCCGTCATCTAAGTCCCCGTCAACACAAATCACCATCGATGCTTCTTTACCCCTTGCATTTCTATCACAATCCAACGATGCTATATTTAATTTTTTAGATTGAAACATTGAAGTAACAGCAGAAATCATCCCCGGTTTATCCCGGTATACAAGAATTAAAGTATTATATTCTCCAGTTAATGAAACATTGAAAGAATTTATTCTGGTAATAACAATTTCGCCGGCTCCGACTGAATCACCCGAAATAAACATTTCATGAGATCCTTTTAAATACATATCAACAGCATTTGGGTGCCTGCTAAAGTCTTGTATGAATTCAAAATTATATTTTAAAGATTGAGATAACTTAGAATCAAATATATGGCGAATTCTTATATCATCAACCTTTAGTCCCAAAATTCCTGCAAGCAAGCCTTTATCTGTTCCGTGACCTTTTCCTGTTGAGGCATAGGAATTGTATAACTTAAAAGTAACTTCTTGTGGAGTTTCACCAAAAATATTTCTTGCAAGTAAACCTAACCTCACAGCACCTGCGGTGTGTGAACTTGAAGGACCAATCATAATAGGGGAAATGATATCAAAAAGACTTGGATTTGACATTAATAATCCTCCGGCATACGAGTATTAAGCTCTCTGCTTTTGTCAATTTGTTTTTGCAAATTATCAAGTTCAACATTAATTTGCTGCTTTGTTGTTTGTGTTTGTTTCACAGATTGAGCATAATCTTCAACAGGATTTTTTTTACCCGCCATAAAATATACTGCGCAAATAATCACTACAACTATTAAAATCTCAAGAATACCAAATGCTTTTTTCATAATTATTTTAACCTATTTTTCATAATAAAATTAGAGATAGCCTCATCTTTATCTCTCGGAGAATTCAATGAATTTCTGCGTATTTCTTCATTTTTGATATGGGGAGCAACAAAAAATTTATTATACAAGACCAAAGCGAAGTATATTAAAAATGAAAATACGGCGACACCAATCATCCCAACAGAAAATTTAGCAAAAACTACCTTAAATTCTGCCGGTAAAGTCGATTTTGCAAAAACTACCTGAGGGGCTAAAAGATATAGCCCCATCAGAATATATGCAAGCTTTTTAAATGTAATATTTCTCATTTATTCCTCAACCTTTTTTGTAGTTTTAGATTTTTTAGAAGAACCTCTATTTGGACGTCTTGTCTTTTTAGGCGGTTCTTTTGTTTCTTCAGGCTCTGCCACAACTTGAGCATTTTCAACTTTTGCAGGAGCATCATTAGCCTTTGATTTTCTTCTTGTTTTCTTTGGTTTTTCCTCTTTGACTTCCGCCGGAATATCCTGCATTTCAGCCTCTTCAACAACTTCCTTTAGCTCTGCTTTAACTTCTGATTTTTTAGATTTGTCAAATCTGTTTTTCTTAGATTTTTTATTAGTTTCTTTTTTAACAATCTCAGCCTCAGCATTTACAGATGGCTCTGTTTCAATAGCAGATTTTTGAATTTGTTCAGGTTCTTGTTGTTGTGGTTGAACCTGAGATTGCGCATTATTTTTGTTGAATTTATTATTTTTCTTAAATGCTCCTGACGGTAATTTAACCTTTGCAGCCTTAGCTCGATATTCACCTTCCGCAACAGGAGTTGCAAAGTTGAAATCAATAACTGAACATCCTGAACCTTGGCAATGTGGGCATTTTTTGGTAAATATTTCTGCTAAAGACTGACCTTGCCTGTGACGAGTCAACTCGACTAAGCCCAAATCAGAAAGTTGACCAACTTGAGGCTTAGCCTTATCAGCTTCAAGAGCTATCTCTAATTCTTCAAGCATTGCAAGTTTATCAGCTCTGGAAGTCATATCTATAAAGTCAACTATAACCATACCACCAATATTTCTTAAACGTAATTGACGCGCAATTTCGTGAACTGCCTCAAGATTTGTCTTCAAAATAGTTTCATCTTGAGTAGCCGAACTTATAAATTTACCGCTATTAACATCAATTACAGTTAAAGCTTCTGTTTGCTGTATATACAAGTACCCGCCTGATGGCATATTAACTTTGACATTCAAAGCTGCTTTAATTTCTTTGTGAATATCCATCGCAATCAGCAGAGGATCTGTGCCTTTGTATAGAGTGACTTTAGTATCTTTTGCAATATGCCAATTTTGCAGAATATTTTGTACTCTGTTTAAAGCAAACGGCGTATCTACAATAATTTCAGACACATCTTCCGTACATGCTTCCCTGATAACTTTATAGAGTAAATCTTGATCTCTATATATTAAACTTGGAGCTTCAAGTGTTTCAGCTGAAGTTATAATATTATTCCATTTTTCTAATAGAATTTCCAAATCTTCCTGAATATCAGCTTCAGATTGTCCTTCAGCCTCAGTACGTATAATTACGCCCACGCCAACAGGTTTTATAAGGTTAATTATCGCTTTTAATCTTGCTCTTTCACGGGAGTTCTCGATCTTTTTACTAACACTTACACCGGGTTCATAAGGCATAAGTACTAAAAATCTGCCGGGCAAACTTATTTCTGTAGTAATTCTCGGGCCTTTATGCCCTGTAGGTTCTTTAACAACTTGAACTACTATTTTCTGTTTTGGAGAAAGTTTTTCTTTTAATGTTCCTTTACCCATAACATCTTCAGCATGCAAAAAGCCCATTTTATCGCTGCCAACATTAACAAATGCAGCATCAATACTAGGTAAAATATTATCAACAGATGCTAAATATACATCTCCTAACAATACATCCCCTCTTTGAATAAAGAAATCTGTTACTTTTTTGTTTTCTAAAATTGCAGCGATGTTATCACGTTCTGCAATTACAATCTTTTTTTCAACAACTTGATTTGTGTTTTTGTTTCTGTCGTTACTCATAAATCTTTCCTTTACTATAATTCGTGCAAAGATTCCGTCAAAAATTTTGTGCGAGTAATATCAAATATTACATCGGGAGCAATCAAATTCATTAAAGTATCTGCTCTCAACGGAACACCTTTACCTGTCTTTAATACTATAAATAGATTTTCATCTTCAAATCTATATTTCCCGATTGAAGTTTTAATATCTATTGTTTTTGTTAAACCTTTTTTAGTTTTTTTCTCGATTAAAATCTCATCTGAGTCCAAAACTTTATTAGTATTATATACAAATTTTTCAAAATCGTAAAGTGTTTTATCAAAAATACCTATTTTATATTCTGCCCAATATGCAGTATCTTCAATAGACGGAAGAGTTTTATCAATTTTATTTACAGAAAGAATTTCAGCTTCTTTTGGTAAAACTTTATTAAGCTCAGACTTAACTTTATCAGTAGGTGAATCTTCCCACAAATAAATATCAACCAGTTCACATATACTCTCACTGAATAGAGGAAGAGCAATACCCATAGATACTTTCATTTTTGGATTATAACCATAAGAAAAAGCAACTTTTAAATCAGTTCTGGCTAGTGCCTTTAAAAAAGTATTTTGCCAATCTAAATGAGAAAAATATCGCAAAATCCCTACTTTTGTCAATTTTACTCTATATCTGTATGTTTCTTTTACATCTTTTTGATTTAAATCTTCTATATGTCGTTTTTGTTTAGATAAAATTTGAGCTTTATCAGATGCAACAAAAGGCTTTGCCATCACCTTCTTAACTCCAAAATGAGAACAAACACCGCAATTTACACATTGTGTTTGACAAGTAGGCACGACATGAGCAGAATTCTCATCAACCTCAAAAGCCTTTTTATATTCATCTTGCAGCCATTCTTTATTTATGCCAACATCTATAAAATCCCAAGGAAGTTCAGATTTTAAATCATAACTTTTTTGAGCCATAGATTCTAATTCTATCCCCAATTCACTTGCAGTTTCAAACCAAAGATTTTTATTAAAATGTTCTCCCCAAGAAGCAAGATAAACACCTTTTTTATATAACGCTTCAATATACGCACATAAATTACTGTCTCCACGGGTTAAAACAGCTTCAAGCCAAGACAAATACTTGTCGCTATAATTTATTTTCACAGCCTTTATACGGGAAACACGTTCCATTAAATAATCAATATGAGCTTTAACTTCATCAAGCGGCATTTGAGAACACCACTGGAAAGGAGTAAACGGTTTTGGCACAAATATAGACAGTGTACATGTTAAGTCCAAAGAATGCTTTAAATCTTTTTCCTTTTTAAGCAATTTTGAACGATAACGAATACTCGAAAGCAAATTCGCCATTTCGTCCATATCTTCAATCGTTTCTGTCGGGAGCCCGCATATAAAATACAATTTAACTCTTGACCATCCGTTTTCATACAAAGTCAAAACAGCATCCAAAATTTGGTCTTGAGTAATATTTTTCTTTATAACATCTCTAAGCCTTTGGCTTCCTGCCTCCGGAGCTAACGTCATGGTAGATTTGCGAACGCTCTGGACTAAATTCGCAAGTTCTAAGTTAAATCCGTCTATACGTTGGCTTGGGAGTGTCACCGAAACTTTTTTCTCATTAAAATCCAAAGCTAATTCTTTTATTACTTCTTTTATATTTGCGTAATCGTTTGAAGATAAAGAAAGCAACGAATATTCATCATACCCTGTATTATTTACAAGCTCTTTTGAAATTTCAATAATTTCTTCGGCTTCTCGTTCACGAACAGGCAAAGTTACATGTCCCGGCTGACAAAATCTGCACATTCTTCCACAGCCTCTGCGAATTTCAACAACAGCCCTATCCTGAACAGAAGACGAAAATGGGATAGGATAAGATATTGCTGCAGTTTCTTTTTTTAGCTGTGCTATTCGTTTAGTAACATATCCACCAACAGAAGCTGACCACCTTCCTGATTTGTCACCTTCACATAAACGATTAATGCGTTCTTGGCGAGGAAGTCCTTTTGTTTCCTCAATAATTTTACAAGCTTCTATAATAGAGTCTTCTCCGTCACCAATCAAAAATACATCTATAAAATCGGCCATTGGCAAAGGATTGAATGCACAAGGTCCGCCTGCAACAATAATAGGGTCACTATCACTGCGTTCGGAATTCTTATACGGGATTCCTGACATTTCGAGCATTTTCAATACTGTCGGATATGACATTTCATATTGTAGCGAAAAACCTACAACATCAAAATCTTTCAAAGCACGTTTTGATTCCAATGCATACAAAGGTTCAGGGGTAAAATCCGTTTCCGGAGCATAAACTCTATCACACATATAATGTTGTTCTTTATTGATAAGTTCATATAAAATACGCACCCCCAAATTTGAAATACCTATTTCGTATTTATCAGGGAATGCCATTGCAAAACGAACAGCGGCATCATCAAAATTTTTATTATGAGATAAGAATTCACCGCCTACATACTGATATGGCTTAAAACATTTATGCAAACTACTATTATATTTCTGAAAAAAACACATTTTCAAACTTTCAAACTACACTATTTCATCCGGGAAATATTTGTCGATTTCAACTATTGTTCCGTCTAAAGTATTTTCATCAAATGACTTCATAAATTTAAACAAATCATCATTTGGAACATCGTATGTATACAACACAGTTTCACCATCAATCTCTCTCATTACAGAAACCATATAATGACATTTTGAAGCATACTTTAACAAATAATCTTTTCTCAAAGGATTGCCGTTGTCATCTTTTTTGCGTTTAACATAATTAAAACCGGCATAAAAACGAATCTTTTTTTGCACATCAGCAGATAAACGACTTTTATCTTTGTTGCCGGAGAACAAATCTATGACGTTTTTGTTAATCTCTTCAGACAAAATATCCCTCCAATACAATTAAATACCATATTTGAGGTTTTGTCTAATATGTTAAGAAATTTGTTTTAAATATTTTTGGACTTTTAATGCAGTTTCACGTCTTATATCATCAGGGCAAAGACGCAAATATTCTATTGCATGAGATACTTTAATATTTTTATCGTACCATCTGCGCATAATGTAGTTAAATTGATCATCCAAAGTCAAATCTTTTAGCTCAACATCTTTCATTAAATCGATAATATATTCTGCGCATGCAATTTGAACTTTTTCATTCGATTTCTCTAAGTCATTTATTACCTTTGAAACAACAGCATCCGCATCATACCAACGTTTAAACATATTCATATAAAACTCTCTTTCTTTTCTTATGTTAAGAATATTAAAGCAAAATTTAACAAAAAAGTAAATATTTTACCTCTAAAAAACTTTATATATATGTAAGGTTAATGTAGGTTATTTTATGGATCAAAGCATTCAGTACAATTTAAGAAATCCGGCAATGGTAGAAGACATTGGGTACTCTATGATAAATCAAATGTATCCTACAATGTCAACAGATATACCGTATGCAGGAGCCCCTGCTTTATCCGGAACACAAATCAACCCGGGGCAGCCATCAAAAGACACTTTTAAACCAAGTAAAGCACAAAGAGAAAGCAATTTTATTTCAAAAGTATTACTCCTTGGAGCGGTAGCGCTTGGCGGGTTATTTATCTACAAAAAAAGCGGCAAAATCGCAGGAAAAATTGTCGACTTAGCAAAAAAACTTGGCAGCAAAGTCGTTAACACAGGAAAAAACATAGGGAGTAAGATAAAAGCAAAGTTTAAAAAATAATTTCCCCGTAATAGAAATAGATAGTGTGTAATAGGTAGGAACAAAATCCTACCTTTCTTTTTGCATTAGTTTCTATTATAATTATTAAAAAATAAGGAGGGTTAATTATGGCAAAAGATTGCAGCTTTGATATTGTATCTGAGTTTGACAGGCAAGAAATGGTTAACGCAGTAGACCAAGTTCGCAGAGAACTGACATCAAGATTTGATTTTAAAAATTCAAATTCTCAAATAGATCTTGACGCTGACAAATCAATCACTATAACAACAGAAGATGAAATGAAACTAAGAAATATTGTCGACATCATTCAATCAAAATTTTCAAAAAGAAATCTCAGTTTAAAAATACTTGATCCGCAAGGAATAGAAAATGCACTTGGAGGGAATGTCAGACAAGTATTCAAGTTAAGAAAAGGTTTAACACAAGATTTAGCAAAAAAAATTGTTGCTGATATCAAAAATTCAAAACTTAAAGTTCAGGCTTCAATTCAAGGGGAACAAGTCAGAGTTTCCGGCAAAAGTAAAGATGATCTACAAGAAGTTATACAACTTTTAAGAAAAAATGATGACGCATACGATTATCCGCTGCAATTTACGAATTACAGATAAGAAAAAATCCTCCATTACCGGAGGATTTTTTTTACCTTTTTATTCTCAAAACTTCATATATATCCATTTTTTTAGCCTTGCCTCTGATTTGAACTTCTTTAATCTTAATAACATCAGCAATTTCAGAAATATACGAATATGTTGAGGTACTTACAAGCAAATTTGTTTTATATACTTTGTTGTAGCCTTCAATCCTGCTTGCAAGGTTTACAGTATCACCAATCACAGTATATTCCATTCTTGTTTCTGTACCAATATTACCAATAAAAACTTCACCGGTGTTGATGCCAATACCGATGTCAAATTTAGGTTTACCTTCAAATATCCACTTTTCGCGAAGATATTCTACACGCTTTAACATTTCATAAGCGCATTTTACGGCATTTTGGGGGTGATTATCATCTTGAATAGGCTCTCCGAATATAGCCATAATTGCATCACCGATAAACTTATTTATAACACCGTTATATTTGGTAATAATCGGTTCCATTTCACCAAAATATTCATTCAAAATCGCAGATACTTCTTCAGCGCTCATTTTCTCGCTCATGCTGGTGAAACCTCTTATATCAGAAAAAAGAACAGTAACAACGGCTCTTTTTCCGCCAAGTTTCAAATCATCAATATTTTTCACAACATTTTTCATAATGTCTTGAGATAAATATTTACCCATCGCATTTTTAATTTTTTCTTTATTACGGCTTTCAGTTAAAAATTTGAATGAATATGCAAAAACAGCCGTTACAAATTGGCACATAACAGGGGTGGCATAACTTACCAAATATCCATTTGATGCCGCAAAAAATACACATATTAAATAGCAAATATCAAGACCTAAAATTAAAATCAAACCTTGAATAAAGTGCATTCTTAATATGATTGCAAAAGTTGCGGCACATAATAATACAAAAATTAAAAATGCCAGCCCTAAACCAATAAACTCTAAAGTATGACCGCTCATTAAATTATTGTAAACTGTTGCGTGAATATCAACACCAGGATGGCGTATTAACATCGGAGTTTTTAAAATATCCTGTGACGGACCTGTAATATTAGCTCCGACAAATATTGCTTTGTCTTTAAATATTGCGGGATCAACGAGCTTCCCATTTTTATAATCATATAATTCAGGATGATTTTTAGGAGTAATGCCTGCCTTTAGCATTGCATAAGTATCAATTATCTGAGAAGCATGAATCATTGGGTATGTATAACCGTCAATTCCCTGCCTATAATATCTTACAAAATTATAAAACGAACCGCCGCTCCATATGTATTTCAGTTTTAAATTTGTCTTCGGAACATATAAATAATTTGGTCCTAAAACAACATCATTCGTACTATTTGCAAGCAAGTACATTTTAAAACCAAGCGACGGATAATAATTATCCTTTATTTGAACAATATTTGGAATATCAATCAGCGTCCCTGAGCTTGAAGTCTGATCCACACGAACAGAACCGTAATTCTTTGTAGCATCACGCAAGGCTGAAGACGCACTTTTTATCCCATTAAAATATGAAGGACGAATATCAGTTTGTAAATCAATATTTAATGAATGTTTTTTAAAATCTTTTAAAAGTTCCTCATCTTCATCATTAATTACACGTTCAGGGGCAAAACCGAAAACCAAATTATCCATTTTATTTACTTGTGAAATAAATTTCTTTTCCGATTCGGAAACTTCAGTTCCAAAAGTTGTAGGTGTAAAGTCAAATCCTATGACTTTCGCTTGCGTATACGTTGAAAAATAATTCAACAAATCCGCATACGTATCTTTTTCCCATTTATACTTCTGAATGGAGTAATCATCAACAACGACTTCCATAATATCACTTGATATAGGCTTTCTGGAGGCAAAAAACGATATTAAAAAACTGTTCGCATATTCTTCAATCAATATTGACGAAAAAAACAACGTTATAAGAATTAAAACTATATAAAACAGAAAAGATTTAAAATAAAATAACTTATTCTGTAAATTTTTCATAAAATATCTCTCCCTGCCAAATTATTAATTTATGATATAATAAATTCCAAAAAAGGTAAAATTATGAATATTAACTTAATAAAAAAACTATCACAAAACAAAGTGTTTCCGATTATTAGAAACCAAGATCCGCAAACAGCTGCAGATATTGCAAAAGCAATTATTGACGGCGGACTTGATATAGTAGAAATTACAGTTGAGAACCCCAAAGTATTCAACACAATTGAAGCGCTCTCAAAAGAAGCTATAATATGTGCAGGAGGAATTATAACAACAATTCAAGCTGAAACAGCAATAAATTGCGGCGCAAAGATTCTATCTTCACCTATATTCCAAATGAATTTGGTAAAAATATCAAAAGACAGACAATTGCCGCTAATTGCCGGAACTTCAACAGCAAATGAAGCATACGAAGCATGGAAAGCAAGAATACCATTAGTAAAAGTATATCCTGCGACTGCTCTTGGCGGAGTTGAATATATTGAAAACATGCTCAGACCCATGCCATTTTTGAATATAATTCCGCAAGGAGATGTAAAACTTGAAGAAGTAAAACAATATATTGACGCAGGGGCTGTTGCGGTAGGAATAGGCAGACATCTGACAGCTAATGCGTCTTCATACTCAGAAATTACTAATCGCACGAAAAAACTGTTAGAGAGTTTGAGGTAGATTATGCCGGACAAGAAATACGACCTAATTACAATCGGAGAAAGTCTTATAGAGTTTTCTACCAATCAGAAATTAAAGGATTCTGAATGTTTGCACAAATACTACGGAGGGGATTCATTAGTAACTGCAGTAGCGGCAAGAAGATTGAATTCTTCGGTAGGTTTTATAACATGCGTAGGTAATGACCCGTTTAAAGATTATTTATTAACAAGCTGGGAAAACGAAGGACTAAACATCGATTATGTAAGAACAGTTGATTATCAAAACGGAATATACATTGTATCAAGATCTTCCGTGCATGAAAAAGAATTCACTCACTACCGCAAAAAAATAGCACCATCTCAATTATCAATTCAAGATATCAACGAAGAATACATAAAATCTTCAAAAATAATATACGCTTCAGGTGTAACGCAATCATTATCAATGTCTTCCAATGAAGCAGTGCGACACGCATTCAAAATTGCAAGAGAAAACGGAGTTACGACTTCATACGACCCTAATTATTCCTCTCTTATCAGCAACCCTGAAGATGCAAAAGAATATTTTAATGAAATTGCACCTTATACGGATATATTGTTTTTAAGCGAAAAATATGATACCAAAAGCATATTTAGTATCGATTCGCTTGAAAACATCATGAAACACCTCAATGATATGGGAATTAGTACCGTAATAATAAAATCAGGCTCAAATAACGGATATTATGTAAGCAACAACAATAATATTACATTTATCAAATTTTATACTCAAAATATTGTAGATACAACCTCATCAGGGGATGCATTCAACGGTGCATTCTTGCATGCCACGGCAAATGGATACAATGCGACAGAAGCAGCTAAAATCGCCTCTATTGATGCGGGGTTACAAGCTCAAGGGATTGGAGCAATAAAATCCATTCCACACTACGATGAAGTTTATAATATATATAAATCTGAGGCCGTATAATGAGTAAAAAGTGCGTATTATCAGGATATTTTGGATTTAAAAACTTCGGGGACGAAGCAATTTTGGATGTTCTTGTTAAAAAATTACAAAATGATAATCACAATATAACAGTAATTTCGTCTAATCCTGAATATACAATGTCACAATACAAAGAAATAAACAGCATCTACACATTCAACATAAAAGAAATCATTAGAACAATTTTTAATTCCGACATTGTAATCTCAGGCGGCGGCAGCTTATTACAGGATGTTACGAGCGCTAAAAGTCTATATTATTACTTATTTATCATCTTTATAGGATTACTGTTTAATAAAACTGTAATTATATTTGCACAAGGCATAGGACCAATTCAAAACCCAATATCAAGATTTATTGCACTTCAATTTATAAAACATTGCAAATATGTGAGTGTTCGAGATAAAAACAGTTACAAACTACTTACAAATAGCGGCATAAAAGCTGATTTATTATGTGACCCGATATTTTCCATAAATATTCCGGGCATTGAGAATAAAACTAAAACCGTTGCGGTCCAACTAAGAAACTGCAAGGGTATAACGGCAGATTTTATTGACAGACTTGCCCATCAAATAAACATAGAATTTAAAGACTACAAAATCGAAATTTATTCTTTTCAAGATGAAATAGACCTTGAAATATGCAAAGAATTTGAAAAAAATATTAAAATGTTGAACCCTGATATCAAAACAGAAATCTTTCAAGGCTTAACAAACAGCCAAATAATAGAAAGAATTTCTCAAGCAGAATACATGATAGCAATGAGATTTCATGCAATTATCATAGGCTTATTAACAAAAACTAAAATTCTTGCGATAAATTATGACATTAAAGTTGAAAAAATAGCAAAAGAATTCGGCTTGCCGATACTAAACTTTAATACTGAAATAAAAGATGCTATCGCAGAACTAAAAAGCGAAAATAGCGAGGCTATAACTAAAAAAGCAAAGAAAAAAGTATTTGATTGGACACACTTTGAAGAAATAACAAACAAAGAAATGTAAAAATAAGATTAATACAGAGCAATAAAAGAATATTTATAATATAATTTATATACATACACATTATCAAAAGGGGATACTATGAAATTAAGCGCTACTACAGCTCAAAACTCATTTAAATACGGATGGTTATTATCAAGAATATGGCCATATATAAAGCCATACATGTTTAGAATAATCTTAGGATTTTTAGTTGCAATTCCGTTGGGCTTGCTGGACGGTGTTACGGCATTCGCGCTAAAACCGTACATGGATTACGTAATAGGAGGAAAATCATTTGAATTTTCTTTACTAAATCACCCATTTGTAATAACAAGCGTCCAAATGGCTGTAATATTACCAATCGGTGTAATCTTATTTGCGGCAATACAAGGAGTTTTAAGATACACAAACGGTTATCTTTCAAGTTGGACAAGCGCACATATAACAAATGATGTGAAATTTGACTTATTTGAACGATTAATACACATGCACCCTCAATTTTTTGATGAAAATTCATCAGGTATAATAATTTCAAGATATATGGGAGACCCCGGAACAGCTTCCGCAGGTATCGTTGACAATATCAAAACTATTACTACAAGTTTATTTGGGGCATTAGGTCTGATTGCCGTAATGTTATACAGTTCATGGAAACTTGCAATAATAGGTGTTGTAGTACTCTGTGTTGCATTTTTACCGGTTGCATTGATTAGAAAAAGAATTAAAGCAGCATCAAACAAAAACATGGTAATAGGCGGTAATATTACAACGAATATTAACGAAACATACAATGGCAACAAGGTTATGGCCGCATATGGTCTTCAAGAAAGACAAAATAAATATTTTAAGGACCAAACTTGGGAATCATACAATGTCGGAATGTCATTATATAAAAGATCCGGTTGGATGTCACCTTTAATGTATTTGATTGCTTCTTTTGGGATAGCAACAGTACTCGGGGTCGGGACATACTTAATTAATTCAGGCCAAATGACAGCAGGAAGTTTTGCGTCGTTTGTAACATCTTTATTACTTTTATATAAACCTGTTAAAACTTTAGGAAACACACTTACAGGTATCCAAAATATCTTTGTAGCGATGGGACGTATATTTGAATTATTTGATTTAGAACCGGAGATTAAAGACTCTCCTAATGCCAGAGAACTTAAAGGCCTGAATGAATCTATAAAATTTGAAAATGTAGAATTTGAATATATTCCGAATCATCCTGTTTTAAAGAACCTAAATTTAGAAGTTAAAAAGAATGAAACTCTTGCTATCGTTGGTAATTCCGGCGGGGGAAAATCTACTCTTGTTAACCTTCTGCCAAGATTTTATGACATAAAGTCTGGTGCAATAAAGTTTGATGGAACAGATATAAGAGAATATACAATAGAATCATTAAGGCAAAATATTTCAATGGTATTCCAAGATAATTTCTTATTCTCAGGAACAATTAGAGAAAATATTATGATGGGTAATCCGTCTGCATCTGAGCAAGAACTTAGACAGGCAATAGAATCTGCACACTTACAAGAAATGATTGCGGATTTACCTGATGGTTTAGAATCTATGCTTGGAGAAAGAGGATTAACACTATCCGGAGGTCAAAGACAACGTGTCGCAATAGCAAGAGCAATGCTTAGAAATGCTCCAATTGTTATACTTGACGAAGCAACATCCGCTCTTGATAACGAATCGGAAGCGATTGTTCAAAAAGCAATGGATAACTTGATGAAAAATAGAACCGTCTTTATTATTGCCCACAGATTATCTACAATTAAAAATGCAAACAGAATTGCAGTTATAAATGAAGGAGAACTTGTAGAGCTTGGAACGCACGAAGAACTTATGTCCATTCCTGAAGGGGAATACAAAACTTTATACGAAATGCAATTCAAAAAACAAGATACTGAAGAAGAATCAACAATAGGAGCTTTATAGGAAATGAAAGGAATTATACTTGCTGCAGGAGCAGGAACAAGACTATATCCGGCATCACAACCAATATCAAAGATTTTATTACCAATATATGATAAGCCAATGATATATTATCCTTTGTCGACACTAATGCTCGCAGGGATTAGAGATGTTTTAATTATAACAAGCAAAACAGATATAGATAACTTTAAAAAGCTCCTTGGCGACGGCTCTCAAATTGGAATGAATATTGAGTATAAAATTCAATATGTCCAAAAAGGCATCGCCGATGCACTATTAATAGGAGAAGATTTTATCGGCGGAGAAGATATTGCTCTAATTCTTGGAGATAACATTTTCCACGGTTTCGGTTTTTCATCTCTTATGAAACATGCTATTGAAAACAATCAAGGTGCAACCGTATTCGGATATAGGGTTCATGACCCGGAAAGATTCGGTGTGGTAGAATTTGATAAAAACGGCAAGGCAATTTCCTTAGAAGAAAAACCGCAAAAGCCAAAATCAAATTATGCAGTAACAGGATTATATTTTTACGATAAACATGTTTGTGAATATGCAAAAACACTTCACCTATCTGCAAGAGGAGAACTTGAGATAACCGATTTGAATAAAATTTACCTTGAAAAGGGGAAATTAAATGTAGAAATCTTAGGGCGCGGATTTTCATGGCTTGACGCCGGCACACAAGATGCTATGCTTGAAGCCAGCAATTTTGTTTCCGCAATAGAGCGCAATAAAGGAGAACAAATTGCGTGTATAGAAGAAATCGCATTACACAAAGGATTTATCTCGCCGCAGCAGCTTAGAGAAAATATCAAACCTTTTGAAAATAAAAGTTCATATTATAAATATGTACAAGAAATTATAGATTCAACGGAACAAAAAATTACAGTATAAGAATTTTATATCAAATTTTACTTGATTTTTATTTTTCTTACTGATAGAATTATACTGTCAGAAGTTAACAAAATACGATTTCAAATAGCTTCCAAGTATATTGACTCATAACTTGGCAAAAGAAGCTTTATTTTGACGTATTTTACAATATAGCCGAGAATAGTAATTCTCAAAAAAGTTATTTAATTAATTTTATGAAAGGTAAAAATCAATGGAAAACAATGAAGAATTAAAGGCTGAAGAAGTTAAAGTTGAAGAAACATCAGCAGAAACTGAAGCAGTAGCAGAAACAGAAGCAGAAGCTAAACCTGCAAAAGGCAGACGCGGCCGTGCTAGAAAGCAAAAAATTGAAACAACAGAAGAAAAACCACAATCAGAATGGACTGAAAACGTTGTTCAAATCAGTCGTGTAACAAAAGTTGTTAAAGGTGGTAAGAAATTATCATTCAGAGCTATTGTTATTGTTGGTAACAAAAAAGGTCAAGTTGGCGTAGGTTGTGCAAAGGCATCAGAAGTTATTATTGCTATCCAAAAAGCTATTGCTGACGGCAGAAAAAATGTTATTACAGTACCTATTTTCAAAACAACAATTCCACACCCTGTTCAAGCAAAATCAGGTGCAGGATGTGTAATGTTAAGACCTGCTTCACAAGGTACAGGTATTATTGCCGGTGGTGCAGTTCGTTCAGTTTTAGAACTTGCAGGTATTGAAAACATCTTAGCAAAATCATTAGGTTCAAAAGCTCCTTTGAACGCTGCAAACGCAACATTAGAAGCTTTAAAATCTTTGTCATCTTTCAAAGATGTTGCTGCAAAACGCGGACTTACAATGGCAGAATTTTTAAACTAAGTTAAAAGTAATAATAATTTATAAGGAATAAAAAAATGGCAAATAAAAAATCAGAAAAAATTCAAATTAAGCTTGTAAAAAGTTTAATTGGCAGACCTGAGACACAACGTAAAGTTGTTAAAAGTTTAGGTTTAACAAAAAAAGATCAAGTAGTTGAACACACTTCAACTCCAACAATTTTAGGTATGGTAAACAAAGTATCTCATCTTGTAGAGATTGTAAAATAGTTGCCATACAAGCACATAATGATATAAAGTACAAAGAAAGAAGGAAATAAAATGTCAAATATAACATTAGAAGATTTAAGACCTGCTGCAGGTTCTACATCTAAAATCAAAAGAGTAGGCAGAGGACGTTCTTCAGGAAGAGGTAAAACATCTTGCCGCGGTCATAACGGTGAAGGACAAAGATCTGGGAACTCTTCAAAAAGAGGTTTTGAAGGCGGACAAATGCCTGCATACAGAAGATTACCTAAATTAAAAGGTTTCCAAGTATACTCAAAAGACAATTATGCACAAATTAACGTAGGCAGATTAGATGCATTAAAACTTAAAGAAGTATCATTTGAAACATTAAAAGAAAAACTTACTTTGCACCCATCTTGTGTTGGGCTGAGAGTATTAGGTAAAGGTGAAATTAAAAAAGCTGTAACAGTAAAAGCTGTATATGTTACACCATCAGCTAAAGAAAAAATTGAAGCAGCAGGCGGAAAGGTTGAGTTAGTATAATGGCACAAGGAATGAAGGCACCATCCACAGAAGACTTAATGTCAATGTGGCATGCATCCGGACTTAAGCAAAAAATTATATTTACTTTTTTAATGATTGCAGTGTGGAGATTTGGGGTTCAAATGCCTCTATACGGTATAAACAACCAAATATTCTCAAATATTGCAAGCGGTAACAACATAATTGGCTTCCTTGATTTGTTTACAGGGGGCGCATTAGGAAAAGTATCTATATTAGCTTTAGGTATCGGACCTTTTATCACATCTTCCATCATCGTGCAGCTTCTTTCGGTAGTTATTCCTTCATTGGAAAAATTACAAAAAGAAGAAGGAGAGGAAGGGAGACGCAAATTATCACAATACACAAGAATATTTACCGTAATACTAGGTATATTCCAGGCATTTATATTTATGCTTTATTTGCATCATTTGCCTGGAGCAGTTATACCTTCGGTAAACCCATTGGCTTTCTATATAAATTCTATTTGTATATTAACAGCCGGTGCGGTTCTTGTTATGTGGATATCTGAATTAATTACAGAAAACGGTATCGGTAATGGCGGTTCGCTAATCATCTTTTGCGGTATTTTATCAGGAATTCCTGTATATGCCTCAAGAACATGGATGCTTGTAAAAGCCAGCCCACAAATGCAATTAGGATTATTTATATTACTATCAATATTCTTGGCTGCAACTGTTTTAATTGTAATTATGCAAGAAGCAGTACGTAAGGTTATCATTGTTAATCCTAAAAGACAAATTGGTAACAAAGTGTACGGCGGAATGAATTCATTCATACCGTTTAAGTTAAATCCGGGCGGTGTAATGCCTATTATCTTTGCGATTGCAATTTTGTTATTCCCTTCAACAGTTTTAGCACTTGTTGGGAATGCGAATAATATTAAGTCGCCTGCAATGAAAACACTATTCATTCAGTTAAATCAATACCTAAGTCCTGACGGAATAGTATATTACTTGATATATGTGGCATTGATTATTGCATTAACATTCTTCTATGCATCAATTATGCCAAATATGCAGCCAAAGGATATTGCAGACAATTTGAAAAAATACGGTTCATCTATTCCTGGGATCAAACCGGGAAGACCTACGGCCGAAGCAATTGATAAGATATTAACCAAAACAACATTCATTGGAGCTATTGGTTTAGGTATAATTGCACTTGTTCCGTCATTTGCAAGTTATATAACCAAAATCGAGACATTACAAGGTATCGGAGCTACATCATTAATCATCATGGTTGGTGTTGCCCTTGATTTGATAAACCAGGTACGTTCTCATTTACTTGCAAGGAACTACGAATCATTCTTAAAAGAGTAATTCAAAATAAACATACAAAAAGAGAGGATATTAAACATATCCTCTTTTTTTGTACATAATTAATATTATATGTATATAATTCGGGGCAAATGCTGCCCCGAACCCCGCAGTCTATTTTCTTGTGCCGACAAGAAAATAGACGAAAAGAAACTCTCTCCCGTCGCTCCGCTTACTAATAAATTGTAACACTCGCCCAAGCGGAATAACTCGGGCAAAGCCCTCAAACAAATTCCGCTTTTGAAATTCTCTCGTGTAACATTTATTGTTCGCTACGCGGAGGTCGCAATATTTCATTATATAAAAGCGGTAATAACTTTCTGATAATATTAATTATGTAAAAATGAAATACAGCTATATAACTAACTTTTAGGAACTTATGTAACAAAATCGTTACAAAACATATCAAAAAATTAAAGAAAAAAACAAAACTGTCCGATAAGAGATTTATAGGAAATCAAAAAATACGAAAGGACAGTCATTATGGGAATGAGTGCATCACAAGCAAGATTTTTAAGCTTAACCGCTCGTAAAACTAATACAGAATATGAAGGACAACAGATTAACCAACAAAGAACAACTTTGTCCAACGAATCAGCTAACTATTACAGTCAGTTGGCATCAATGACTGTACCTACCCCACCTTCATCATCAGATTATTGTAAGATTACATATTCATTTGAAGATGGTACAGAAAATAATACTATTACATCCCTAATCGCACAACCTGGGGGTATATACTTGATGAACTATCTTCAAGAAACAGTTGGTGAAACAATCAATGCCAACGGAAATGTAATTGTTACAAGGAATGGTGATGCTCCAAATTATACATATGCCATAGGTGCAACAACATTATATAATCTCACGAGTAACACTCCTGACAGAAGAGAAAAAGATCCTTATTTATCAACATTAAACGAGGGGGATTATGAGGATGCAATAGCACTAGAATCAAAATATTTAGAGATATTGCATAATAAATACGGTAATACAACTAATTGGCTTGTTAGATATCAAAAAGACGGGAATGGTTCATACTATCCAGTATTTTACAACCAAAAAGAAATTGAAGCAGCAAATTATACAGACAATAATATGTCAACATCTGGCATCAAATCATATGTATACGGTCAAGGAACTGTAACAAAAGATATTCGTAACAAATATGCAAGAGTTGAGCAAGATACATCAGGCAGATATACAACAATTATCATTTACAACTCTCAAGATGATTGTGAAAAGAATGAAGACGGTATCACATACAAATTAACAGCAAAAACTACTGCTGATGATGCTGCATACAACGACGCAATGAACAAATACTACTTTGATAAAGCACAATATGACAAGAAAATTCAAGAAGTAAACGCTAAAATTGAAATTATTCAAGTACAAGATAAAAACTTAGAATTAAAATTAAAACAATTAGATACTGAAGAAAACGCAATAAATACAGAAATGGAAGCAGTTAAAAAAGTTATCCAGAAAAACGTTGAATCTTCATTCAAAACATTTAACGCATAATGATAAGCTGGATGAGTTCGATAAGTTAGCTAAGTTGGATAAATTCATTAATGAATTTAAATATTTATCAAACTTGACAAACCTATCAAACCTAACAAACTTATCAAACTTAATAAATGATTTCCTTTCCCTTTTTCCTATTGATTTTCCAACGACTTGTAAGACAGGTCGTTTTTGCCCAAGCGGAATAACTCGGGCAAAGCCCTCAAACAAATTCCGCTTTTGAAATTCTCTCGTGTAACATTTATTGTTCGCTACGCGGAGGTCGCAATATTACATTATATAATTTCGGTCTTTTGCGAAGTGAGTAATAAATGTTTTACTCTGCAAAGTCAAAGCGAGCATTGTCTGAGCGGTAGCGAGTTTGCGAGCTTATGGCAGAGTAATTACAATTTATTAACGAACGTAGCTCCAGACCGCGGGTTTCTTTCTGACCGCTTTCTTTGACCGCCCAAAGAAAGCGGTCATGCATATAATACATCTTATCTGTTAATAATATGTATTATGTAAAATTAGTTATTTAGAATTAGTGACGATTTTTCTAATTTATTATATAATCTTTATGTAAAAAAGAGGGCTTTATATGTCAGCAGATAACACACTAGTTATGATATTAGCCGGCGGTGAAGGTAAGAGGTTATACCCTTTAACAAAAGACAGGGCAAAACCTGCAGTACCTTTTGGCGGCAGATACAGAATTATTGACTTTGTTATCAATAATTTTATTAATTCGGGATTTTTCAAAATAAAAGTATTAACCCAGTATAAATCTGATTCATTAAACAGACATATCACTCGTGGCTGGGCACTATCTCCATTTTTAAATCAATATGTTGATTTGTGCCCTGCGCAAATGAGAACAGGAAACGATTGGTACAAAGGCACTGCGGATGCAATATACCAAAATATTTTTCATATAAAGGATGAAGATCCGAGGTATGTTTGCATATTTGGAGGAGATCACATTTATAAAATGCTTGTTACCCAGATGCTTGATTTCCATAAAGAAAACAAAGCAGACTTGACAATTTCAGGGATTCCAATTCCGATAGAGGAAGCATCCGAATTTGGAATTATGGAAGTAGATGATAATTGGCGTCTTGTGAATTTTGTTGAAAAACCACAATACAGACCTAAATCTATTCCGGGAAATCCTAATTACTGTTTAGCATCAATGGGTAATTATATTTTCGATAAAGAAGTTCTTTTGGACAGCGTAACAAGAGATGCTAAAAAAGAAGATTCCTCACACGATTTTGGTAAAAATGTTATCCCTATGCTGCTAAACGAGGGTAAAAACATTTATGTGTATAATTTTAATGACAATTCTTTCCCCGGAATGACTCAGGGCGAAAGAGGATACTGGAGAGATGTAGGAAGCATTGATGCTTACTGGCAAGCGAATATGGACTTGCTCGACTACTCTCCTGAATTAAATCTATACTCAAAAGAGTGGCCTTTAAGAACATTTAACTACAACTATCCTCCTGCGAAATTCGTATGGGAAGAGGATGATAGAATAGGTATGGCTACTAATTCTATGGTATCTGAAGGTTGTATTATTTCAGGTGGCGGCTTATCACACTGCGTATTATCACCAAAAGTAAGAATTAACAGTTATTCAAGCGTATCAGACAGTATTCTTATGGAAGATGTTGAAGTCGGTAGATATTCGCAAATTAGAAAAGCAATTATTGATAAGAATGTAATCATTCCTCCAAATACAAAGATTGGTTTTGATAGAGATGAAGACTTAAAACGAGGATTCCACGTATCAGAAGGAGGAGTAACAGTCGTTCCGAAAGGAGCAATATTATAATAAAACTTGAATATCAAAAAAAACAGGGTATAATAATTATACCCTGTTTTTTTTGTAAATTTTTATGAAAGAAATACAAAAAATACGCAAAAAATTAATGAAAAAAACTTTTATAGTATTAGGTGAAAGTGTGTATTCATGTGTGGAATGTCTATTAAATCTATATCTAATATGACAAATACGACAATTGATAAAATTGTACGTAAAATTCCTGCTGCCACAGTAAAAAAAGAGGGAGTATTAAAAGCAATAAAATGGACAAGTGACCACCTTGCCGCACCGCACAATAACAGACTTATTTTAGGTGCAACCGCCATTATAATGCAGCCTTTAATAGATTTATATAATAAAAATGTAGACGAAAAAACGAGAAAAGTGTCAGTAGCAAGAACACTTGCCAAAATCATCGCCGGTACAACTACTGGATATTTTATTAGATATGCCTGCCTAAAGGGCATTGAATATATGACCAAAGAACCTATTATCAATAATTCCGGGAAAATAATCAACAAACTACAATCAGCGATATTCCCTAAAGGAGTGAAAGTCACAATTGATGGGCTTAAGCACTACAAAAATGCCATAGGAACAATTGCAGGGTTAGGCGTAATGTTATTCACTAATTTCTTAATAGACGCCCCGCTTACTAAATTATTAACAAATAAATTTATGAAAAAATTGGATATAAAAAATAACGCTGTAATTAAAAATCCATACTTAGATTGCCCCAGAATGGATATTTTTACAGGCGAAACAAATAAAGGAGGAGAATAATGAATAATAAAGCAGCTCTTTCAATATTTGATAAATTATACACTAAATATAGCGGGAATATGGGTAAAATGCTCGTTCATACCGGTGTTATCGGCTGGATTTTATCATCAGCAGCGCAAATTGCAGCAATCATTGTAAATGATAAAATTCCAAAAGAACAAAAAATGTTCTTAATTCCACAAGAAGCCGCAGATGCTTGCGTTAACATTTTATCATTTTATGCGGTTACAAGATCTTTTTGTGCAATAGCAAAAAGACTTGGCAAAACAGGAAGATGGATACATCCTATTGTAAAAGATTTTCTTTCTAAAAAGAATCTAGCTAAAAAAATCGGAACAACAGGATTTGACATAAGTAAACTTAAATTACCTGATAACATAAAAAGCACATATAACTGGTTCTCACAGGGGCTTGAAGTCGGAGGGACAACATTAGGAGCGATTTTATCATGTAACCTAATCACACCTCTCATAAGAAATTTATATGCATCAAAACGACAAAAAAATAATATCGCAAAAATGAATACTCCTACTGTACAATGCAATCCATTATACGGCGACAAGGTGAATTGCCCTATAAGAAAAACACTAGCAAGACCAATTACACCTTCAAATGGACAATTAAAAGTATAAGTATATAAAACCAACAACAATTGCAACAATTAAAACGCTAAAAAGAATAATTAATCGGTAAAAATACACAGTCGTATAATTTTCACTTTTTTGCAAATAAGATATAACTCCTTTTGAATAATCGGTTTTTAAATTTGATTTTGTCTTTGCATATGCAGACTGCATAAGTTTGTGGAATTGATACATTTTTTCTAAATGCTTTCTTGCGGTCTGATTTGATATTGTAATCTTTTTTATTTTAATATTTTCTTCTGCCGGCAATTCATTATCAATATAAGCAGACAAATTAGACATAAGTTTTGGATTTAGAGATAATTGTTCTTCTTTTACAACTTCTTCATTAATATTATCGAATTTTAACAATATCCTTGTAAGATCTTCAACTTTTTTGCGGCAGGAATGGCACTTTGATATATGTTTTTCCACATCTTCTCTCAATTTGGAATTGATATTCCCTGTGACGTATGAATTTATTAAAGCTAAAACTTGGCTGCAAGTAAGACTTTTATTCATTATTACCTCTTTTCTTAAGTATAGTTTTTTAAAACATCATGTAATTTAACTCTGGCACGGGAAATCCTTGATTTTACCGTACCAATACTTGAATTTGTTGTATTAGCAATCTGCTCATAAGACAATCCCTGGAATTCTCTTAGTATAATTGCAATTCTAAAGGCATCCGGCAAGGAACGTATAGCTTTTTTTATCTGTTGTTCACACTCAGATGTAATACATTTTTCCATTGGTTTACTTCGTTTATCAGGGATGTCAATATTTATTTCAAAATCCAAAGAAGGACAAGAATATTCCAAAGAAACAATGTCCGGCTTATTTTTGGATTTACGCAAATAATCATAATATGTATTTGTAACAATATGGTTCAACCAGCCGCTAAAGCAAGCAGGGTTTTGAAGATTAGAAATATTTTTTGCAACTTTTAATAAAACTTCTTGGGTCAAATCAGAAAGGTTGTCTGCGCTTTTTAACATATAAGATAAGGTCGCAAAAACATCTTTTTGAATCCTACGTATAAGTTCTTCTAGGGCATTAAAATCTTCGCCCTGAGAAAGAACAACAAGTTCTTCTATGGACATCTTCTTATAGAGTAACCTATTATTTGCCATAACTGTCTCCTTTAAACCTATGTTAAAGGATAAGTTAATTTTAAATATCAGCATATGATATAGGGGATGCAGTCAATTTTATCTTAATTAAGATAATAATCTTAATGCAAGCGTCTTCTTATAACAGAATTGTCCCCTTGCGAAGAGACAAACAGCAAATTACCCTTGATATGCATGCAATACGGATTGCTTATATTTGAAATAAATTCTGTAATCTCTCCATATTTACTTACTTTTAAAACGTTGTCTTTATTATAATTTGCAATATAAATATTCCCATCTCTGTCAATAGCCAGTCCAATCGGGCCATCAATTTTAGAATCCTTAATAAATACAATTTTATTATTATCAGACCCTATTTTATAAATAGTATTATCTGAAAATCCTGCAACATATACATTTCCATTATTATCAGTAACAATACCTGTTGGGCTTGGAATATTTTCATAAACACCATTTGTATTGCTTATCAAATTCGAAGGCTCTTGACCGGCATTAGTTCCATATTCACTTTTATTGTATGAAGATTGAGGGGAAGATGGAGTCGAAACCGCAGGTTGTGTTTGTTTAGGTTCTTCAATAGACTCTAACAACTCAATAGCCTTATTTTCATACGCAGAACCTTGAGGGATAAGAGTCAGGTACATTCTTGCTTTTTCTGTATCCCCAAGTTTGTTACTTATTTCAGCAGCCTTATAAACTGATTCATAATCATCAGGCTTTCTTAATATTATTTGCTTAAAAGCATTCAAAGCAGCTTCATCTTGCTTTAAATATTCTAACAATGCACCCAAATTATAATACGCATCTATATAGTTTGGATCAAGTTGCGTTGCAGATTTAAACGCTTCAATTGCACGCTCAAACTGACCTTGTTGATACAAATCAACCCCTTTATTATATTCAAGCTTTGCCTCTGTCGCATAATCAGCATAAGAAACAGAACCGATTAGCAGCACTATAACAATCGCGAATATCTTGGCATATTTATTGAACTTCATCCAATTCATTTAATAATTCCTTATGATTTTGAGCAAACTCACTACCTCTGGCTATTATAGCTTTTTTGAGAATTAAAGGCAAATTAATTACCTCCATAGACTCAAAATTATCAGGCAAACGTAAACTCCAATTTCTGTCACCTGAAGTTCCGGGGACATTATATGTTTGACTCATATTAAAGAAATCAGTAAAGAATATTTGAACGTTTTCAGCTTTGCATGCGAACAATTCAACGAGTTTTGTTTCTTTTAAAAATTCCTCATCAGCAGTCATTCGAACGATTATCGAATCCTTATCAGGTTCATCTTTAAATAAATCCTCAACAAGATTTTTTACGTGTAAATAACCTTCGTGAGTATTTTTCAAATTTTTAGCCCATAAAGAAATTGGTTTGTTGTCATGAGTTCCAACCATAGCCCAAGAATGCTCGGTAATATTTTTACATCTGTATGGGTCGCTTGGTTCGGTCGGAACAGTAAACTGAGTTAATCTCATACCCAAAAGTTCATATTTGGACATAACAGCAGCAACAGGATTTGTCAAAGTTCCTAAATCTTCACAAACAATTGAATCTTTAGTTAAACCTTCTTCCAATGCGGCAGCAATTACAATTTTTTCTATTAATCTTCCATACAATTTTATTTGTTCATCAGATAAGGATTTTACACGCTTTTCATTATCCGAAGTCATTGACATATCCAAATCTTCAACTGAAGGAATCGCAAATTTCTTTAATTCATCATGTTCAGGAGAAGAATACAATCTTCCAGCACCTTGTTCAGGCATAGGTTTTTTACCTTTTTTATAAACCCAAGGATCAATTAAACCTACAATATGGTCAATACGAACACCTCCCGGATTTTCTTTGAACATTTTTTTAAATAATTCTTTCATTAAAAGTCCAGCTTCACCTAAAGAGCCATCATCATTATACAATTTTTCAGGGTTTATAACAGGAAACCCCCAAGCCTGACCATCTTTTGAAAAATAATCAGGAGGGCATCCTAAACACCAGCCATCTAAAAACAGTGATTGATACGCCCAAGTGTCACGATCAGAGAATGCAACTTGTCTGTCAGCAATCATTTTTATACCTTTTGAAGCCGCAAAATCACGTGTTTGTCTATTTTGAATACTCAAAACAAATTGTTCAAACTTATATTCATCAATTTCTTTAGAATATTTTGAAGATATTTCGTTAATTCTTTGAGCATATTGCAGTTTCTCTTCATTAGATTTTGGATTTAATAAATTTTTATCTATATCATTTTTCCAATTTGGCCAATAATCAGTGCCGTTTTCGATAGAAAGAGCTTCATACAGACTATCATTATCTAGCCAGAATTTATTTTCAAGTTTAAACAAATCAAATTCACTATTTAACTTTAAATCATTTAATTTGATAAAATTCTCATACGCGACCATAAGAGCTTCGTGCTGACGATTAATAATATAGGCATAACTTGTTTTATTCGTATCTTTATTTGGATTTTCGGCAACAATAGCATTATACAATTCAATAGGTAAAATATTATGCCATTTTGAAGTCGTTAATTCTTTCAGGTCTATAAATAAAGGATTATTTGAGAATATAGTACCGGTATAAGGAGAAGCATCCGAAGATTTTGTTTTTCCTGCCGGCCCCATCTGAATACCATCGAATATACCTGAAGCATACTCTATAAATTTTCTGCCACCATTTGAATTTATCGTACCAAAGCCTGTATTTTCTCCACTACAAGATGGGAAACTACCATTATGCATTATAAATACAAAATTCTTCTTACCTAAAGCCTTAAGTGCTTTTTTGATTACACTTTTGCATTTATCAGATACTTTCTCTACCGTGCAAACCATAATAATACCCCTTAATTTCTAATATAAAACTCTCTGAACATAATAAAAATGGACCCGGTGGGACTCTCTTGCTCGTTCGCCATAAACGTGACTTCGTGCCCTGCCGCATTGTTGCCACAATCCGCACCGGCACTTCGCACTCGGCTCACTCGCGCTCGAACCAGACAAAGCTTTCGCTTTGTGGGTTCTCGTCCTTTATTCGGTTCTCAATCTTCTATTTTAAAAATGGACCCGGTGGGACTCGAACCCACGACCAATTGATTAAGAGTCAACTGCTCTACCAACTGAGCTACAAGTCCATTTCATTTGATATATCTATGTTAGCACCTCAATAGAAAAATGCAAGCAAAAGGATGATGGATGATTATACCCGTTCTGCATCTACTTTTTGAAAATTAATAAATAATACCTTCTTTTTTATATGAATTATAAATATCATCCAATTCCGCATTAGGAATTCGTGCAACTGAAATAAAATTATTATTATCTACATAACTTGAAAATACCCCTTCATACATTTCTCTATCTTTGAAACCAATATCTTCGGCAGCTTCTAATGTTTGACTATAAACTGCATTTTTAATACCTGCCCAAATAATAGCTCCCATACACATAGGACAAGGGAAACCTGTCGCATAAATACTATAATCAGACAAGTCATAGGTATTTAAAACCTTACAAGCATTTCTTATCGCAACAATTTCAGCGTGTGCAGTTGGATCGTGACTGTCTGTAACTCTATTTGTTCCGGTTGCAATAATTTCAATATATTCATCATTTTCATCTTTTGATATTGTCTTATAAACAAATGCTCCAAATGGTCCCCCCACTTGAGTTTTAGAGGTCTCACGTACTGTTTTTGTAATATCATCTATTGCTTTTCGTAGTGTAATCATTGATTTTCTCCCCAAAACATTATAAGACAGTGAATTTTTAATTGCAATGATAAAAGCGGATACTTCGTTTAGTACCCGCTTAATTTATTTATTTTTAAACTTAGTACCTAGCTAAATACTTATCAAGTTCCCATTTTGAGACATAAGTTCTGAATGAATCCCATTCTTTCTTTTTAGAAGTCATAAATTCCCCAAAAATATGTTCGCCTAATGCAGCTCTTACTACAAGAGATTTATCCATGTGTTCCAACGCCTCAGCTAAACTTCCGGGCAGAGAGTCAATCCTCTGCTTTTTACGTTCTTTTGGAGTCAATTTATATATATTACTTTCAACAGGTGCAGGAGGATCAATCTTATTTCTTATACCGTCCATGCACGCTTCTAAAATAGCAGCAAAAGCCAAATACGGATTACAAGCAGGGTCAGGAGAACGAAGTTCAACCCTTGTAGAAATGCCGCGCTTTGCAGGAACTCTTAGCAACGCACTTCTATTTGCCAAAGACCAAGCTAAATATACAGGGGCTTCATATCCTGGTACCAAACGTTTGTAGCTGTTTACCAATGGATTTGTAACTGCAGTGAAGCTTTTAACATGTTTTAGCATACCGCCAACAGAGTATTTTGCAATATCAGACAATTGATATTCTGCATCTTCATCATAAAACGCATTCTCACCGTCTTTAAATAGCGAAATATTACAGTGCATACCGGAACCATTAATTCCATATATCGGTTTTGGCATAAAGGTTGCATGCAAGTTATGCTTATCCGCAATTGCACGAACTGCGACTCTGAATGTCGCAACATTATCTGCAGCGGTTAAAATATCAGAATATTTGAAATCAATTTCATGCTGACCATCCGCAACCTCATGATGAGATGCTTCAATATCAAAACCCATTTCTTTAAGAGTCATAACAATATCTGCTCTTACATCTTCACCCAAATCTTCAGGCCCAACATCATAATATCCGGCATGATCCTGAGTCGATGTTGTAATATTGCCTTTTTCATCTTTCGCAAATAAGAAAAATTCTGCTTCAGGACCGATATTCATAGAAAATCCCATTTTCTCAGCAGCCTGCATAACCCGTTTTAAATTACATCTAGGGCACCCCTCAAATGGAGTCCCGTCAACGTTGTAAATATCACATATTAATCGGGCGGAATTCCCGCCATTATGCTCTCTCCACGGTAAAATTTGAAAACTTGTCAAATCAGGATGGAAAAACATATCAGAAGTTTCAATACTTCTAAATCCTTTTATAGACGAACCATCCAGCATTATTTCATTATTCAATATCTTATCAATTTGTTCAGAGGGTAAAGTTATATTCTTAACCTGACCGTTTATATCAACGAATTGAAGTTTAATAAATTTGATATTATATTCACCGATAAGCCTCTTAACATCATCCTTAGAAAATGTTTTGCCATCTCCTCTTTTATGAGTAAATTCAGTCATAACAAGCCTCTTTCTTACAATAATCTACCATTATAAGAATATCGACTTTTAGCTAAAAGGTCAAATATATTAAGGTAATGTATTACTTTTTATCAATTATTTTATTGTTATCATCAACAATAACAACTGTCGGCTTATGATTTTGGGCTTCTTTTTCTTCCATTTGAGCATATGTAACAATAATTACCTTATCACCCGGTTGAACTTTACGTGCCGCAGCTCCGTTTAGACATATACAACCTGAATTCGGTTCACCTTTAATAATATAAGTTTGAAATCTTTCGCCATTATTCACATCCAGAATTTCAACCTTTTGCCACTCTTTCATATTTGCAGCATTTAAAAGGGTTTCATCAATTGTTATAGAACCGACATAATTAAGATTAGCATCCGTAACTGTAGCTCTATGGATTTTGGAGTATAAAAATTCTAATAACATAATATTCCCTCTTGAAATATTATATAACAAATAAAAAAGGGGTAAAGGGGGAAATATATTTTTCTGCATAGAAGATGCAGTAATTCAGATTGAGCAAAAATCAAAAAGCTGGATTGCTTCGCTATGCTCGCAATGACATATTATTCTGGTTCAATTATCAGAAAGAATATTTACCACAAAATTGAGTAACTATCGGTAAGTATTATTTATCCCTATTTACGCAATTATTCACAAAAATTGCATAACCATTGGTAGCAAGTATTTACCTCAATTACGCAACTATTCACAAGAGTTGCGTAACCATTGGTAGCAACATTTACCTCAATTTACGCAACTATTTACAAGAGTTGCGTAACCATTGGTAGCAACATTTACCCCCCCCCTTAGCCGTTTTGGTCAAACTTCATAGTACGTTCAATATTTTTATTGATAACTTTTTGTATAGAATCATACTCTTGTTGAAGTGAAGCGTGTTCTGTATCGATATTTTTCAATTGAAGGTCAAAAATACTATCTTTTTGTTTAATATCGTTCATCGCACGATTATATTCAGCTTCAGCTTTTGCAACAGCAGCAGAACGGTCAGTTTGTTCTGTAATGCCAGCGCAAGTTTTATAATCGATATTAATCCATCTGTTGCTTGAATCTACTTGTTCTAAAGTAACTAAACCGCTTTGAAGAGCATACTCAATCCAATCATTAGAAGAAGCTAGACCGTCTTCTAATACTCTATAACCTTTTTTCATTCTTTCGAACAAATTAGTAAGCCATTGAGCTTTAGTGTCAGGATTACCTGTATTCCCGGTATCTTTAGTATCAACCCAAGCGTATTTTGGCTCGCCATAGAGAAATACCAACGCATCAACTCTGTACATGTCCATTAAGTTTTTGAATTCTTTGGAAGGAGTAATCGCGCTATTTTTAAGAGAGCCCTCCGCATTATAGAAAAGTTTCATCATTTCTTCTATATCAGCTAATTTACGCATATTCATGAATACAGTAGAAAGCTTCTCGTCCGAAGTTCGATCGAAATCAGAAACACCTAATAAATCGGCGAATTTATTTATATTTTCCCAAGGATTACCATTTTCAGGTTCGCCAAAAACAACACTCAATAGATCATTCATGTATGAACCTGAACGAGCATTCCAGCTCATATAAACAGTAGGGCAATTTATTAAACCATACAACATTGAACCCAATGCATCAGAGTATGCTTCCATTGCATCTTTATAGCCATATGATGCAATCAAGAGGTTATTAGATATTGTGTATATCTCCCTGTTATCACCATCATCTATATAAGCATATTTGCCATCTTCAGATTTTGTTAAACCAACACAAGAGTTTATTTTATACTCATCTCCGTCTTTTACAAATGTTATAGATTTCGGAGATTCCCCATCTTCAGGGGGAAAATTATATGTTAAATCAGTATCAGAAATCGTAAATACAGAGTTTCTTTGATCACCATTCAAATAATAATAATTATTCGAAGAAGCAATTTCCATATTATTTAACCCTAAAATACCTTTAATAACACCGGCTAAATTGTCGTTCTGCCAGTAATTTATAAAATCATCAGAAACATTTAACAATATATAGGCAAAAAATTCTTTAGATAAGTCTGTCCATTCATCATTAGTAGAAGCAAGAAAAGCCTTTCTTTTTGCATCAGCTCCGTTATCAGACAGACTACTTACCTGAGTACAATAGTTTGGGTTTGCATTATATTTAAAATTATCTAAAATATTATTTATAACAGTCGCAGTAGAAAGTCTGCCGCCATTTTCATCCTCGTGCGCACCTAAAATCCAGGTTTCATATCTGGTAGAAGAAGACTTCAACTCAGATAAAAAGCCTTGACTAGCAGTTCTGAATGTTGCATATTCTAAAGAGCCTTCGTATGCATCATAATGTTCGTATATCGCTCTTAAATAGCTGACTAAATCAGTCGGCTGCGGGCTATATCTCTTATAATCATTAGCCGTAATGCTATCATATATAGCACCATAGTCATCTCCCAAAGCAGCCTTTAATTCATCTTTATTGACATGATCAAAGTATGTTGATTGCCATTCAAGACCGTGTAATTTTAAGAATTTTTCACAATTACCGCCTGAAGCAACAAACATATTCGCATCAGCTTCACTTACTAATGCTAAACCTGCAGCATTTACAAGTCCATATTGTGTATTATACGGGCTGTAAGCGGTTAGAGAATTGAAAGTTAAAAGTTGATTTTGAGATGTACCGTCAAGCATTGTATTTTGAAACATCATATCAGATTGGTTCAAAGCATTAACATACTTTTCGCTTGCTTGGGCACTTTGAGTAGCCAAACGCATCTTAGCATTATTAATGGTTTGAGAGCGTAATTCATTATCTGCAAGTCTTGCAGTAATGGTTAATAATCTCGCTTGTGATGCAGCCAATCCCATTTTGTAACTTTTATCCTTTCGTCTTCCTTAAAGTTTCTGTAATAACGTTATCGGCATTTTTTATAAAAACTTTAGGATTTTAAGATGATATGTTAAGATTTTGTTACAAAAAAAGTCCTCTTTTTTGAAGAGGACTTTTTATATTTTAATTATTAATTATTTTTTATTCTCAAGCGCAGTCAGCTCAATTGCCAATTCTTCTAATTTCTTTGCCAGTTGAGCATTTTCAGCTTTTAAGGCCTTTACTCTTTCAATATCTTTATTAACCCTATTTGCAAGAGTTTCAACTCGAGAATTTATTTCTTTAACAGCATTAATTGCGGCATAGAACATTTCATCCCAACGAATAGAATAATATCCGTCTTTACCTTTAAATACGGCGTTTGGAAATACTTTTTTCAAATCTTGCGCAATAACACCAACATTATGAGTCTTATTCGGGTCAGATTTGAATGTATAATTAAATACTTTTAATTGTTTTATCTTATCCAAACCATCAGTAAACTCTTTGCCAATATTTTTTAATCTTGCATCAGAAGTTGTAGACTTATATGTATACAAATATGGACAACATGAACCATTTTGATTACCGATATGCGCAAAATTATATGTATACAAGTCCCTCTCAACACTATCAAGCAAAAGACTCGTATTATACTTCACTATACCAGTACCACCTATAGATTCATCGGTATAGCCTTTTTCATCAGAGTATATTAAATTTCTTACAGTTTTATAATGATTGGGATTATCAACTGAACGATATTTTATAATGTCTGCAACAGAATATCCACCAGCTGACTTAACCGAAGACCAATCATACGAAGTATGCTCCGGAGCACAAGTACAATGAACTTTATGGTAATATGTGGATCTCCGTATAGCACCACTATCAGGAGTATTTAAATATGGGGAATACCCGCCGACTTTTTTTGAAGCATATACACTATCAGCAATTTTGTTACCGTCTTTTGCATAAAAAACTTTTGATTTTTCACCTGTTCCGACCCAATCATACGACATACCATATAAAGGCATGCTATTATTAGCATTTGAGGCTGTAGGATTACTATTATAATCGGGGAAAATCACTGAAGGAACACCGCCCAAATATGTTTGACCACGTACAATCAAATTCCCATTTATAATAACAGATTCGTCCCCTTTGCCGTTATTAATTATAAAACTATTTCTATCGTAAGCTTTTATATTATCACCAACAAGAGCGTGCCTTAACGCATGTTTATTTGGAGAATTATGTACCTCAAGAACTGCATAACCACCGAAATCCTGAGAAGCATCTGCATGTCTTGGGGGACCGCCGATAAAAACACGAGTGACTTTATCATTTAAAAGTCCTAATTTATCATAATCAGATCCCTCAATCTTTGGACATGAACCATAACCGATACAGGTTTTATTTTCCGCTTCAGGACCCAAACCAAAACCTGAATTTACACCTATCAATGTATTGTTTTTACCTTTTGACAATGGCCTGTAATGAGTTATTCCATCAGCATCTTTATACGACGCTGAACCAATAATTGTATTACCGGTTCCGGTTGTCAAATTTGGCGCGGCATAAGAACCGATTATTGTATTATTCATCGCATTTAACTTAGGAGCAGCATTTTTACCAATTAAAGTATTCTGTTTATTATCTGTACCAGATTCTACACCATCATTGTCTCCAACAATTGTATTTTCACTACCAATATGTATGTCTTTATCGCTAAAATTACCAATGATAGTATTCATATTCGAACTATCTTCCATTACCAAAGGAGAATTCCACGTTCCGATAATAGTATTATCAGTCTGATCCTTTATCTCACTAGCAGAACCATACCCTATTGCAGTATTTCTTTTTGCTTTTTTTATTGATTTTAGCGCATCTATACCATAGGCAGTATTACCATAAGCATTATTATTATTTAGGGGTTTTGTACTGCCATTAGTTATAATATCCTCAAAACTACTGCCAAATAATGTATTCTCAGGGTTTACGAAAATCGTAGCAACTTTTTCACCTTGATAACCTAACTCCATCTGAGGTTGGTTAAACACTTGAGATGGTCTAATTGTAACCCTTGCAGTATCCATTAATGCCATATCAACAAGATCCGGAGCTATTCCAATATAAAAACCTGATTTAAGATAAGAATTGATTGGATTTGAATATGCATTATCACTTCTATCACCTTGAACATAATGCCATACAATATCGCTTGAAGGATTTGCTCTTCCTGTAAACATCGGAGACAAAGCCGCAAGCAGTATAGTCATAACAGTCATAATGACCATTAACTCTAGCAAGGTAAAAGCTTTTTTTATAACATTTTTTCTCATTATTTACGCTCCAATCTGGCAGCTCTGGCATTAAGATTAACAATTTCTTTTTTTAGTGCCTTATGTTGATTTTTTATTTGCAAGGTAGATATCTCCAACCCGGAAATATCAGAAGCAATTTTTTCTATTTTTACACCAAGTGTTTTTATAGCATTAATCATTGCATAAAACATTTCGTCCCAGCGAATTCTTAAGAACCCATCTTTTCCTTTTGTAACAGAATTAGGAAAGATTTTTTGCAAATCTTGAGCTATAACACCAACCTGCGGGATACCTAATAAGTCCGCCTTGTATGTATAATTATATGGTTTTAGCTGAAGTAATTTATCCAATCCGTCATTGTTGTCACTAATATTAGTTTTTAATCTTATATCAGATGATTTTAACATTGGAAAATATTCATCTTTTTTGCCCATAAGGTCCGTATATGACACTGCGTATTCTTCAGTAATACCATTGCCATAATAACGCAAATTATTAGAAATTTTCGATTTTAACTTCAAAGGGGTTGCTGTATTACAATAATATGCATAAGGAACAGAATCATTTGAATTATAAGGGAATGGACCATAAGCCTCTCCTAGAGTACGATCGCTTCTTCTAAAGACACACATTTTGTCTTCATCAGGATCAGGATAAAATCCTTCTATTTCTTGAGCTGGGGAAGAATAAAGATATGCTGTTACTTTTTCCGGAACTTGATCGGATTTGTCATAATTAGGACTTCCGACAGTATCATAATACATACCCCGCACAACAAGATGAGTATTTAATATTACAGAAGGACCCATTGCAATTTTAGTTTCATCTCCAGACTCTGGTACATTATGAATCTCTATTGGAGCTCTTCCTGCAAAGAACCCTTTATCACTTTTAGAGTTACCTGATACTGCGTCACGTGCATTGGAATAAGACCCTATATATATACGCTCATCCCCTTGAGGATAGGCATAATTGCCTGCAATAATATTTACGTTTTCAAATGGTGAACCTTCTTCAAAGTATTCACCAACAACTTGAGCAGACCCAACACCAATACAAGTTCTAGGGAACTTTGCACCAGCATCACCTGTTGGGATACCTATGGAATTACAAGCACCGTAACCTATTGCGGTTAAATACTTCATGCCCGGATCTGAATCATATTTGTAAGCGCCACCTAATGAAAGGTTGCTATTATCATACGCACCATACCCTATAATAACGTTATCAGATGCATTATTACTTTTATATTCAGATCCAATAATTACATTTCGAGCAATTTTATTCCACCCGCCAGGAGAGTAATTGTCACCAGTTTCTCTGTAATATCCTCCTGTATTTGCACCTAAAATAACATTATCTTGGTATTTAGTTCTTTTTATTTCTTCACGGGAAGATAAAGCATTATAACCGACAATAGTATTATTTTTGTTCATGTAATCATCGGCTTTAAAGTTCGAATCTTCGAATTCTTCTTTGTTAACTTCATACAATGAGTTTAAAATCCCTGCGCTATTATGCCCAATAAAAATATTCCCGTGATTTTCACCAAGGCCTAAATTTGCAAACCCCCGCGAATATACATTATTACCAATAGCAATCAAGTTTTGGAAGTTGCTAATCTTCGCATACGCTTCTACGTAGTCAGCAAATTTGTCCTTGTCGAAAGATTCAGGAAGCAAATTTGTATTACCGATTAAATCCTCTATATTGTTATAAGCTGTAAAACTGTTATTACCAATAATAACAGATCGACCGAGCATATCAATATTTTCTGCGGTATCAATTCCTAAAACAGTATTATATTTGTTATAATATTGTTTATTCACATCAGAGGTATTATTATAATAATCTTTGTAATTATCATTCAGAAATTTATCATAACGCCCGCCAAGTAACATGTTGTACTTATCTGCAAAAAGCGTCCCGGCAAAAGTACCGTTTCCCTGTCCGTATCTGAACTGAATTTGACGTTGGATAGTTTTATCACTGTCAGACTTGCAAATACCATTATTGCAAACTTCGGAGTTCGAATACACTGTCAACTTTCCATGTTTACCAGCATCACTGAGCCCAATAAGCGCAGAAGCAGACTTATCTTTTTTATCTTCTTCATTTCCTATGTGAAAATATGCATTACGGTTGTCATCACCTTCGACATAATTCCATACAGCATTATTCAAATAGTTATTTACTTTTCTTTTTGTCACAACAGGCAAAGCAGCCATAAAAAGAACCGCAACAATAACCAAAACAATCAATAACTCAGTTAGTGAAAAAGCTTTCCTTGTAGACAAGATCATCCTCCGTATCCTCATAAAAATATATTCTTATTATAACATAATTATACATGAGTTTCAATATAAAAAAGCCCGTTGACAAGGAAATATTACAGTTAAAGCCATTATTGATTTAACAATATTAAATAAAACTTTACACTACACAAAACTTTATATGATAGAATTACTATGTCATGGATTCAGATATTAGAATTAAGTGGATAATTTGCATACTTATTATACTGGGCAATTTTTTGGGAATGTTAGATTCAAGTACTGTTCAGCTTGCTCTTTACCCCATTGCAAAAGGGTTAAACATAACTTTAAATCAAGTGCAATGGGTAATAATTGCGTACATGCTTGTTTTAACCGTGTTTTTACCTTTCTTTGGAAAACTTGGGGATATATTTCCCAAAAATAAAATTTATTCATTAGGCTTTTTAATTTTTGGAATAGGAGCTTTTTTAAACTATTTATCTCCGAACTTTAAATTACTGATAGTCTCAAGATGTATTGAAGCTCTTGGCGCATCAATAATGCTTGCAAACGGTCCGGGAGCAATTGCCACAATGTTTAAAGGAGAAAATAGAGGAAGGGCTCTTGGATTAAACGCATCATTAGTTGCCGTAGGAGGATTGCTCGGACCTGCAGTTGGTGGTGCGTGTATACATTTTTTTGGCTGGAGAACAATATTTTTACCATCAGTGCCATTCGCAATTGTCGGGGCAATACTAAGTTACAAGCTTATACCCTCATATTCTCCACATAAGAATTTCAAATTTGATTACAAAGGATTTATCTATTTTTCAATTGCACTCTTTGCTTTACTTTTAGCAATTTCTGAAGGACACCACTGGGGATGGAAATCCCTGCAAATAATAATTCTTGGAGTTATAACATTGATTTTTGGAGGGCTTTTTTACTTTAGAGACAAAAAGATAAATTACCCTATGATTAACTTTAAGATGTTTAAAATTAAAGCATTTACATTTGGGAATATAGCAGTTATGACTTCTTATATGACAATGTTTACTAATGCAATACTTTTACCGCTATTTTTACAAGGAGTTCTGCAGCTAAATGCCTTTATAACAGGGCTTTTAGTACTTCCTTACTCGGTTGCATCCTCAATTGTTGCACCATTTGCAGGCGGCTACGCAGGAAAACATGGGAGCAGAGTCTTAACACAGATTGGCCCCGGGATTTACATATTTGCACTAATAATTTTCACAACATTTAACACAAAAACACCTTTATGGGAGGTCGTTTTGGCTTCTATAATAATGGGAATCGGAAACGGTTTTTTCCAATCACCATCTAACAACGCAATTATAACAAGCGTAAAAAAAGAAGAGCTGGGTATTGCAAGCGGGATACTGTCACTATCAAGAAATCTTGGGAATATACTTGGTGTTGCAATAACTATAACATTATTTGAAAGCTTCAAAAACATACTTTCTCATAAAGGAGAAGTTCTGTCGTTTTTATCTGCGTACCACTACACAATGTTTGTAGGAATAATATTCGGGATAATATGCCTTACTTGTTCACATATTGCATATAAAGATGAATAATATTTTTAACAAATTTTATATTTATACAAACTTTATGTGTTGAAAAAATAAATTGTCTGTTTTATTATAAAAGTGTAATTTATACACTAAACAAATTTGATTGGCGGAAGTATGACAGAAAAAAACATTCGAAATATAGCGATAATAGCACACGTTGACCACGGTAAAACAACACTTGTTGACTGTTTATTGAAACAAGCCGGAGTCTTTAGGGAAAATCAACACGTTGAAGAACGAGTACTTGATAGTAATGATTTAGAAAGAGAAAGAGGGATTACCATTCTTTCCAAAAATATTGCAATTAACTACAAAGATACAAAAATAAAT
>CADCKD010000014.1:5882-45470 GCA_902801985.1 uncultured bacterium | reverse complement strand
TTAGGAATGGTAGATGGCGCACTTTTAATTGTTGATGCTGCTGAAGGTCCAATGCCACAAACGAGATTTGTCTTGTCAAAGGCATTGGAATTGGGGCTGAAAATAATAGTTGTTATAAACAAAATCGATAAACCGGCAGCAGAACCTTTAACAGCTTTGGACAAAGTTTTTGATTTATTTACAGAACTAACAGACAGAGAGGATTTGATAGATTTTCCGTTCATCTTTGCAAGCAGTTTAAACGGATTTGCGATAAAAGAATTAGAAGATGAAAGAAAAGATATGGTACCTTTGCTTGACAGTATACTTGAAAATATCGCGCCGCCGGAAGGAGATGCAAATAAACCTTTCCAATTTAGAGCAACAACACTTGATTATAACGAATATGTAGGAAGAATTGTAATAGGACGAATCGCTCAAGGTGTAGTACATTCTCAAGATACAGTATGCTGGATTCAAGCAGACGGAACTCAGTCAAAAGGAAAAATTACAAAACTATTTGGATTTCACGACCTCGGAAGACAGGAAATACAAGAAGCAAGTGCAGGAGATATCGTAGGTATCGCAGGTTTTTCTGATATTCAAATAGGTGAAACATTATGTGATCCTGAAAATCCGCAAGCACTACCTTTAATAAAAGTTGATGAGCCTACACTACAGATGAATTTCTCAGTAAATGACAGCCCGTTTGCAGGACAAGAAGGGAAATTTGTAACTTCCAGACAACTTCGCAAAAGACTATATACCGAACTTGAAAAGAACGTAAGTTTAAGAGTTGAAGACACGGATTCAACAGATTGTTTCAAAGTTTCAGGTCGTGGAGAACTACATTTAAGTATTCTGATTGAAACAATGCGCCGTGAAGGATATGAATTTGCAGTATCAAAACCGGAAGTTATTCTAAAGAATATTAATGGCGAATTATGCGAGCCATATGAAAACTTAATGGTTGATGTTCCTGATGAATACGCAGGTTCGGCTATTGAACGTCTTTCCAACCGTAAGGGTGAAATGAAAGATATGAAATCAGCTAAAGGCCGCACACATTTAACATTCCACATTCCTGCAAGAGGTTTAATAGGATTTAGGAATGAATTCATCCGTATGACAAGAGGTGAAGGTATTATGTACCACACATTCTTGCATTACAGACCATTTGCCGGAGAAATTGGTCGTCAAAGATGCGGTTCAATAATAGCACACGAACAAGGAGAAGCAATACCGTATGCACTCGCGCAATTTGAAGACAGAGGAGTGTTCTTTGTTACGCCAAAAACCAAAGTATATCGCGGAATGATAATAGGAGAAGGCAACAGACCTCAAGATATCGTTGTTAATATTTGCAAGACTAAAAAATTAACAAATATGAGAAGTTCAACAGCAGATGTTATGGTAACTTTGCAAGCCCCAAGAATTTTATCTTTGGAAGAAGCACTGGAATACATCACAGATGATGAACTGGTTGAAATTACTCCTGAAAATATCAGACTAAGAAAAGCTGATTTAAATAGAAAGATATATAGCTAATAAAAAAGGAAGTTTAAAACTTCCTTTTTTTATTCAATTAATTTCCCTTCAAACAAATCCATAACCATATTCACATTGTCAGAATGAAACGTTGAATCAGATTTTGGATTAACTTCTATTTTTTTTTTATCATCAAGAGTTTGATCTTCTGAAATTTCTTCATCTTCTGAAAAATCTAAATCGTCTTCTGAGTCTTCCGCCTGAGATATTGCATCCTCAACAACTTCTTTTCCCGGAGCATTATTTTCTACAATTAGAGGCTTTTTAGGCTCAGGATTTACATTTTGAGCTTGAGCTTCAGATCTCAATTTATCATCACCCGGCTGAGGAGAACGAACAATAATTTTTGGGGCGGTGCCAAAAAGTTTTTGCGCAGATTCTACCAAAAATGCGTGCCTTTCACCCTCAGGCCCGAAATTTGAAAGCCAAGTAGGAGTCTTAATCGCGATTATTATCTCATCTGCTGACAATTTAACAGGTATTGCCTGTTGTTTAAGAATAGCTCTTGACGGAAAACTTGAAACTCCATTCAAAAATTGTACCCATAAATCACTAGAGGCGGAATTCGCAGAAGCTTGCATTTTGGCAGGCTGAGGGATTGGGGTTTCTTTTTGAGAAGTTTTTGGTGCCTCGTCTGTATTTTCATTTTTTTGAGTCATAGTTTTTGCAACTCTTTTGACCTCAGGCTTCATAACAGGAGACGGAGGAGTATTGTATGAAGAAACATTCATTGGGCGAGAACTCCCGGACTCCAGAGCCGAAATTCTCTTGCTTAAATCTTCTAATTTTGTATTTTGAGTCAAATTAGACATATCCAATATTGCAATATCCAACCACAACTTTGGATTTGAAGATAATTTTAATTCTTTAATATACTCAGCACACTTATCAATCAAAGAAACAATTTGATGAGTTTCAATATTCATCACTTTTTCTTTCAATATATTCAACTGTTCAGAATTGAGCTGAACAATATTTTCAGGGGAATTCTCTACACTTTTAACAATAAGAGCGTTCCTTAAATAATCCAAAAAATTTGATAGAATTTGAGAAGGTTCATTACCTGAGTCATAAATTTCATTCAATTTTTCAATAGCATCATTCTGATCTGACACAGATACAGCTTCAAAAAGTGAAGTCAAAGAATCAAAAGACAAACGCCCTAAAAGCCTGTTTATATCATCTACGGTAATTTGACTATCCGCAGAATTCAAGACACTAAGTTGATCTAAAAGAGCAATACTATCTCTCATACCACCGGCAGAATTTTGAGCAATATACCTTAGTGCATCCTCATCGATATTTATATTTTCCTGATCAGAAATATATCTTAAATGTTTAGCAATATCATCTGTCGTAATACGTTTGAAATCGAACCTTTGACAACGGCTTTTTATCGTATCAAGCACCTTATGAACTTCTGTTGTTGCAAGTATAAATATAACATTTTCTGGCGGTTCCTCCAATGTTTTTAACAAAGCATTGAAAGCCGTTGTTGAAAGCATATGAACTTCGTCAATAATATATATTTTGTATCTGCTGTGAACAGGAGACATCGCAACATTTTGGATAATTTCTTCCGCATCACTAACAGAACGATTACTTGCTGCGTCTATTTCAATAACATCAATCGGAATAGAGTTTGTAATGTTTTTACAATTTTCGCACTCATTGCAAGGTGAAATGGTAGGTCCCTTTTCGCAATTTAAAGATTTCGCAAATATTCGAGCAGTAGAAGTTTTTCCTGTGCCGCGAGGACCGGTAAAAAGGTAAGCATGAGAAATTCTATCAGTCTCTATTGCATTTGCTAAAGCCTTTTTAATATGTTCCTGCCCTACAACTTGTTCAAGTGTCTGCGGACGATATTTTCTGTATAAAGGGACATAATTTTTATTCATGATAAAGTTATTATATCAAATAATAAAATAAATGGACTTATTATGAACATTATTAAACCTAAAAAATTAACAAAAGGCTCATCTATCAGAATAATTGCGCCATGCGGAGAAATTGAAAAAGATAAAATTACACAAGGGAAAACTTATCTTGAAACACTTGGATACAAAGTTAGCCTTGGGGAAAATATATTTAAGGCAGACAGGTATTTGGCAGGGAGCGACGAAGAAAGAATAAAAGATTTAGAAGAGGCTTTTGCAGACAAAGATATAGATGCAATAATTTGTGCAAGAGGCGGATACGGGGCTATTAGAATTGTCAACAAAATAAACTACGAAATAATTAAAAATAATCCCAAAATATTTTGCGGATATTCTGACATTAGCGCCTTATCGGCAGCAATATTTAAAAATACAGGGTTAATTACGTATTCGGGTCCAATGCTTCAGACAGACTTTCAACCCGCTAGTATTGAAGAGTTCACACTCACAAACTTTTTTAACGTATTAAGTAGTGAAGATATTACCATCAAACCGAAAGAAGACAAAATATACAAAAGCGGAGAGGCTGAAGGGATACTTTGGGGAGGGAATCTTGCGACTTTAGCATCATTATGCGGTACAGATCTTCTGCCAAACAACGATTTTATATTATTTACTGAAGATTTAAATGAACCTGCATACAAAATTGATCGATATTTTAGGCAGCTTCTAAATAGTCAAGCATTTAAAGAAAATCTGAAAGGGATTATACTTGGAGAATTTTTAGATTGCGACAACTATGAATATCTTGATGAGCTATTTTATGAAATCGCAAAAGAAATGGACATCCCTGTAATTGGGGGGTACAAGATATCACATGCAGGACAAAAGTTAACAATTCCGATTGGTGCGAGTGCAAAACTTGACGAAAAAGAAATCATTATAAAATTATAAATTTATTTCATTATAAGTACATCCGCAGCGACATTCTCTAAAATCCTCCGGCTTACAGAACCGGGAAGAATTTTGGAAATTGCATTTCTTGTTCTCATACCGCAAACAACCAAATCAGCCTTGTTTTCATCACAATATTTTATAATTGCTTCAGCATTGTTACCGGATAATACAGATTTATGCAAATTATCATACCCAAAATCATTAAAAATTTCTTCATACTGACTAAGAAGCATAAGCCCCTCTCGTTTTTGTTTTTCATCAATGTCAACAACCCAATTTGAATCCATATTACCCTCTAAAAACAAATACTCAGGAGTCTGGTACACCGTTAAAATATGAATGTCTTTACCCTCTAAATTCATATTCTTTAGAGTACTTATGAAGCGGCGGGAAGAAATTAACGAATCATCTAACGCAAAAACAACCTTATTTGAATAATTGGAACTTTTGGAAATATAAACAGATGATTTTGAAAATGATGCGACCTCTTGAGATACAGACCCAAGCCACTTTTGCAAACCCTTTTTGCCATTAGAACCCATTATCAAATATTCGTATTCTTCATCCTTTTCATTCGACAATATCACATCCACAGCAGAGCCGCAGCTTTTTATTTTTCTTCCGAAATTTATATTATTTTCATAAAAAAAATGCTGGCTGTAATCTAATATTGAATTTGCATTATTAGAACATTTTGAGCTGATACTTGAGACTTCAGATAAAACAACATCCGAAAGACAACTCCAATCTGCAACAGTCAAAATATCTGCCGTGTAATTTTTAAACCATTGTGAAAAATTTACTATTGCTCCATAACTTATTTGAGAACCATCAGTACAAAATAATGCTTTCATTTAATTTCTCCTTTTAAAACAAAGATAAAATATGTTAAGGAAAATTACATTAGCTGGTAATATATTTTTTTTTTGCTATTATTAAATTGTAGTATTTTTAAGGTTATACATTTAATAATGTCAGTTGAAGATATCAAGCTAAAAGAATACAAAGAACTTATAGAGGTTATCGCAAAAGTCGAATATCAAAAGTTCTCTACATCGCATCTTATTGAGTTGCCGGAACTTGTCAATATAGGCACTCATGCGCTTTATATTCTTTTTAAAAATAATTCATCCAGGACATACAACAATACCTACTTGTCGACAGCTATAAAGTGGGCTATTCGTAATGAAGTCAGAAGAAGGTACAAATGGTATACCTTAAAAAATAAACCAACTGACGAAACAACTGACGAAGATGAGAGCAATTCTGTTGAAATAAGAGCAGAAGTTTATAAAAACATATTATCAATTGACGAACTTCAAGAAGCAGAAGTACCTACTCAAATCAAATCAAACGACAGAAATCCGGAAGAGAATGTTGAATTTACAGAACTCAAAAAAGGAATTTTAGTTGCGATGCAAAAACTTCCTCCAAGAGAAAAAGAATTCATTGAATATAAATTCTTCAAAGACAAAAAACTAAGAGAGATTGCTGACGAGTTTAATATTTCTCAGTCCAGAATATCAAGAATTATTCAAACAGGACTTGACAGAATAAAAAAAGACTTGGCTAAACAGGGGATAATCTAAACATGAAAACAATTTTTGAAAAAAGCAACGGTAATGATGGCATAAATCTTACCGATAGTGTCGCAGATATAACATTTTTGCCAAAGGAAATTTTAAGGCAAGACAAATTAGGGCTCCCTCAATTATCAGAGCTGGAAGTTATGCGCCACTATAAAAAGCTTTCAGATATGAATTTTTGCATAGAAAAAGGTTTTTATCCTTTGGGTTCATGCACTATGAAATACAACCCAAAAGTAAATGAACTTTTAGCAAATTTGGACGGTTTTAATATCCACCCAAACACTGAAGATGATGATGCTCAAGGGTGTTTGGAACTTATGTATAACTTGCAAAATGTTTTATTAGAAATCACCGGCATGGACGCTGTGACACTACAACCTTCAGCAGGAGCACACGGCGAAATGACAGGAATGATGATAATAAAAAAATATTTTGAAACAATAGGACAAAACAGAACAAAAGTTATTATACCTGATTCCGCCCATGGTACAAATCCGGCGAGTGCAAAAATGGCAGGTTTTGATGTAGTTGAAATTAAATCAAACGATAAAGGCCAAATAGATATTGAAGCCCTTAAACAAGTTTTAAATTCTGATGTAGCAGCTATAATGATGACAAATCCAAATACTTTGGGCATATTTGAAGAAAAAGTATTGGAAATATCTGAGCTAATGCACAAAAATGGCTCTCTTTTATACTATGACGGAGCAAATTTCAACGCCATAATGGGGTACACAAACCCCAAACTTATGGGATTTGATGTTGTGCATTTGAACCTGCACAAGACCTTCTCAACTCCGCACGGAGGAGGCGGTCCGGGGGCAGGAGTTGTCGCTGTTACAGATAAACTTAAAGACATATTGCCGGTTCCTATAATAAAATTTAACGGCAAAAAATATTACAGAGAATACAATTTACAAAATTCAATTGGCAACGTGAAAGATTTCTTTGGAAATTTTTCGGTACTTGTAAGAGCATACGCTTATATCCTTATGATGGGGAAAAATTTAAAACATGTGTCTGAAAATGCAGTTTTGAATGCAAATTACCTAAAAGAAAAACTTAAAAAATATTACAATCTTCCTTATGATGAGCCTTGTATGCATGAGTTTGTTATTACGGGAGAGAAGCAAAAAGAGGAAAACGGAGTATCAACACTTCACATAGCAAAAGCCCTAATGGATGGGAATACGCACCCACCAACAGTATATTTCCCTCTTATTGTTCACGAAGCATTGATGATAGAACCAACAGAATCAGAAAATAAGGAAAGACTTGACGAATTTGTTCAAACTATGATCCAAATAGCAGAAGAATGCAAGTCTGATCCGCAAAAGGTTCTATCTTCTCCGCACACAACACCTGTTAAAAAGATTGACGAAGTTACAGCTGCTCGCCATCCTGACTTAAATTTCAAAGAATAACACTTTGAAATTAACCCCCTCATTAATTAAAAATAGTCACAATATTTTACATTTTGTTACGACGGAAGATAATTTATGCTAAAATATATGATACGTGAGAGCAAGAGATATATTGCTCAGTATCAAAAGTACTAAGGATTATTATGACTGAAAATAAAAAGAAAAAAGTATCATTTCCTCATATGGGAACAATAAGTATAGCTTGGTCAGCAGCATTAAGAATTATTGGGTGCGAGCCATACATTGAACCTTACACAAGTAAAAGAACACTCTCTTTAGGTACAAAGCATTCTCCTGAAGCTATATGTATTCCATATAAGCTAATATTAGGGAATTTTATAGAAGCTATTGAAGGCGGAGCAGATTATGTATGTATGATTACATCTCCAGGATGCTGCCGCTTGGGAGAATACGGCAAATGCATAAATAACGCTCTTACGGATCTGGGTTATGAAGCAAAATACGTAGAGATGCAGCTTTATGACGGTATTAAAGGGATGTATAATTTCTTAAAAACAGTCAGCGGTAAAAATAATCCTTATCTATTTATAAGAGCCATAATAATTGCAATAGTAAAAGCTTTTATGCTTGATTCGCTGGAAACAAAACTTTCATATTGCAGAGCAAGAGAAATTCACTTTGGAGATGCTGAAAAACACTATCACAAAGCATTAAAATATATTGACGAAAACGACACATTAAGCGGTTTAAAAAAAGCTAAAAAACAAATTCTCGAAGAAATGAGCAAAGTCGAGCTTGATAAAAATAAAGAGATTCTTTACGTGGATATTACGGGAGAAATTTATGTCGTAAATGACGAATTTTCAAACCAGAGTATTGAGAAAGAACTAGGCAAAATGGGCGTTCAAGTAAGAAGAAGTTTAACACTTACAAGCTTTTTGAAAGATGCTATCATCCCTAAAATTCTAAGGAAAGGAGAAACACACCTTCAAAGAGCCGTACGCCTTGCCGCTCCATATTTAAAAAGAGATATCGGCGGAGACTCGTTAGAATGCGTTTCTGACGTTGTTTATGCGCAAGAACGAGGGGCTGACGGGATAATCCATTTAAGTCCATTCACTTGCATGCCTGAAATTATGTCACAAAACATCTTCCCTGCAATGAGAGAAGATTGTGATATTCCAATTCTTGCGCTCATTATGGATGAACAAACAGGCAGAGCAGGATATATAACAAGATTAGAGGCCTTTGTTGACCTGATGAGAAGAAAGAAAAGAAAACTTCAAATACAAAGCCCAAATAATGAAAATAAAAAAGAGCCGGTAAATGTAGGATAAATATATGTTTAAACTATTAAAAGAGAGTTTTAAAAGAACAAATAAAAGTATCATATTAGCAGTTCCTCTGGTTATATTTGTTTTACTTGCTGAGTTATATTTTAGCTACGCGAAAAATGTAATTTCTGATATTGCGCAAATGTTGATAGCAATAGCAACAGTAATAGTTTTTATAAGTGGCTTTATGGCTTCGTGGTTTTATATCACAAAAAAAACACTTGCATTAACTGACCGAATATTTGTATTTGAAAACGATAGAGGGAAAGCAAACACAGAACTTTTGTTAAGTTTACTCAACGGGATTGGCAAACTTTTCCTGCCTTTTTTAGGGTACACATGCATAATGGTTGGAATATATTATATTATGCATATTGCAGTCAGCGTTATAATTATAAAACACTTAGGATCTATTAATTATGAATGGCTTAGTTTCGGTATTTTACTCAATCCGCTTGAATTACACGACGAAATTATAAACCTATCTAAAGGTCAAGAATTGCCGTTAAGTTATTGGATGGTTCTTATGGGAATAGGTTCTACCATAATTTCATTTGTTACAATGTTATGGATACCGGAAATTGTATACTCAAAAAAGAACGTTTTATTATGTTTATTTAACTGTATATCAAAATTAATAATAACATTGCCTAAATCGCTATTACTTTTTATTTTCATAGAAGTTTTGTTATTTATATGCGCAATAATTAGCGTAATATGCATGGATAATATATATTTATACTTTTTGGCAATCTTATTATTTTACTATTTATTTATATACATAGTTGTATTACTATATACTTATTATGAATGGAGCTTCCTCAAAGAAGATTAAAGTAATAGCTATAGTTGGAGCAACAGCAAGCGGCAAGACTTCTTATTCAATAGAGCTTGCTAAAAAGATTGACGCTGAAATTATCTCTGCAGATTCACGCCTAGTGTACAAGGGATTTGATATTGGCACTGCAAAACCGACCAAAAAAGAGATGCAAGGAATTCCGCATTATATGATTGATATAGTAGAACCGGAATTTAATTATTCTGCGGGGCTGTACCAACAACAAGCTGGTGAAATTATTAAACAAATACATTCTAAAAATAAAACACCTATTATAGTAGGCGGTACCGGATTATACATTGATATACTTTTAAAAAATTATCAGCTCCCGCACATTGAAGCAAATAATGAATTAAGAAAAGAATTGCGGAATAAAAATACTCAAGAATTATACGATGAGCTCCTAAATAAAGATACAATTGGAGCACAACAAATAGATTCAAATGATAAGAAAAAAATTATACGTGCCTTAGAGATAATATACACAACAGGAAAGCCTCTTTCTAAGGCAAGAGGAATAGATAATTCCCCTTATGAAATAGAGTGGATAGGTAAAAATTTTCCAAGAGATATCTTATATCAGCGCATAAATGAAAGAGTAGATATAATGATAGAAACCGGATTAGTAGAAGAAACAAAACATCTGCTTTCTGTGCACGGCAGAATACCGAATTTGACAGACACAATTGGTTATAGAGAAATAATAGGATATTTGGACAATTCATACTCTCTTGAAGAAGCAAAGGAATTACTCAAAAAAAATACTCGCAACTACGCAAAAAGACAACTTACATGGTTTAGAAAAAATCAAGACATTAAATGGGATACTTATCCGCAAACTTTAAAAAAATAAATCACATTCTGATTTTTATAACAGCTTTTTTAACTTTGCCGGAATTATTCTCGTATGCAACTTGCGGAGCGTGAGCATCTTGCGGGTATAAGATTATAAAATTCGTTCCATCTAATACAACACGATTTGCCCCTTCTACACTATTTGAATAAAACATAATATCTCGTTCTTTTGAATATGGAACTTCCACAGTTAAATCCGTAATATTCGTATAATAAAGTTCTTCTTTGCCAAAGAGTACAATTTGGACATCTATATAATCTTTATGAGCTTCAAAACGAGCATCCTTTATCATTTTAGTATTATATTCTTCAACATTTATATAGACTTTATCTGATAGAATATATTTTCCGCAGGCAATATCCTCAGAAGCCATAAACTCTATGGCTTCATGAGGTATTACATCATATAACTTTAGATTTTCAAGTTTATCAAATATCATTATTAGAATATTTTCGTTTTATTTCTTACCGTTACATAGCACTTTCTGCCCGGAACAATACACTCATTTCGTTCATTTGCATACATATTTTTCAAAGCATCAGAATCTGCATAAAATAAATTCTTACAATAAGGAGAATTATTTGGAACTATACCTGCAACACAGACTCCGCGTGCGTATGAAATATTAGAGGATACAAGAACTCTTCTTTTTGTGCTGTGGACACTATCAAGTTGATGATAGTATACATCAACAGATAAGTAGGAAGAATCATTACCTCCTCTGAATACAGTTGTCATAGAATCTGCTTCTTCTATTTTTTTAGATGCATCTAAAGGATATGCCGGTATAACTTTGCCGTTAGTTGTGATATAGAATGGGAAAACATCATCCCACAATGTGCCGGTACCTTTATCCGCTCCGTTAATATCAGCATATACAGTAAATCCACTAATTGAAGATGAGTTTTGGCCTGACTGTGCAGCTGCAGGATTTGACAAACAACAACTACGAGCATCTAAAGCTTGAGCGTCTTTTGCAATATTGTGGTTAAAAGAGTAACAAAGTCTGTCACTTGCGCAGAAATAGCCGCCTTGATTTTTTACTGAAGTTTCTGAGCATTTCTCTATTAATTTAGCCAATGAATCGGCATCCTTTACCGTTAAATTTGAATTTTTACCGACATCAACGCACATATTTTGAGTAGAAGAAACACCATCGGAATTATATGTCAATCCCGGTATAGAAGCAGCCCTATCACCGGAAATCCAAAGTTTTACACCGTTTGTAAACACAATATTTGGTGTGAGAGTATTAAAGGCACCTCTCTTTTCAATAAGAGATCTGATAGAATTTATAGAGTATGACTTACTTGAGTTATAGTTAGATTTAAATTTTACGGACTCAAACAAAGCTTTATAAACCGACGGAGCCTTACCATCCTTCTGTTTCTCAAATGTAGAGCAATTAGCCCCTTTTACATGCCAGTTGTCTTTTATTGCATTACATAATTGTTTTGCATCATTTATGAAGAATGATAATTGATATGGCTTAGCACCGGCATTAACACACGAACCGGTGGAAGCATTGTATACCTGATCCAGTTTACAACATTCGCCGGTTACAACATTAAACTTGCCTAAGAAACAATATATTCCGTCATACGACGTTGGAGATTCGTTATCTTTTATTCTTGAAAAATATGGAACTTTTCCTGCTTTTGATTCCGCAGCATTATACTTAACACATGCAAGAGGATCGTTTATTGACGGAGAATAATTAAAAGCTTCACATACGCACTTTCCTGATTCTTCTCTCATATGTCTATATGGGAAAGATTCACATTTCGATTTCGGAGGATCTGTCTCAAATTTTGCAGGAACAACCTCTTCCGTAATATTCCTTTCATACGACTTTATGTAATCAAAAAACAACTTAAACGCTTCAGGTAATTCACCTATTTTTGGGTCCTTAACTATTCTATCATAACTAAACTTAATTCTTTCACTCGGATTTGCAGCTCTTATCAGACGAATTTCCGGAATCATAAATTGTTTATAACCAGTGCCATCATCATATGTCGTAATATTAGCATCATAGTTTGGATCACCTGTATAAACACCATTATTAGTAAAACGAGTATATGATTGCATAGCTTCGTTCGGGGCAGTAGAACCACTAGATAAATTTGTTACTGCAACAGGTGCTTTACTTGAATAATCAAAAACCGGATTACATATATGAGCCGCGGTATTATGGGCATGATGCCTCCTTTTATACCTCAGATTGTAATAAGTATATAATCGTGCTTCGAAGCTCTCCTTAAACGCATCCGTTTGAGCAAGTTTACGAATACCTTCACTGGTATCATACGGGCCTTCACCGCAATTCTCTTGCGTAGACTTGGTTATACCATACGTTGGTCTATCACTATTAGTATCGTTCCAGGGAGACCTACAAGCCCATTCTTTATTCCACATGCTATTCTCCGGAGTCACCTCTCCGCCTAATTGGATATAAGGCAAAGCCGGAGCTATCAAAGATATAAAGCGATTTCTAAAACCTTGATAAGTAGGTGAGTTATAAACGGTATCGACATTTACATCATAAGGATCAGGGTTAGGACAAGTTTCATAATAATATTTATTTCCTGTCTCAGCATTAGAAATATCAGCCATAGATTTACCTTCGAATTTTGGGCATCTATCGCCGCCACCCACAGTATGACCATTTAAAGCATCTGCGAAACATCTTTGGTGGCACACGCATTCATAACCAATCAATTCAAGCATCTCCGGATATGATGAAAGCGGATAAGAATATACAATACCGGTGTCTGAATTAAGGTCATATGCATCCTCTGCATACGCAGGAGCGTTTAATATGTCCGCAATTATATCCTTAAATGAGTATAAAGCATCATTTAATCCATCTTTTGGAGTTTCATAAACTATTCTTGAATCATCTTTAGGTGATATACTTGCACTTTCTTCTTCATAATCTTCTATTGTCGGAACATTTACTATTTGCCCCGAGATCTTTTCCAATGTCTTATAAGTCATAAAATAGTAGTATTCATCTCCGCGTTTAAATTGACTTACAGCCATAGGGATAAGAAGAGCTGCAAGCAAGCCGATAATTGCAACAGCAACAGCCATTTCAGCAACAGTAAATCCTCGTTTTTTATTTCCAAATATGCCCATTATGCCCCCTTATATCATTAATTCCTTTATAGCTATATTATATTCCTCATCAGACGGCGCTTTACCGTGCCAACCTGCGTTATTTTCCATAAAACTTACACCCTTGCCTTTAATTGTATTTGCAATTATGGCAGTAGGCTTGTTTGATTTTTTAGCATTTTCAATCGCATCATAAATTTCTTGGATATTATGACCGTCAATTTCAATTACATTCCAATTGAAAGCCTTTAATTTCGCTCCCAAATCATCTAACGGTTTTATTTTTTCGGTTGAACCGTCTATCTGTAACCCGTTACGGTCAATAATCGCAACAAGATTATCCAAACCTCTTAATGGAGCGCCCATAAAAGCTTCCCAAACGCTGCCTTCTTGGAGCTCACCATCACCCAGTAACACAAAAACATTTGCATTATTTTTATCAAGTTTTAACGCAATAGCTTTGCCACAAGCAATCGCAAGTCCTTGCCCTAAAGAACCTGTCGCAACTTCAACCCCAGGGCACTTCAAACATGGATGCCCCTGAAGTCTTGAGCCTAACTTTCTAAATGTCATAAGCTCTTCCTTGTCAATCATTCCCACTTGAGAAAGAACAGAATAATAAAGTGGAGAAACATGGCCCTTTGACAGAACAAATCTGTCTCTATCAACTCGTGTTGAAACGTTCATACATTTATTAAAAAGAACAGTCAAAACATCACATGACGATAATGACCCGCCTATATGACCGGACTTTGCATTATGAACCATCTTTAAAATATTTATACGATTTTCTTTTGATAAATCTTTCAATTTTTTGATTTCAGACTCTGATAACATTTTTATCCTCTTGATACTCTTTCTTTTAGAACTTTTAGCAAAAATAACGGCAGTGTCGGGAAAATTCTCTTAAACCTTTGTGGCTCTTTTACTGTTCTGTAAAGCCACTCAAGTCCAAGCTTTTGATAAATTTTAGGAGCTCGTTTGACAACACCTGCCCAGACATCAAAACTTCCGCCTAAGCCGACCATTAAAGATTTCGGCATATGAGATTTTAATTTGCTTATAAAAAATTCTTGCTTTGGCGAGCCTAACGCAATTAAAATCAAATCAGCAGAAGACTCAACAAGTCCTTTTATAATCTCATTATCATCAGAAAAATAACCATCATGAGAATATACTATATTCAAATTTGGCATTTTATCTTTCAAATTTTTAACGGCTAAGGCTATTACTTCCGGTTTTGCACCAACCAGAGCAACTCTTTTGCCGGCAATTGAATACTTTTCTAACAAAGAATATCCAAACTCAATCCCTGGAATACGTTTAACCTTATGCCCCAGAATTTGAAGTCCTATTTGAACCCCAATCCCATCAGGTATAACAAGCTCCGCATCATTTATAATTTGAGAGAATTCAGTTGATTTTTGCGCCGCAAGAATCATCTCAGGATTGATCGTGACAACCTGACCGCCATTATCTTGAGCATATTCCAATGCCTGCTCAAAATCATATCCATCAACTCCATATCCCAATATTTTTACTGAACTCTTGCTCATAAGAATATTATAACATATTGTGAATAATTATGCTATAATCTTAATATGAAAAAACTGATTTTAAATGTCTTATTCATATTATTTGCACTATTTATACAACAAAATAGCGTCCATGCTTATCAATTTGATTTGCTTGTCCTTCCGACAAATATATTTTCGGAATGTGATAATTATTTTTGCTTTCCGGAAGCATCAAATATCTTCGCTGATGATGTCATAAAAAAATTAAGCCTGCACCAAAATATTAACGTAAGGACACTTGCGCAAGCAAGAGAGCAATTTGAGCAATCTCCGAATTTAAAAGCAAAAGCACAAAATGCTCTATACCAATATGCACAAAGTGAAAAAATAGATTTTCCTACGCTAAAAGAAATCTCAGATGCATTTGGAGTAAAATCAATTTTACTCATAACAAGTTACGTTACTAATGACAAAGTTCAAACAAGAAGAAATATATGGGACATTTTGGAAGTTACAAGCGCATTTAAAACTTCGTACCCGTTTGAGCTGAAAACATCTGCAGTTTTAACAGATTCTGTAAATAATATCGTTATGTGGAGCGGGAAATACAACCGCAGAATATCCGATTCTAATGACAACTTCCTTGCCTTAAGCCAAACTCAAGCGATGTCACAATTAGAAAAAATTAAACAGTACTCAAAAGATAATATAGCACAAACAATTAGCCAAAATGTATTTATGAGATTTTTCCCAAAAGACGTTCGTACTTTTGAAATAAGTTCAAAATACTCAAAATCTGAAGCTGAAACTCCCAAAAAATTCATACCGAATGCACTTGATCATTTGTCTGATCCAAGAACTCAAAAAGAATATCAAAAAAATCACTTAAATAATGAATTTAAATATACTTTAGATGATTTTTCATTTGAATTTTGATTTATCGTCTTTATTACCTTGGTTTTATGCAATAGAGAATTGTTAATTATTTTATCAAGTTTATTACAACTATCTATTAAATCTATTGAACAAATTATTAAAAGTATAGCAATTAAAATAAGATAAATATTTTTCATAAATAAATATTAAAAGAATAGATTTACATATAAATCCGACAAAATAGCAATTTTTTTCAAAATATCACCTTAATATTTCTTAATCATTTCAACTATATTTATCAATTAATCACTGTTTATATACTTTATATATTTAACAGGGGAAAATAATGATAAATTGCACTAATCTATTTACTTACAATCCATATGTAAACTTCGGATACAGCGGATATCCGGGGGTTAATTTCAATCCGTATAGCATATTTGGTGGATCAATGCCGATGATGATGCCAATGATGATGCCGATGATGTTTCCGCAAATGAATTTTAGCACACAGCAGCCGGCATCACAAACTAATGGAACAAATGAAGCAAAATCACAGGGTAATGAAGTTACAAATCCAACAAAAGCACCGGCAGATGCCTCAGGAGTAAGAGCACAAATGGTTGCAAAAGCAAAAAGCTATGTCGGAAAAGTAAATTCAAGTGCAGAAGGGAACGCACTATTCTCTCCAAAAGGGTATAAGAATACGGGTTGGTACAAAAGATACGGTCGTTGGGGCTGGTGTTGTGACTTTGCAGTATCATGTGCAAAAGACACATTAGGAAGCAATTATCCTAAAGATATGATAACTTCATCTCCGGGGGGACTTGCAGCAAAAGCAGAAAAACACGATGCATACTTAAAGGTTCCATCTACAAATAAAAGCTCATGGCTTTCAGCGAATATAAAACCGGGAGATATTATATACATGAAAGGTTCCGGAGATAGTGGTAAACACATCGCCGTAGTTGAATCTATAGGCTCAAACGGGGAAATTAAAGCAGTAAGCGGAAATTCCGGCGGGAAAGTAAAAAATGCGAAATATAACATTAACTCATCAGGTATTTACGGCTTTGTAAGCCTCGGAAAACTTGCCGCATAAATATAATAAATATAATAAAAAGAGGCACATATAGTGTCTCTTTTTATTTGCCGGTGGTCGGGGTGTCTTGAGTCGTTCGCAATAAACGGCATTTCAAGCCACGACCCTTGTCGTGTCTTTACAGCCTCTGCTCACTCCTCGCTCGAACCGTAACACACTTCTCGCACGTATCACAAGCAAATAAAACGAGGCACATACTGTACCTCGTTTTATTTGCCGGTGGTCGGGGTCGAACCGACACGGGGTGTGATCCCCACCAGATTTTGAGTCTGGCACGTCTACCAATTCCATCACACCGGCTTACTTATTCGCCGTACTTACATAGTAACAAAAAAATATTATTTTTCAACAGTTTTATAAGATACGAATTAACCAATTTTATATTCAAATAAATAATAGGAAAAAATTATAAATTCTAATATAACAATGATATGAAAAAACAAATTATCATATTATCTTTATTAATGCTATCACTTCCGACAAAAGCAACTACTTTTATCGGAGAAGTCACAAAAGTTGGGCAGCATGAGAGCAATCAAATTATTGATGCCCAAACAAAACAAGGTATTGAATTTGCCAAAATAACAATTCCGCAAAAAAATATTCAAACATATTCTGACGGAAACGGCAATTTTGAACTTCCGCCTATTACAGTAAAATCACCATTAATTTTAAATGTTGAAAAAGAAGGGTATAGACCTTTTTCTATAACTATTAATAACAATTCAAGTCTTAGGAATCCTATGAAAATTGAAATTGCAAAAAGCGAAGCTCTTGATATTGCCATAGATACCGAAATTTTGCACCTTGGCGACAATAGTTTTTCAAAAAATTCCGCAAATGCGACAGATTTTAAACGAAAATCTATGGGTCCGTCATACTCCAAAGATTTTATAATGACCCAAAGTGCAAAACGAGCAACAAACTATCTTATTATAGGCTCAATTGTTGGGCTGGATACCCAGCTTGCAAAGTCAATGGGGCAAAACAGAATTAAAACCAGTGCATACTCAAGCCCAACAGAAGTATATTTTAATGGCAACAAAATAGGAGAAATAAAAATTAACGGCGACGGACAAAGGATTAAAATCCCAAGCACTCTCATAAAAGCTGATGCAAAAAATCAAATTACAATTAAAACGGGAGAAAACATGGGGCCCACAAATCACATTGACTACGATGATATAGAAATAATGAATTTATCCATTTTAACAGAATAAAAGGACAAGCTTTTATAAACTTGTCCTTTTTTATTCCATATCCCTAAAGCACCTTATTATCTTTTTAAGAAATCAGGTATTTCTATATTTGTGAAATTATTACTTGATTCAGATAAAACTTTTGAAGTGTTATTGAATGCACCTGCAAAGAAATCTGAAGCATTCAATCCTGAAGTTGATTCAGAAGAAGTTCCTGCACTTGCACCAAATCCGAATTGAGATAATGTTGTGTTGCTTTTCAATTCAAAACCTGTTGCAATAACAGTAATTTGGATTTCTCCTTGAATTTTTTCATCAACTGCAGTACCGATAATTACAGTAGCATCATCAAGTACAGCATCATGAATAATTGAAGCAGCATCACTAATTTCGTGGATGCCCATATCCGCACCACCTGTGATATTAACAATAACACCGGAAGCACCATTGATTGAAGATTCCAAAAGTTGTGAATTTATTGCTTGTTTAGCAGCTTTCACTGCGCGGCCTTCACCTTGAGCTCTGCCGATACCCATTAAAGCAGAACCTGACGCTTGCATTACAGACTTAACATCCGCAAAGTCTACGTTGATAATTCCGGGAACAGTAATAATATCAGAAATACCTTGAACACCTCTCAATAATACTTCATCAACAATTACAAAAGATTCTTGCAAAGAAACCTGTCTATCAACAACCTGAAGCAATTTATCATTAGGAACAACAATAACTGCATCAACATATTCTCTAAGTTTGTCTAAACCAGAATTCGCTTGGCTTTGTCTTTTCTTACCTTCCCAGCTAAACGGTTTAGTTACAACTGCTATAGTTAAAATACCTAATTCTTTAGCTATTTTAGCAACAACAGGAGCAGCGCCGGTACCTGTCCCGCCGCCCATACCAGCAGTAATAAATACCATATCAGAACCTTCTAATGCTCTTGTAATTTCTTGAGCAGCTTCTTGGGCAGCTTTTTCACCAACTGAAGGATCTCCGCCTGCACCAAGTCCCTGTGTAGAGCTTGTACCTAATTGAATTCTGTTTTGAGTTTGGCCATTAACTAAAACCTGCAAATCAGTGTTCATAAGCCAAAATTCAACACCTGACAATCCTGATTTAATCATTCGGTTTACAGCATTACCGCCGCCGCCGCCAACACCAACTACTTTAATTTTGGTAGGATTTGTACTGTTGCTACCATATTCATCTTTTCTTGCAAAGATATCTGAAACGATATTTTCCACTGTGAGTACCTCTTTATTTGTAATATATTACATTCCTAAAACATATAATTACACCTTGCGTAATTATAACAATATACTATGTTAAATAGGATAAAAGTACAAGAATTTTGATTTAAAATATGAACAAATTTTAATAAAATAGATTATAAAGTTCTTTCCGGGGAAATTCCCCAATGCAATTTGTTTTTCAAAATTTTATAAAAATCATTTTCCCCAAGTAAGGCAAGTTTTGCAGGTTTTTCTGACTTTGATATTTCCAAAGAACCGCTAAATGAAAAGACTTCTTGACCATCTGCACTAACAATATAATTTTGATTATTTTGACCGACAATTTTAATTTTTGAATCTGCACTGATTACGATAGGGCGAGCTGCAAATGTATGAGGGCATATCGGAACAATAACGATAACCCCGACATCAGGAGTAATAACAGGCCCTCCTGCAGCCATTCCATAAGCGGTAGAACCGGTAGGAGTAGACACAATAATTCCATCCGCAAAATAATTACAAACCTGTTTATTGTCTATTTCCAATATAAATTCTGATGCTCTTGAAGAAAATTCACCCTTAATAACAAAATCATTTAATGCTTTGTATTTTGCAGATTTTAGCATCATTCTGTCTTCAACTAAAAATTCACCATTCAATATTTTGCCTAAAGCTTTTTCTATTTCATTTGCACCTGCTTGAGACAAAAATCCTAAATGCCCCAAATTTACCCCAAAAATTGGGATATCATAATTTGAATAATATCTTGCCGCCTTTAATATCGTTCCATCACCACCAACAACAAAGACAAAATCACAATCTCTGCCGGGATTATCAATATCAAAAAGCACATATTCCAATTTGTTTTTCAATAGTAAATCCTTCAACTTATTAGTTATAGTTGAAGCATTTTCGATCTTTGGATTATAACATATCGCATATTTTTTACTCATAAAATAAGTTTATATCAAATATATGAGAAATAAACAAAAATATTTATTTTTTCAGATAAAAATAATATAATGATAGAATGAGTGAAAGCCATTATGTATACATATTAGAAACAGAAAACGGAAGCCTTTACTGCGGATATACAGACAACGTAGAAGAAAGGTTTCAAGAGCATCTATCAGGGAAAGGTGCAAAATATACTCGAGCTTTCAAACCTGTAAAAATAGTATACAAACACAGGTACAAAACAAAATCTGAAGCCCTTAAAGAGGAATACCGCATAAAACACAAACTAACAAGAAAACAAAAGCTTGAACTTATAAACAATAATTCAAAATAAGATTTAATATTCAATGTCTTCTGAATCTTCATATTGCGGGTCTTCATATTCATTTAAAGATTGAGATTCGGGCTCACCATATATTTGTTTAAATAATTCTTTAGTTTCTTCTGTTTCTTTTTGAATTTTTTCATCCAACATGTCAATTTTTTTCTGCTGTTTATCAATTTTCTTTTGAGTTTTTTCAATATCTTTTTGAAGTTGATCTTTTTGATATTGTTTATATGCTTCTTCTAATTCTGTTCCTTCGGTAGAACCGGCAAAAGTTTGTAATTTTTTATTATCCTTATACTCATCTTTAAAATCAGCATTCAAATTTTTTAAAACATACTTATACTCGTCATTGATCTTTTTAATTTCTTCTTTTTCTTGAGCTTTAAGCTGCTTTTCCTTTATTTTATCTTGTGCTTTAAGATTTTTTTCCTCTTGAATAACTGTTTGATATTCTTCAACTCCATCTTTTACCACTTTATAACCGTTCGATGAGATTGGCGGGATATAATTTTTTTCAAATGACACAAGCTGAGAACGTCCGCCTTTAGAATCAATACTCCAAGCGCCCAAGTATACAGGGCGTTTACCGGTATATGCATACGCTTTTACAATAACTTTATTAGAAGAATTGGCATCAAAACCTAAAGGAACAATATCCCACATCTTTTCAACAAGATTTAAATGCATATATTCTTTCCAAAAATAGCTTATAGCATCTCTTACAACAGATAAGTCATAGTCAGTACCAGTAGTGAAATCATAAACATATATATTTGTTTGCCAAATTCCGTCTTCTCCGCTGCCTATTTTTTCTTTTACAAGAAGTTTTGTACCGTCAGAAGAAAAATCAACAGGGGTTAAACTTCTAAATGCAGCATAATCACTAATTCGTTTATCTGTTGACAAAATAGGATCTCTATCACGTTTTGCCACATTTGCGGATAAAATTTTATTTAAATTAGAATCATTACCCGTTAACGGAATAACAAACAAATCTGTCGCAACTGAACCGCTATCCGAATAATAATAAACTGCAGGATAAACTAATTTTGAATAATCCGGAGAAACAATTCCTTGGGCGTTTATTTGACGTTGAGAATAAAGTTTTTTACCCAAAGACAACTCTACCCCTCCCGGAGGGTCATTATATTTTACAATTTTATACAGAGGTTGTGGAACATATTTAAAATCTGCCCCTCTGTCAATTTTTGGAATAGAATAATCTAAAGTTGATTTATCTTTGTATTCAGATCTTTTTTCGTATTCATCAACAGTCATATATCCGGACGGATGCATATTAAGAATTTTATGATCACGATTATATTTCGCATCTTGTTTTAAAACATTATACTGATATTTAATTTCTTGAGCCTTATATCCAGGTTTAAAAGGATTTGAAAAATTAAATTCAAAAGCAAAAGCACTGTCACAGCACAAGAACAATATAAATAACAATAACCCTTTACGCATAATTTAAACTAATCCATCTTTCATAGCAGTTGCAACAGCCTTTGAGCGTGTTTTAACATATAGTTTTTGCAAGATGTTATGAACGTGAGTTTTAGTTGTTGCAATAGTAATAACTAATTTTTTTGCAATTTGAGGATTGTTTAGCCCTTCAACTAGTAGCGCTAAAACTTCCATTTCTCGTTCAGTTAAACCATACAAATTTTTACCTTTTTGGTAATCAATTTCCCCTCGCTTTGCTTCCTGCTGATTACTTTTTCTGATATTCGATAAAACAACTCTTGCAATTGCAGGATCAAGCCAGCCTACACCTTCACTAACAGCCTTAATCGCGGCAATAGTTTGTTCAGATGTAGCACCTTTTGTAATATATCCATCAGCTCCTGCAGCAAAAGAATCCAAAATATCATCTTCGTCATCACGAGAAGTATTCATCAAAACCTTAATTTCAGGAATAGAATTCTTTATTTTGCGTGTTGCTTCAATACCGTCAATAGTAGGAACACCGATATCCATTATAACAAGATCCGGTTTCAAATTCAGAGCTTGCTCAACACCTTCCATACCATCTGATGAAGTCCCGATAACATCAATAAGACCACTATTACCTAATGCGAATGACAACCCCATTCTTGTCATGTCATGATCTTCAACAATAGTAACTTTTATATTTTTATTCATTATACTTCCACCCTTGAACTTGCAACAGCATTAGTCAATATGAATGAAAACTCGCTGCCTTTATTAACTTTACTTTCTACCCAAATTTTACCGCCATGCGCTTCAATAATTTGTCTGGACAAATATAAACCTAAACCGGTACCTGTTGAGCGTTTTTTACTTGTCCCTTGAGAAAACCTCATAAACAAATGCGGAATATCCTCTTTTGGAATACCATTCCCGTCATCTACAACAGAAAAAAGCAAATCTCCATTTTGAGATTTCATATAAACATCTATTGTACCTTGTTTATTTGTGTAATTAAGCGCATTCCCGCACAAATTCATCATTACGCGTTTAATTTCAGCTCTATCGGCATCAATTAATAGCTCTTCATTCAAATCTGCATGAATATTAAATGTTATATCTTTGTTTTGTGCAAGAGGTTCTAATTCTCTATAACATTGGTCTAACAAATCAGAAACGTTAAATACAGTCTTACACATATTAAGTTTTCCGCTCTCAAATCTGTATACTTCGAGCAGCGCATTTACTAACCCTAATAAATCTTCGTTGCTCTGTCGCATTGTTGTAAGCAAGACTCTTTGCTGATCGCCGATTTCCCCAAGAGAGCCTTCCAAAAAGAAATTCAATGTTTGAATAGCAGCAAGCAAAGGGGTCCTCAAATCATGAGTAAGAGTTGCAATAAAGTCATCCCTCAAACGTTCTGCTTCTTTTTGTGCAGTAAAATTACGAATAACACCCACAAATTTTTCCTTATCATTTAAATCATCACTTAAAGATGCAAAATTAATTTCAACAGGTATATATTCTCCACTCAAAGAATTCCTAATATACAAATCTCTCAGTAAAAATTCGGACTGATCATCAGCTAAACCTAAAATAGTATTATTGATAGAATCAGCCCTGTTATGTTCTTCTTTGTCAGTGTATGCAATTTCTTGAATTTTCATACCCAAAAGTGCAGTCTCAGAAAGTCCTGTCATATTTTCACAAGCAGGATTAACTTGTTCAATATTACCGACAGAATCAATTATAATAATCCCGTCAGCGCAATATTCAATAATACCTGAAAGTTTTGAATTTGCAATAGAAAGTTCTTTAGTTCTTTCTTTAACAAGTTCTTCCAAATTCTGAGAATATTTTTTTAATTCATTTTGAGCTTTTTCAAGTTCTTCAATCTTTTCATTTAACTTGGAAATAAGATGACTTCTTTCTATTCCGTTTTTGATATTCATAATCAAATCATCATTATCCCAAGGTTTTTCGATATATTTATAAACTCCGATTTCATTTATAGTTTTTATTGCATTTTCTTTATCCGCATACGCAGTAAGTAAAATCATACTAACTTCAGGGTAAAGTTTTTTTGCTTCACGCAAAAACTCCAGACCGTTCATTTCCGGCATCAAAAAATCGGAAATAATAAGATCAGGAGCTTCATGCTGCAGATATTCCAAAGCTTCATGCGGATTGTTGAATATAACAACATCATCAAAGCCTTCAACTTTCATAAGCGTTGAAAACGTTGATGTTAACAATTTGTCATCATCAAGGTATAAAATCTTCCCTAAATTCATACCAATATAATAAGTTATTTCGCAATATTAGACAAATTGTTTACAAAAACGAAATATTTTATAGCTTATTGATATACTGACATGTGATATTCTCTTTGCCCAAGTTCATTATCCATAAGGTAAAGCGAGGATTTTTCGGACCCAAATGCTTTTAATTTAGAAATAATTTTTAGGACTTGGTCTTCTTCCTCAATTTGTTCTTTCAAATACCAATCAATAAAATTCCGAGTAGCGAAATCACATTCTTCATCAGATTTTATAGCGATAGAATCAATTGAGCGCGTGATTTCACGTTCGTGATTATAAATTTGCTCAAAAATTTCTAAAGGAGTATTGAAATTCATTTGAGGGGAATTAATATTTTTCAAATCAATTTTTTCTTTATGTTTAAGTAAATATTCAACCAAAATCATTCCATGGTCAATTTCCTCTCTAGACTGTATTTCACACCACCGAGAAAACCCGTAAAGGCCCACTTCAGACAGATGAGCAGACATCGCAAGGTATAAATAAGCGGAATAAAATTCTTTGTTAATTTGTTCATTTAAAATTTCCTTTACTTTTGTACCTAACATATAAAATCTCCTTTCAGGGGTAAATATAAAGAAAGTTAGACAAAATAACATTCTCTTTTTGGAGTATACGGAAAGAACAATTTTAAAAATTATAACAAATCCCCGACAGGAGAGTAGCGAATAAAAAAGATTATGTTATAATAAGATTGCCGTGCTCCACGGGGTGTTGCAAACTCTTGACCCGAAGCGTATGCGGGGTGCAGAGCCTGTTGTGAGGACTCTATGGAGACATTGGAATTTAATATAATCGTTGATAGCAATGGTTATGGCGGCGTAAAATTTCGAACCGTGTCAGGGGGGAAACTCAGCAGCACTAAGAAAAGCTTTACGGGTGTTATAATCATTGAGGTAGAAAGTATTAAAGGATATTGTGTTCATATATTTCGATAGACAGTGGCACGGCATTAATTCTGCGTCAGCCGATGCGAAGCAACAGGTTGGCTTACTGAATAGTAAGACAAGCAGGTTGCGTAGCATAATATCACCGCCGTTGCGACTGAAGCGAAAGCAAAAGGAGCGGAGCAATCTTTGATTGCACAGGCGGAAAATTCTTTTAGTGCGAAGTCTGCAGTGTCGGCTCACGGCAGTGAGACGAGCAGGCAGCGAGCAGTATATCACCGCCGTTGCGACTGTTGAAATATTTTAGTTTTATAAGAAGGAGTTTTCTATGACAAAGCATCTTGAGTTATACAAATGTGAAGTTTGCGGTAATATTGTACAGGTTATGAACGAAGGATTTGGGGAACTTGTATGCTGTAACAAGCCAATGGCATTACTAGAACCACATTCTAAAGATGAAGAAAAAATGGAAAAACATGTTCCGTATTTTACACAGGATAATAAAATTCAGATAGGTTCAGAACTTCATCCTGCAACAGTAGAGCATCATATAGATTTTATACAAACGGTAACAGATGATAAAATGAGAATTATAACAACTTTTCTGCACCCGACAGAAGAACCCGTTTCAAATATCTATGAAGAAGACGAACACTTCAAAGCTTTTGAATATTGCAATATACACGGTTTATGGGTTAACGAAAAATAGATTATACAAATTCAGCATAAATAATTCCGTTTTCGTACTTTGTGATTTTAACATTTTGGAGAGTGTTGAACAAATCTGTTTTGCCAGAAATTATCTGAACGGATAAATAGTTGCGTGTTAAGCCTTTCAAATTTCCGGAGTGTTTGTCGGGATGTTTTTCGATTAAAACTTCGCGGACTTTTCCGATATTAGAATTTATAAAAGCTTCAAGTTTTCGTTTTGAAATTTCTTTTATAACAGATGCACGGCGATTTTTAACCTCATCTGAATTTTGATCTGGCATAGATTCTCCGATTGTACCTTTTCTGACGGAATAAGGGAAGGTATGTATTTGAGACAGACCCGATTTTTCGAGGTTTTGACGGGTTATTTCAAAATCTTCATCAGTTTCACCTGCAAACCCTGCGATAATGTCACTCCCAAGAAACGGCAAATCGAACATATTGTTTATCTGCTGAATTTGATTTAAATAAAATTCGGTTGAATAAAATCTGTTCATTGATTTTAAAGTTTTGTCATTAGCCGACTGCAACGACAGGTGAAAATGCGGACAAAATTTTTCGGATTTTGCCAAGAAATCTAAAAGTTCATCATCAATTTCTGTCGGATTTAACGAACCTAAACGGTATCGAGGAATGTTTGTTTTAGTTTCTATTTCTTTTAACAAGTCAATTAATTTTAGTCCTATATCTTTGCCCCATTGCCCGATATGAATCCCTGTCAATACAACTTCTTTATATCCGTTATCGGCAAATTTGTTTATCTGGTTAATTATAAATTCGACAGATGCACTGCGGCTTTTGCCTCTGGCTTTCCAGATAATACAATAAGAGCATCTGCTGTCACAGCCGTCTTGAATTTTTAAACTCATACGGGTTTTGGAAGTATCATTTAACTCAACTTCATTAAATTCGTATAAAGACATGACATCTTTAGCACAATATTTCTCATGATTGTTTAAATAATTATACAGATGCAACTTTTCATCATTACCGATTACATAATCAATAAAATCATATTCAAGCAATTTATCTTTTTCTATTTGGGCAATACAACCGGTTAAAACTGTTACAATTTTCGGCTTTTTATGTTTAGCAGCCCTTAACAGGTATAAGGCTTCATTATCACTTTTATGAGTAACAGAACAAGAATTTAGAATATAAAAATCCGCATCTTCGACTTTATTTACTTCTTTCCAAAGATGAGAAATCAAATTTTCTTTAATAATTGCTGATTCAAATTGGTTAGATTTACAACCCATTGTATGAATGTAAAAATTCTTCATTTCTGCATAATATTAAAAACAACCATAATTGTAAATATTTATGTCAATATTTAATATAACTAGCAAAAAAATTTACTTTCAGAGTTTAAACATGTATAATAAAAATGTGAAAGGATTAGGTGTGGAATGATAGTTGATTCAGTTACTTCAAGAGACATGATGGATAGATTCGCAAATCTTCCTGATAGAGATATTAAAAGGATTGCATATAAACAAGCAGCCACTTCAGTTGAAGATAAAAAGCATAAAAGAATTGATAACGCCATATTCTACTCTATACCACTTGCAGCGGGTGTTGCGGCAGCAGCAAAAAAAGCACCTCGCATTGGCAGAGTAGGTAACTTTGTTTTTGGAGCAATGTCATGGGCTCTTCCGTTCTTAGCAGTAGACACAGTTGCAGCAGTCAAAAACAAAATCGAAAAACATTCTAAAGCTGCAAGAAACTTTAATGAAAAACATCCGGTAGTATCAATGCTTGCAACTCTCGGTTTAAGCCTTGCAGGATACTCTGCACTGATGAGAGGCGGTTCAAAATACATTATCAAAAATGAAGAAAAGATATTATCAAAATTTGGACCATTGGTTGATAAACTATCTAAAGGTTTAGAATCAAGTAAAGTTCTTAATAAGGCTTCTGAATTAACTGCAAAAGTTCCATCATCAGTAAAAGATATTTCAAAAAGTATCCTTGATTTTGGGCCATGGGCTTTGTTATTAAGCAGCCTTACTCATACAATTACACATAACAGTGCAAAAACAAAAGAATATGTAACAAATTACAATAATTTAAAAGAACAACAAAGCGCAGTGAGAGAAGCTCTTTCACGAGATGAAGAAGTTTAGAAATTAACTAATAAACATAAAAAAGGTATCAGATTTACTGATACCTTTTTTTGTAATATAATAGCTAATATGAGGGTCGTTGTTTTAGGAAAAGGGTTAATGCTCGCCAACATTATTCTTGGCGTAAAAGATGCAGGTGCTGACATCGTCGGAGTGTATAGATACGAACAGACATGCACTTCAAGATTAAAGTTACTACTTCAAGATTTTTTTAAACCTGCACCTGAAGTAACCCTAATAAAAGAATTAAAACTAAGCCAAATAAGAATAAATTCTGCAAACAGTGAATTGTTTCAAAGACTTCTTGTTAGGCTAAACATAGACTTGCTGATTGTCGGAACGTGGAAAGAAAAGATTTTACCTGAAACATTTAATATTCCCAAAATTGCGACAGTAAACGTTCATCCATCACTTTTACCAAGATACAGGGGCCCGAATCCATATTTACAGACAATACTAAACGGAGAAACAGAATCCGGCATTACATTACATTTAATGAACGAAAAATTTGATGCAGGCGCAATACTAAAACAAAAACCTATAAAAATATACGAAAATGACACATCTAAAGAGCTTAGAGAACGTACATTCAGAGAAGCTCGCACATTAGTGAGAGAATTACTGGAAGATTTAAACAGCAAAATTTTAACTCCTGTAAATCAAGATGAAAGATATGCATCATATTTTCCGAATATAACCGGAGAAGAAATGATGTTGAGTTTTGAGGATCAGACTTCAGATGAAATATCACGAACCATTAGAGCTCTGCATCCGTTCTTGCCGTGTTATATCACACATAAGGACAAATTTTTCAAAGTTGATCCGTACAAATTTAAAATTTTGGATATTTCAACAGGGAACGCAGGAGATATAATAGCTAAAAATCCACAAAAAGCTTCAATAACCATAGTTTGCAAAGATAAAAAAGCAATCGTATTTTGGGGACTGTCATTATACAAATCACGTTTTGTAAAAAGATACATTAAAAACAAAGTAACCCTTGACTAAACCTTGTGCTTATCAAGCATAACCATCAAAACTGAAATATCTGCAGGTTTAATACCCCCGATACGCGATGCCTGAGCCAGATCTTTTGGTCTGATTTTTGAAAGTTTATCTTTTGTTTCTGACGATATATGATCAATCTTATTATAATCTATATCCTCAGGTATTTTGAATTTTTCAAGTTTACCTGCTTGAGCGACTTGTTCTTCTTGGCGCTTCAAATATCCATCATACTTGATTATAACATCTACTTGCTCATATACATCACGCGGAATATTTAGTTCTTTTGTTTCACTATCAAGCTCTTTTAGAATTTTATAATCAACACCCGGACGTTTCAAAAGCTCAGCAGCCCTTATACCACGCTCCAAGTGCTGGTCATATTTTGCAAGGATAGAATTCACTTCCTCAGTAGCTGAAATTTTTAAAGTTTCAAGTCGTTTACTTTCAGTTTCAATTGCCTGTTGTTTTTGAATAAATCTGCCATACTGAATGTCATCAACTAAACCAACCTTGTGCCCTATAGGGGTTAATCTTGCATCCGCATTATCCTGCCTTAAGAGCAAGCGGTACTCAGAGCGAGAAGTGAGCATTCTATAAGGGTCTTGAATATCTTTTGTAACTAAATCATCAATTAAAGTACCAATGTAGGAAGAACTTCTTGAAAGCTCCAACATTTCAGAACCGTTTAAATAATTAAAAGCATTTATACCTGCAATCAAACCTTGAGCCGCAGCTTCTTCGTAACCGCTTGTTCCGTTTATTTGTCCTCCAAAGAATAAACCTTTAATCTTCTTAGACATCAAAGAATGAGTCGTTTGAATTGCCGGGACATAATCATACTCAACGGCATATGCCGGTTTTACCATATGTGCTTTTTCCAGTCCCGGCAAGCTCCTAATCATTTGAATTTGAACATCAATTGGCAAACTTGTAGAAAATCCTTGTATATATGTTTCATAAGTCCCAAGCCCTTCCGGTTCAATAAATATATGATGAGAAGGATTAGACGCAAAACGCACAATTTTATCCTCAATAGACGGGCAATAACGAGGACCTACACCATGAATTAAACCTTGATACATCGGAGATTTATCAAGATTATCACGAATTATTTTATGAGTTAATTCATTAGTTTTTGTCAAATAACAAGGGTAAGTTTTACGAATAGGTCTATCGGGTTTGAAAGAAAAGAAATTTAACTCTTCATCGCCCGGCTGAATAATCATTTTTGAATAATCAATAGTTCTCTTATCTATACGGGCAGGAGTGCCGGTTTTAAGCTTTTTAGTTTCAATACCCAACTTGTGCAAAGAATCTGACAAGCCGATAGCTGCCTTTTCTCCAAGCCTTCCTGCACTATATGAACGAAGCCCTATGAATATTTTACCTTCTAAAGAAGTCCCCGTCGTCAAAACAATCGCACGAGAAGAATATTCAACCCCAAATTCATCAACGGCACCGACAATTTGATCATTCTCAACTTTTAATTCTGTTATACAGCATTGTTTTATAAATATATTATCGTTACTTTCCAATATATTACGCATAAAATGAGAATATTCTCTTTTATCGGATTGCGCACGCAATGCTCGAACAGCAGGGCCTTTAGAAGAATTGAGCATCTTCATTTGAAGATATGTAGCGTCAGTAACCTCACCCATAATACCGCCCAATGCATCAATTTCACGGACTAAAGTAGATTTGGCAGGGCCTCCTACCGCTGGATTACAAGGTTGAAGTGCAATATTATCTACATTTAAGGTACACAAAAGAACTTTCAAGCCCAATTTTGCGCAGGCCAAAACGGCTTCACATCCGGCGTGGCCGCCGCCAACAACTATTACATCAAATTTGTTATTCATATAATCCGCATTCATATACAAATTATAATCCAAACATGCACAAAACAACCTAAGGCTCACACTAATAAATGTAAACTAAACACTAAAAACAAATGACACCACTTCTACATGCACTTTTTCTTAAATTTTCGAATCTATCCTTCAGCGGTTAATTCTTCCCAAATACTTGGAACAACAATCAATGCTGTATAAACAATAAAACCGAATAGGATTAAATTGATAGCCATGATAACCTCCTTTGGTTATATATCCATGCTCCAATTACGAGAAACATTCTCGCATGTATATTAATCCCTTTTTTTAGCTAAAAATAACATCACATAAACTATATTATCGGAAGATTTTGTGATTAAATCCCAAAATCTTCCTTATGCCACATTTCTCTGATTGCAAAGAAACTATCCTTTCTCTAAAGGGGCGAGGAACAAGATTGTTCGATTAGCCATATTTGGAGATTCTTCGGCAAAAGCCTCAGAATGACGTAAAACGTTTAAGAAGTCATATAAATAATAGGCTGGATTGCTTCGCTACCGCTCGCAATGACATAGTTATTGCTCCTCCCCTGTGGGGGAGGTAGGGTGGGGAATTATATCACTCCTTTGGTGAAGAAAAAAGTGAAGGGCTATATACGAACCGTTATTTAGGTTCGCCCTGGATTTTTGCCTGTAAGGCAAAAACGTATGAACAAATCATACTTATATCTTATAAGCGGAGCGGTGCCGCAGGCAACGCAGCAATGAGCGTGTTTTTCTTTTCGGTTCGCTTTTCTTTTTGCGTCGCAATTAAAAAGAAAAGTGAACTATTAGTCAAAAATTATAAAAACTTCAGATAATATAGTTTATAACTTAATATATTTAGTATAAAATCTAAGAATGCAAGAATTCATTCAAAATGAAATTAAAAATTTATTTTCAAACCTATGCTGCTCTAAATGCAAAAATGATTTTGACAAAGATTCCATTAAAATTATTGAAACGCAAGGGAATTTAATGATTTGTAGTTTGCGTTGCACAAAATGTGATAAAGATTTTGGCGAAATCATATTCAATTACAACGTGAAAGCCCATGCACATAATCCCATGGAAATTATTGAAGGTCCCGCTCCAATAACATCTGATGATGTGATTGATGCTCACAACTATATTAAAAAATTTATGTAATATTTCGTAATTATTTGTGATAATTGAGCAATTTTAAATTATCACATACGTTATAGTGAAAAAGTAGAAATTTTAAGGATATAAAAATGGAAAAAGTAAGAATTAGCCAGCCGGAAGCAGCTGCAAGCGGCATTATGTTGTCTAATAGAGTAAAAAGAGAAAACCTTGAAAAATCAGGGAAAAAAATTGCTGCAGCTGGAACACTAACGCCTCCTCCTGACAACAATTATAACAACGGACCACGTGTTTGGGAAATAAATCCTAAAATCAACAAAAATTCACAAGTAATGGATGCAAAAGCAATTTCAAATATGCTGAATATAAAGGAGTTTAATCCTAAAAATTTTACGAAATATTTTACGAAATATATCAAATAAAAAAAAGCGGTTTAAATAACCGCTTTTTTATTTATTATTTATTTGTTACCGTACTTTTAATATGAAGTTCTCGCAACTGCTGAATTGATGCTTCTCCAGGAGCACCAGACATCAAACATTTAGCTCCTGCATTTTTAGGGAATGCAATGACATCACGAATAGAATCAGTTCTTGCAAGCAGAGCAACAAGTCTGTCTAAACCAATTGCAAGACCGGCGTGAGGTGGTGTTCCGTATTGAAGTGCATTTACCATAAATCCGAATTTTTCTTCAGCTTCTTCTTGAGTCAAGCCTAATGCCTTGAAGATTTCTTGTTGAACTTCTGATGAATGTATTCTAACAGAACCGCCGCCAAGCTCAGTTCCGTTATATACAATATCATAAGCAATAGATTTAACATTACCTAAATCGCCTGATTTCAACTTATCTAAATCATTTAAATTAGGTGAAGTGAACGGATGGTGCATAGCCATATATCTGCCTTCTTCGTCAGACCATTCAAACATCGGGAAGTCAACTACCCACAGCAGATTATGTTTAGATTCATCTATCAAATTAAGCATCTTACCAAAGTGTAATCTCAATCTTCCCATAATATCGTAAACCAATTTCGGTTTATCAGCTAAGAAGAAAATAATATCACCTGCTTGAGCGCCGGCTCTATCTTGAATAGCTTTTGCCTGTTCATCTGTAACAAACTTAAGAGCAGGTGATTTTGGCGTACCGTCTTCTTGGTAAATAATATTTGCTAAAGCTTTTGCTCCAAATGAAACCGCAATTTTTGTAATATCGTCAATTTCTTTTCTTGAGAATTTAGCTCCGCCAGGAATTCTTATACCACGAACAATACCACCTTGTTCCAATGTATTTTTAACAATTTGGAATTCGGATTGCATAATAATATCACCTATATCAAAAAGTTCCAAACCAAATCTTGTATCCGGTTTATCAGAACCGAATCTGTCCATAGCTTCCTGCCAAGTGATTTGAGTAAATGGAGGTTTAACTTCTACTCCTGCAGCCTTGAACGCATCAACAATCAAACCTTCAACAACACTGATTACATCTTTTTGTTCAACAAAAGACATTTCAATGTCAACTTGAGTAAATTCAGGCTGTCTGTCGGCACGCAAATCTTCATCCCTGAAACATTTTGCAATTTGGTAATATCTTTCAATTCCGCCGACCATCAAAAGTTGCTTAAAGATTTGAGGAGATTGAGGAAGTGCAAAGAACTTACCTTCTTGTACACGTGAAGGAACTAAATAATCTCTTGCTCCTTCAGGTGTTGTTTTGATAAGAATAGGTGTTTCGACTTCCAAAAAGTCCAAGTTATTCATATAATTTCTGATTGCTTGAACAATGTTATGACGAAGAACAAGTTTAGATAACATTTGTTCACGTCTTAAATCCAAGTATCTGTATTTCAAACGAATATCTTCAGAAACATTTTCATCATCCAAAACAAAAGGCAATGTTTTAGCTTCAGAAAGAATTTCAACAGAGTCAGGATACATTTCAACCTGACCTGTAGGATATTTTTCATTATAAGTTTCTTCAGGACGTCTTGTAACTTTTCCTGAAACTTTTATTACATATTCACTTCTAACCTTTCCGAATACTTCATGAACTTGAGGGTTAATTTGAGGATTTGCAACTAACTGGAAAAATCCTGATCTGTCACGAAGTTCAATAAATAAAATACCGCCCAAATCTCTGACTGTAGAAACCCAACCGGAAAGGGTAATTGTTTGATCAATATTGCTTAAATTCAACTTTCCGCATTCGTGGTCTTTGTAATTTGTTTTAATCATCTCTTAACTTTCCTTTTTACTCTATTTATATTTGCCTATTAATTTTAACATGAACAAAACAAACGTGGACAAAAATATTCATTTTTGGTAAATTTTCTTTATGATTACATTTGATAGTTTGATATTAGAAGAGTTTATAAAAGAAGAAAAAGACTTTTTAATTGGGGCAAGAATAAATAAAATTCAACAGCCTACAAGACGGGAGCTTTTATTATCATTAAGAAATAACGGCCTCACAAGAAAATTTTATATAAATATTGACCCTAAATTTTATCATATTTGCTTCTTGTCAGAAGCGAACGAAAAAAAACGCAGAATAGAAATGCCTGCAAAACCTCCAATGTTTTGTATGCTTTTAAGAAAATATCTTGAAAATTCCAAAATATCAAAAATTACTCAGCCTGAAGGTGAACGAATTTTAGAGCTTTATGTCGAAACATATAACGAGCTTGGGGACAAAATATACCTATGTTTAGCAATAGAGCTTATGGGTAAACATTCAAATGTTATTCTCTACAATACAGACACTAATTTGATAATCGGATGCGCACACAATGTCGGTGCAGATAAAAGCCAAGTAAGAGAAGTTTATGGCCAGATACCATACATTTATCCTCCCAAACAAGAAAATAATAATTACATAAAAGACCATTATGCATTTTTAATGAAATCTAACATTGTGATATTTCCTGAAAACCAAGTTAATCGCATAATTGATAATTACTATACCGTTTTAACAGAAAAAGATAAATTCAAAAAACTAAAAAGTAAATATTACACAGACACACATACTAAACTAAAAAAAATAAATACTTCACTATCTCAAATGGAGTACAAATTAAAATCAAATATTGACTCAGATAAATACCGTTTATACGGCGATTTGCTTATGGCAAATCTTTATCAGCTAAAAGATTATTCCGAAAATGTTAGCCTTTATGATTATGAAAACAATAAAGAAATCACCATAGACTTGAATTCATCAAAAACAATAAAAGATAATGCAACCAAATTTTACAAAAAATATAACAAAGCAAAAACTGCAAATATCAAATTATCCGAATTTATCTCAGAATATAAGCATAAAAAGGAATACTTAGAAAGCTTAGAATATTCGTTAAATATTGCTCAGAATATTGATGAACTTCTGGAAACAATTACAGAAATCGAAAATAAAGAAGATAAAAAGACAAATTTCAGACCTGCAATTGAGCCAATAAGAATTGATTTAAAGGACGGATCAATAATTTATATCGGCAAAAACAATAGACAAAACGATTACATAATTTCAAAATTAGCATCAGAAGATGATTTGTGGTTTCATACAAAAGATTGTCCCGGCTCACACGTATTATTAAAAACCCAAAATCTGACAGACGAACTTATTTTAAAATGCGCTAAACTTGCAAAACAATATTCCTCGGGTTCACTATCATCAAAAATTGGGGTAATTTACACCAAAAGAAAATATCTTCGCAAACCTCCAAAAGCGAATTTAGGATATGTAACATACCGAAACGAAAAAGAAATTATTATAGACTAGGGGCAGGGGCAAATAATATATATTTATGGTATTATACTTGCGTGAAAAATAATTGGAATTATTATGCCGCATTTTTTTATCATATCAAATCAAATAGATAATAATATAGTTACAATATCAGATAAAGATAACTATACTCATATTGCTCGCTCTTTGCGTTCTCGTACGGGCGAAAAACTTTTACTGATAGATGAAAATAAAATCCAATATGAGACAATTATTGAATCAATAACAAATAGTGAAATTAAGGCAAAAATTAATAAATCATACCCCTCTAAAAGATTTCTTGATTTTGAATTATACTTGGCGCAAAGTCCTTTGAGAAGCGACGCTCAAAACATTTTAATCGAAAAAGCAACAGAACTTGGCACAGCAGGTATATATCCGGTAAAAACAGATAATTGCGCTCTCAATAACGAAATGATAGACAAAAAAATTGAAAAGTGGCAAAAAATAATGTACGAAAGCTCAAAACAATGCGAAAGAGCTCAAATTCCGAAATGCTACCTGCGAACAACAATAGAAAAAGTCTTATCTGAAAATCATTTTGATAAAATTATTGCTTTTTGTGAAAGAATTGCAAACAAAACTATCCGAGATTCATTAAAAGACAAACCTATAAAAAAGGGGGACAAAGTTCTTGTTATAATTGGACCGGAGGGAGGTTTTTCACAAAATGAATTTGATTTTTTTGTGAATCATCACATAGAAATGCTCACTCTCGGAGATATGATTTTACGCGCAGAAACCGCAACAACCGTTGCACTTGGAAACATAATTTATGAATACGCAAATTATAAAAAATAGAATACAAGAAGATGAAATTCTAAATAATTTGGCAAGTTTTTTTAATAATGAAATCTACCTTGTCGGCGGAGCAGTGCGCGATATTTTGCTTGACAAAATAACAGTTGACAGAGATTTAATTGTCACAGATGAAGATGCAAGAGTTTTTTCACAAAAAGCTGCGGATTTTTTGGGTGGAAAATTCATTCCGCTTGATGAAGAAAACAAAATTTACAGAATAGTATTGCAAGATAAAATCAATTACTTAGATATTACAAATCCTGTTGAGAATTCTTTGGAAAAAGATATTATGCGCCGAGATTTAAGAGTAAATGCAATTGCTGTAAACATAAAAACCGGTGAAATTTATGATCCGACAGAAGGATTAAAAGATTTTGAGAACAAAGTTTTAAATGGAATACAAGAAGAGAACTTTACAGACGACCCGCTCAGACTTTTAAGGATATTCAGATTTCACTCAATTTTAGGCTTTGAAATTTCTCAAGAACTCATGGATATTTCAAAAAAATATTCTAAACTTATCCAAAATCCGGCAAAAGAAAGAATAGAATATGAGTTAATGAAACTCTTTAGCGGAAAATTCGCACACTCGGCCCTGTTAAAAATGGATGAAGCAGGAATATTAGAATACATTTTTCCATTTACAAAAGAATTAAAACAAGTTCCTCCAAATGCACATCATCATCTTGATTTGTTTAACCACTCGATAGAAAGCGTTAAACAAGTGCAAAAACTTTATGAAGAGTCTGATGAATATACAAAATCTCATTTGCTAAAAACAGATTTTGGCGGTTTTTCACGTCTTGCTCACTTAAAACTTGCTGCATTTATGCACGATATCGGTAAATTTTCAACATGGACAATCGAAGAAAATACCGGCAGACACAGATTTATTAAACACGATGACGCCGGAGCAAAAATTGCGCCAACAATACTAAAAAAACTAATGTTTTCAAATAAACAAATTGACTATATAAAACTAATGATAAAAAATCATATGTATCCGTCAATGGTTGTTTCAGCACCGGATTTAACGGAAAAAGTTATGATGCGCTATGTCAGAAAAATGGAAGACAACGCAATTGATGCAATAATTATTGCAAAAGCAGACAGGCTTTCCGCACTTGGACCGGAAGTAACAAAAGAGATGGTTGAAGAAAATCTTACACTTCTTGACAAACTTCTTAATTTTTACATCAAAGCACAAGAAACAATTAAGCCGCTGCCAAAACTTCTTGACGGGAACGATATTATGAAGGTTTTCAAAATTTGCCCATCCCCAATGCTTGGCGAAATACTCGATAAACTCCACGAAGCACAAATTAACGGTGATGTTAACACAAAAGAAGAAGCTCTCAATTTTGTAAAATCAATAATTAAATAATAATTAATTATCTTAAATAGATTAATTTTTGATTTATAATGTTGTCATAGAAATATTATAAAGAAAGGGTACAATATGTGGGATTACTCCGAAAAAGTTATGGATCATTACAGACATCCAAGAAACGTTGGTACAATTGAAGATGCAGATGCAGTAGGTACAGCAGGATCACTCGTTTGCGGCGACCAATTAAAAATATATTTAAAAATAGATAATAATATTGTTACAGATGCAAAATTCCAAACATTTGGCTGCGGAAGTGCAGTCGCAAGCTCAAGCATCTTAACAGAAATGATAATAGGCAAAACAATCGAAGAAGTACGCAAAATAACCAATAAAGATATTGCAGATCAACTTGACGGTTTACCGCCTGAAAAGATGCACTGCTCAGTTATGGGTTATGAAGCTTTAGAAGACGCTTTAAAAGATTATAGAGCAGATGGATATGTGCCTTTGGAAGAAGTTCAAAATGAGACAAAAGAAAAAATGATTTGCACCTGTTTCCAAGTAACAGATAAAGTTATCATTGATGCAATAAAAGCAAACGGCTTAAAAACAGTAGAAGAAGTAACAAATTATACAAAAGCCGGCGGAGCTTGCGGCAGATGCAAAGGAGAAATTCAAAAAATTATCGACAATTATTACAGCGGTACAGTTGAGGAAGAAAAACCAAAAGAACTTACACCGACTCAATTTATACTGAAAGTTAATAATCTTATAGAAACGCAAATTTCACCTGAGCTGGTTAAAGATGGCGGAGACATTGAACTTGTAGATATCAAAGACAAAGATATTTACGTAAAACTGAAAGGTATGTGCTCCGGATGTAAAAATTCAACAATGACACTCAAAGTATTTGTTGAATCAACTCTACAAAAGGCATTAGGCGATGATATAAGAGTTATAGAGGTAAAATAAATGAATAAACTTATATATTTAGATAATAACGCTACAACTAAAGTAGACGAAAAAGTTTTAGAAGAAATGATGCCATATTTTAAAGAAGAATATGCAAATCCTTCGAGTATGTATGATTTTAGTAAGAAATCATCAAAAGCTATAAAAGAAGCACGTGGCAAATTAAAAGACTTTTTCAACGCCGCAGATGAAAAGGAGATTATATTTACATCCTGCGGTTCAGAAAGTGCTAATACAGCCATTCGAGGAGTACTAGCTTCTGACAAAACTAAAAAGCATATTATTACTACACAAATTGAACATCCTTGCGTTCTGAATGTATATAAATATCTTGAAAAACAAGGATACAATGTTGATTATATCGGAGTAAATTCAAACGGAGAATTGAATTTAGACCAATTACGCAATGCAATAAAAGATGATACAGCTTTAGTATCAGTTATGTGGGCAAATAATGAAACAGGAGTCTTGAACCCAATCGGAGAAATTTCTCAAATTATCAAATCAAAAAATCCGAATACCAAATTTTTTGTAGACGGTGTT
>CADCKD010000014.1:0-5769 GCA_902801985.1 uncultured bacterium | reverse complement strand
AAGAAGCAGGCGTTGATATGGTCGGAATATCCGGACATAAATTACACGCACCAAAAGGTGTTGGAGCATTGTATGTAAATTCAAAAACAATGATAACACCTTTGATTATCGGCGGTCACCAAGAAAGAGGCAAAAGAGCAGGAACAGAAAACGTCCCGTATATAGTAGGACTTGGGAAAGCTGCTGAACTTGCGATTGATAATATGGAATATGAATTAACCGAAGTAAAAAGACTTAGGGATAAACTGGAAAAAGGTATTATTCATAATATATACAATGCCAGAGTTAATACAGGACTGGCTCAAAGAGTTCCAAACACGACAAATATCGGTTTTGAATATATTGAAGGGGAACTTATACTTCTACACCTTTCGGATCTTGGGATTTGTGCATCTTCAGGTTCTGCCTGCACATCAGGTTCTTTAGAACCAAGCCATGTCCTAAGAGCAATGAATGTACCGTTCACCGCAATACACGGAAGTATTCGCTGGAGCTTGAGCAGATTTACCACAGAAGATGAAATTGATTATGTAATAGAAAAACTTCCGAAAGTTATTGAAGAAATTACGGCAATTTCTCCATACCAAGCAGAACTAAAAGCTCTAAAAGAATTAAAACTATCAAAATCGATATAAATCATATAGGCTATAATTATAAAAAGTAGTGCTTTTGTCTTAAACAAAAAGCACTCTTTTTTATTGCACAAAAATTCTCAATTTATAGAATAACATTTACCCCTAAAAACATTTATCCTAACGCTAAGGAGTATTTACAATGAAAAGAATTATTATTTTATTAGCGTTAACAATGAGTATACAACCGATATTTGCAGCTAATGCAACTCTTGATAAAATAGAAAACTCACTATACGGATATACATATTCAAACGAAAAGGATGAACTACGAGTAAACAGAATTGAAGAAAAAGTTTACGGCAAAAAGTCTTCTGGTCAGCTTCAAGCACGGATTGCCAAATTAAAAAAAGACCTTGTCGCAGATCAAATAGGCCAAGAAATTACTCCCAAAGAAGATACATTTATGGAGGAAGAAGACTTTATTTTGTCAGAAAAAGAACCGCCTGAAGCACAAAATATGGATTACCCCGTAATAAATGAACTTGAAAAACATGTTTTTAAACAAGAAAATAAAAAAGAAAATATAAAAACAAGACTTTCAAAATTAGAACAAAAAACATTTAATAAAACCTATGACAAAGACGACTTATCCACACGTGTAGACAGACTAAAAGCAAAAATAAAACCTCAAAGTTTTATGGCAAACGGAATGGATCAGCAAGAAAATAATTTTTACCATTCTCAACCCAGCAAAATGGCTCAAAATTATCACCTAAATCAATACGGTACCCCGTATGATTATGATTCATATAACAACAATTCTTATGATGACGATTACAGCTATATTCCGCGTTCGAATACATCTTCAAAACCTCTAAATTTATCAACAATAGAGAAAAAATTATATAAAACAAAATACGAAAATCAACCAACATCAGAAAGACTGACCAGAATTGAGACATCCGTATTTGGCACCAGTTTCCCGAATGATAGCGATTCAGAACGTATCGAAAGATTGTCCAGCGCAATACAAGCACAAAAAAGTGCACGAAGATACGATAGTAACCGATTTAATCAAAACATGGCGACAGCATTTCAAATAGGAACACTCATACTTATGGTTCTTGCTTGTATATTGTAAATTTTACCCTAGAACTCCACTCATATCTGAAGTCCCAGGTTCCTGCGGTGCAGCATTTTCTGTCGGAGCGGCGGCAGGCGTCGAAGTCTCACTTGCAGGAACTGCAGGCGCTGACGATGCCGGAGCAGAAGTTCCTCCATCTGATGCGGAAGGGGTTGTTTTTTTTGAACTTTCACCAGAAGTCGCAGGCGAAGTAGAAGACTCGGCAGGAGTATTTGTTTGAGGATTTTTTATAGAATTCCACAGATTTTTAATATTATTTTTAGCATCTTCTATATCCTGCTTTGTTTGATTGACCTGATTTTTAACATCCTGAACCTGCTGTTTTTTAGCTTCAATAATATTATTAACATTTGTTTGAACAGTTTCCGCTGTCGTCTGAGCCTCTTTTATTCTTGACTCAATATTATTTTTTACGGCTTCTGTAGCATCTTGCAAATCTTTTTTCAAATTCATTTCAGTTGTATCACACTTAGAAAGCCACTTAAATGATTTTATAGATGTAGATTTTTCAATAGAGCCGTTAAAATGGACTTTAAAATCCTTAGAACCTGTACTGTTTGATGTTAGTGCCGGAATAAGCTCGGTCTTTTCCGTTGCAGGGTTTTGAGTCAATAAACTTAAATATTTTGCAGTTGCGGGCCCTATTTCAGGGATATAAGACAACAACTTCTCTGCAGAGAGCTGCCCTAAAGGTCCAAGGTAAGATACCACCTTTGAATCCAATCGTCCTAATATATTCAAATTCGCAGTATTTGGAATAATATAATAAACCCCTGTAACATAATAACTCATCAACGGACCCGCTACTTTAATATTTGAAATATTAGCAGCGCCATCAGATAATTTAATATTTCCGACAATTGATTTAAATCTGTCTGTCTCCTGTACAGCATTTACGGTGGAAAGAGCAGAAACGGCAGACTTAAATATAGAATTAGAAGCAATATTCTGAGCCGCAACAAGGTTTTCAAAACGTCCGATACTTACGAATCTTCCATCTGCAATATCAAAATTAACATCCCCTTTTAACGAACGAATTATTTCTTTATCCGTAATACCTTTTGCCGTAAATTTTGCCTGAAAACCAAGAGTACCTGTAAGAGCTTTTGGTATTCCGACTGCACCATATACTGCATCCATTGAGTTAAGACCTTTTCCGCTCATATCAACACTCATGCCTGTTGTTGCGATATTATATGAAACTTTTCCGCTGATTTTTCCTCCAAAAGAAGTTCCACTGATATCACTCAAGTACAAATTATTAAAGTTCGTAAGCGAAAATTTCGAGCTTAACTTACTTGCGCTAATGCCGTCAAATTTTAAGCTATCAGCAGTTGCATCACCGGCTATACCTGACCCGTTAAGATTTAACAGCAAATTTTTCATAGCAAAGTTCATTTCTTTGACGGATAAATCACTTATATTTACTTTCCCTGTCACTTTAGGATTATCTATTGCCCCTAAAATGTTAACTTGACCGTTTGCAGTAATATTAGAATTACCCATACCCCAAATAGGGAAAGAAATATTATTTGGAAGAGAAATATTTAAATTTAGCTTCTGTTTAGAAGTTAAGTCAGAAATCCCACCGTCAAAAGATGCAACTTTTAAACTATTTGCATAAATTCCGGAATTTGAAAGTTTTAAATTATTACCGGAAATTTTCATATCAGCCGAAATTTTTGTGGTTTTACCTTTGAGTAAATTTACATCTGCAAACTGAATATAATTTTTCGGATTTGCACTTAGCACGAATTTAACATCCTGACTTTTTTGGTTACCCGCAGCAATTACAGAAATAGGCATACTCCCTTTATAAGGGAACATTGAATGTAATTCCTTTGGAACAAAAGCCATAATATCAGCACTCGCAAGATTACCTTGAGCCTTTATATCCATAGCCATATTTTGGGACATATAATCCTTTACACTACCCGTAACATCTACTCTGGAATTATTTATAAGTACATAAGAATTTTTAATATTGATATCTTTAGTATCCATGACCACTTTAGCGCTTGGAACAGATACAGACGCTCCATCCATTTTTAGACTTAAAGCATTTATATCAATATCACCATTTATCTTTTCTTTATCCAAAAGCAGTAAAAATATTTATGTTATTAACATTAAGAGAAATATCCGGTTTTATTGAATCTAATTTCCCTTTTACAATAGCAACAGCAGATATACTACCTGAATTTATACTATTTTCTTTTAATAAAGCAACCTGACCTGCAGCACCCAGCAAACCCTTCAAAGACAGATTGTCCGCAGTAAGTTTCAAATCTGCACTCGCATCAGATTTAATTGTACCTGCAAGTTTTAAAGGATGACCGAGCACACTAAAACCGGCATTTTTAATATTTACATCATTATTGTCTAAATTTATATCTGCAACAATGTTATCAACAGATAAATTATACAAACCATATTTCAAACTTGACGGATTAACTTTCAAATATCCTGACGAATTTACCTCTTTTAAATCAGAACTTATTTTCAAATCCGCATCAATTTGCCCTGTTGCAGAAACGGTTTTCAAATCGTTCATCCCGAATGATTGAAGTACACTATCGATTAATCTTATAATATGATTAAATTTTGCATTAGATTTCAAATTCAAATCCAGTGCAGCCTTTTTACCGAAATTTATAAATCCGCTTAATACAGTTTTTTCATTGACATCATCTGAAGTATATATAACAGAATTTACATCCGTTTTACTACCTTTAAAAATTAATTTTGCATAACTTTCAGGCAATGGTTTTCCGTTAACAGCAACACTCATTGAATTAATTTCAAATGTACCGTTTTGTATAGGATGCTTAAACGTTCCGGCGACTTTAATATTTGCAAATACATCAGCTCTGAGTTGATTATTTTTAATTAGCTTGAAAATATCTATAATTGTATATTCACTCGGGTTTGCCATTGTTGGAATATTGTCATCACTAATATTTTCACCTTGTAAGACTACTTCTTTAGGGAATACAATATCATCCAATATAAGTTTTGGCATAATTTTATTATGAATTTTTATATCGTAATTTGATATAACTTGATTATCAAAAACAACCTTGCCTATTGTTGAGATTTTTATGTTTTTATCAAGAATAAAATCAGAAATTTTTAATTTCTCACCCTGAATATAATAAGATTTATTATCCACGGCATCTAAAAATTCGAACTTATAGTCTTTAACACAGATATCAGGCAAATGATTTGACAGTTTTAACCCATACGGTAAAGATTGCATAGCCTCAGATTCTTTTTGATTAGAGAGCAAATAGTCTTGCACAACCAAAGTCCCATCTTTTTTTACGATTAAAGAACCGTATAATGATGATGCTGCAACTTTTCCAAGCTGAATATTTTTTCTCAGTAAAGGTATGAGCCTTAAATTTGCACTAACGTCATTACCGGTAAAAAACGGAGTTGTCTCATCCGGTAAAGATAGGGTTAAAGATTTGAATTTTACACCAATAGTTAAATCTGCCGACGTAGTTATGCCAAAATCTTCAATCTTTAAATCAAATCCCGCAGCTTCTTTTACAATATTCTCAATTTGAGGAGCATAAGATTTTATAAAAGGGTTGAGTGCAAACGGCAAAAGCAAATACAACAGATATAAACCTACAACTAAAATTCCGGCTGCCATACCGATTTTTTTATAATTAAAACTTAATTTCATATCCCTACCTCAAAATCATTTTATAGATAATATTTTAACACGTGTAGAAGTATAATTCAACAAAAAAATACATCCCCTCGCCGCTTCATAAAGAGAGCCTGCTGTATATTCCTCCACTGCGGGGGAGATTGGGAGGGGTAAGGTTTATCCCCGCCCCTTGCGGGAGGGGGTAGGGGGTGGGGCTATTGTCATTGCGAGGAGGAGCGGTAGTGACGACGTGGCAATCTAGGTCTAACAAAAAATCAAAACAGCTGGATTGCTTCGCTAAAGCTCGCAATGACATCAATCATCCACTGCGGGGGAGGTTGGGTAAGGTTTATCCCCGCCCCTTGCGGGAGGGGGTAGGGGGTGGGGCT
>CADCKD010000013.1 GCA_902801985.1 uncultured bacterium | reverse complement strand
GAATTTTGAATTACCATTTATACTATAATTGTCATTTGCTGAAGAATTATAGTTCAGAACAGAACCGTTTGAAACTACTGCACTATAATCAAATACACCTTCTTGAGCTTGAGCTTGAGCATTGATAGTCAAAGTCCCATTTATTGCATCAAATAGACCTGTAAATCTGTCATTACCGTTAACAGTATTATTAATTACAAGATTACCTGAACCTAATTTTGAAACATTACCTGAACCGATAACATTTTGAATAACATCTTGATTTGTCTTACTTGTTGTATATTCCAAATTACCAACAGCATTTACCAAGCCGCCGACAAATGAATTATCATCTGTTTTTTCAAAAGATAAAACTGAATCAGAAAGGATATTTGTTGTTCCGGTATATTGCGAATCATCACCGGAGATAGAAACTTTTCCCTTAACGTTAAATGTACCGTTGCCGCTTATATCATTATTTAAATCAAATATTGAGTTTGCAGTATTTTTTACAATGAACGTATTACCGTTTACATTTATTCCGCCGCCAACCATTGAATCAGTATTATTGCCTGAGGCATCGTATTCTAATGTGCCAGCTTGAATAAGTGTTCCGCCTGTTAATGCTGAATTATTACCTGATAAAATTAATTTTCCTGCTCCAGATTTTCTTAACGAACCCGAACCTGAAATCAAGTCGCCATCGTTATTTATAGATATTTCTTTACCGGAAGAAGTATTAAACTCTATAACATTAGAAATAGTTGTATTAGAATCTGATGCAAAGAAGCTATTATCATTTACAACTAAATTACCGCCGGTAATATTTGCACTGCCGTGGAAACCTGAATTATCTTCAGTCAAGATAATATTTTTTGAACCTGTCTGACTTATTTCACCATTACCTGCGAATTTACCGCCTGATATGTCCGCAGCATCGTTGTCTAATGTTACTTTTGCACCATTAGCAACATTTGTTGTACCGGTTATATAAGTATCATTTGCAGAATTTTGAGAGAATAAAACTTCACCGTTTGAAACTTTTAATACTCCGCCGAAATCTGCGTTATTACCGTGAAGATTTAGAACTCCGTCACCTGTTTTTTCTAAAGTACCATTTCCGGCAATACCACTGTTGATTAAACTTGAATTACCTGTTGCGTTGAATGTAACTTTAGCATTTTCGCCATCAATGTAAATATCATTAGCAGCGTATTCATCATTCCCATTTTTGTGCTGGTTGATTGAATTTGCTCCAAAAGCAGAATTTGTAATAAGCATATCAGCATTAGTGTAGATTGCACCACCTTTGCCATCAGCTTTATTACCATCTGCAGTAATATTTGTCAGGCTTGTACCTGTTGATGTATTATAAATAACACCGCCGTTTGCACTTGCACTATTACCTGTAAAGTCTGAATTTGTAATAGCTAAAGACTTACTATTAATATTTGCGATAGCACCGCCATTAGCAGCTGAGCTGTCTTTAAACACAACATTATTAAGCACTGCTTCTGACTTACCATTATTTAGATATAAAACAGAACCGTCTTTAATTGCCTGATCTTTTCTTTGTGCTTCTTGTATTGTTAAATCTTGAACTGTTAATTTTGTATTATTTTTTGTTAATTCAAAGAATGAACCATACTCTCCCTCGATAGGCGCAGAAATATCTATAGTACCATCATCTTTTCTTGTATAACTAACTCTGTTACCAGAAATTGTACTAACGTCCTTGCCGTTACCAATAACAACAAAATCACCTTCAAGAGTTTCATCCAAATCTCTTGCTATATGATAAATATTTGAACCAACAACACTAAAACCTCTTGAACCATTACGTTCGTGGTTCATTATTCTCAAAGTATCAGGAGAAGCAATTCTTATACCCTTGAATTCAACAGAATCATAATAATCATTTTGATCATCAGATTTTACTGCATTTATCTCATATTCATAAATAGTTGTTGACCAATCTGCAAGTTTCGGATCTCCAGCCAATAAAGAAATACCAACAGAACCATTTGTATTGTTTATAATTTGGAATGTTTTTGTTTTTTCTTCATTATCAAAAATACCGTTATCTTCTGTTATTGCAAGTTTTGTCAAGCGCAAATTGCCACTGCCGTCAACAATATTTAAAACATCACTGCCGCTGTTATTACCTAATGAAACATCAATAGTTAAATCAGAATTATTTACTGTTAAATTATTAAATGTGTATGTTTTTAATGCATCAGTCAAAGATACATCTGAATCCATAACATCTAATACAGAGTTCGTAAACTCATAAGAACCTAAATAATTTGAAGCAGTTAAAGCAATCTCAGAGCTATTATTAATAACAACCGTATTACCCGCAACATTAGCAATTTCGCCTAAATTTATTTTTGCATTGTTAAATACGGCCTTGGCTCCTGAAGCATCAGTATCAAAAGCAAACTTACCCTTATTATTTAATGTTAACTGTGCATTTGTACCGGCATTATAATCAAATTCAGAATTACCATATACTTCAACATTGAAATCTAGATCAGTAGCATTTTCACTTGAGCTTGTAACATCCAAAATACCGTTTTGCACCTGAGCTAAACCACTAAATGTATAATCAGATAACTCTAATTTTGAACCGCCCTGTTTTACCAGATTACCATTACCTGACAAATTAGTTAGTTCAGAATTTTTATCAACGGTATAATTTAATGTCGCATTTTCGGAAATAGAAGTAGCACCTGCATTATATGTTCTTGTACCGGCAGCATTATCAGCAACATTTAAAATGCCTTGTTGAACATTAACAGAACCTACCGTATTTTTTCCGGTTAAATCAAAACTACCGCTGCCTGATTTATTAAATACAGTACCTGAACCCGATGAAGAAATATTTCCGCCTTGAATATTATTTTGGCTTGTTGTTTCAACACTCAAAACGGTATTAGCAGACATATTAATCGCACTTGCGTCGAAGAATGAAGCACCTTCACCCTGTTCTTTATAAGAAATTTCGCCGGATTTAATATTTACAACACCTATGAAATTATCATTATCGCCTGTAACATTAAGTACTCCTGCACCATTTTTATCTATCGTACCTTTGCCGTTTAGATTTGAAGTTGCAAGATTTGTAAGTCCTTTATCATCAATATTGAATTTAGAGTTTTGTGCAATATTTATTGAAGAATCAGAAGTATCAAATAAACTATCTTGCGCAGATGTAGCAACAAAGTTCAGATTCCCTTCATTGATATTAACACTACCTTTATACCCTGAATTTGAACCACTGATATTCAAATCAGAAGAACCGAGTTTGGTAAATACACTTTGCGAAATTTCACTTGAGATACCGCCTGAGATAGTATTTGCCTGTGCGCCTGTTGTATATAACAAATCAGCACCATTAGCAAGATAAATATCATTTGCGGAATTTTGAGCAGTATTATTAGAAAAATCAGTATTTGAAACTGATAAATCAACAGCACTGTATATTGCGCCACCCAAACCATCTGATGCATTACCCTTGAATTCTGAATTTGAAATACTTACACTATGAGCATTTTCAATATCAAAAGCTCCGCCTCTGCCGCTTGAAGTGTTATTTTGAATAATTACATCCGAAATAGTTATATCAGCCTTGTCACTCGTTGAATAAACAACTGCACCGCCTCTTGAAGAAACTTGAGCATCTTCAACAGTAACATTGCTCAAATTGAAATCAGTAGTTTTTTCAGTTTCGGTAAGTTCAAACATAGAACCTTTTTCACCGGCAGAAGTCCAATCACCTTCTGCACGAACACCTGAAATTACGCTTTCATCCTTTGAAACACCGTTTACTACAAAAGTTCCGTGTTCAGTTTTGCCCAAATCTTCTCCGATATGATAAGGTGAAGCACCTCTAACAACAGAAAAACCTCTGATATTCTGTTCTGTTGAATTGTCATAATTATTCATCTTCTTCAAAGAATTTGCATCAGAAACATCAACTCCGGTGAATTTCAATGAATCATTATCTGTATCGGTTTTTGCAGATGAAATTTGATATTCATATACATTGGTAGACCAAGCGCCATCAATAGTTGCCCCTGCAGAACCCAAACTCAAAGAGCTGTTAGAACCATTTTTAATGATTTGAACAGTTTTTGAACTATCATCAGTCGTAAATAAACCGTTATCATCTACAATTCTAAATTGAGAAATATTTAATACGCCGCTGCCATTTTCAACCAGTAATCTGTCACCTGCCGAAACAGCGCCCAAAGAAACATCCACATTAACTTTAGAATTATTTAATGATGACAAACCATTTATTGTATAATCCGCAACACTTGAATTCATGAGATTTAGCGAAGTATTATCAAGAATTATAGAACTTGCAATTGTACTCAAACCGGAACCAAGAACGAGATTTGCACCTTTGAATGTTGCAGTATCGTTTGAATTAAAATCAGAATTTAGGACAACTCTATCGGAATTTCCACCGTTGAATATTAAATTATTACTACCGGAAACCGAATTGTAGAAACCGTTACCTATAACAGTTTCGCCTGTACCCGCATTATATTCAAAGGTTGCACCATTTTTCAGATTTATGGCAGGTAAAACACCATTTGTCAATGTTTTACCACTAATAGATGTATATTTTAGAGTTGAATCTGCATTAGCAGTATTATCAACGTTGATAATAGCGGAGCTATCAAAGAATCTGTTATCAGAAGATTCTAAATAAGTAAGAGCACCTTCATTAATATTTACAGTCCCCTCAAAGCCTGATTGATTACCGCTTATTTGAAGTTCAGTTGAACCTGATTTGTTAAATTTAGCAGTATTTGAACCGACTAAAGTGCTGCTAAATGAAGCATTTGCCGAATTAGTAGCGTAATTCAATTGAGAAGAATTTTCAACATTCACAACAGAATTTGACAACACACCTGAGTTATCAAAAGTACCTGATATATTGAGTCTTCCGCCAGAAATAGTTCCGCTATTTGAGCCATTTAATGTATAAATTGCAGAGTTATTGGTAATAGTACCTGCATTTGTAACAGTTGCACGAATATTAGCATTATTTACTATCTGCGCAGAATCCAAAACATCAAGAGTACCCTGCGTCAAGTCAGCAGATAATGTCGTAATACCGCTATTAACACTTGCAGCACCGTTATTTCCGTCAATCACATTTGCAATAGTATTATTACCTGTAAAGATTAAATCTCCGTTATTCGTAATACCGGAAGTATTTCCGCTAATTTCGACATTATTAAGAGTTAATTCATTATCCGCAGAAACAGTTGCAACTTTTGCGGCATTAATAATTTTTGTATTGTTAATAATAACTTGAGTATTTGTATCACCGTCTTTAGCCAGAGTTAGTTCAAAAAGAGTTTTACCGTTGCCGTCTATTGTTGATTTGCTATTACCTTCAGCAACCCCATTAATCGTCAACTTACCACGTGATGTCGTACCCAAACCTGTAATACTTTCACCTTTTTGAGGGTCAATATTTGCCCCAACCGTATAGGTTTCTGTAGCTGAAGATGCATTAAATTCTCTATCCGAATCAGTTTCGGGAGTATTTATTCTATGCAAAAGGTCATAATATGTTGTATATTCTTTATCTCCAACATAATGCATTGACTCATCTATGACATAAGCCAAACTGTGATTATTATCGACTACTTCAAAATGGTATGTATCAGCTTCATCCTGATTATAAATACCTCTTACATCACCCCAATTATGAACAGCATAAACAGAATCCTCAAGATCATAATCTGTCCAGCTATAAACATAATCAGCAACAGCGCTCGCTAAAGATATAGAAACTTGGTTACTGTCATCTCCGTAAATTACCTGATATACAGTATTCAAAACAGGTGCAGTAACATCAGACAATGTCACACTTATTGTACCTGTCGAACCGTCTGTTACCGTAAAATGATCAATTCCAGTTGAAGTTATATCAAGATTTGCATTTAATCCGGCTGTAAGCGTAGCTGTTCCAAGCCCAATATTTTGTATTGAATCGTTTATTGCATTTATTATATTTGTTCCTGATGTTGTAGTTAAACCTATAAGATTCAGATTACCGTAATTCACATCAGAACTTCCAACCGGTGTATAAGTACCCAAGTTGATTGTACCGCCGGACATTTTTATTGTGTTGTCCGATATAACTCCGCCAAGATTAAGAACAGCACCGGAGGCCATATTCATTGTACCGTTATCGCCGTTGGCACCGCCATTCAATGTTGTCGTTGAATTCGCACCAAAATTTATTACACCTTTATTGTAGATATCATTGAGAACACCGTTAACTTTGTTTTCACTAAATGTAGCTGTACCGTTAAATGTAAGTATAACATTTTTATTATTATTACTATCAGCGAAACCATTGTATATTGCTCCGCCGTCTCCACTGTTAGCTGTAACCGAGTTACCCGTAAATGTTGTTGTACCATTAAATACAATCGCACTATCGTTGTATATAGCACCGCCAAATCCCTTAGAGCTAGCATTCGCCGTGTTATTCGTAAATGTGTTTGTACCGTTGAATGTAATCGAACCGCTATTTTGTACTGCACCGCCACGACCTTCATTTCCACCCGCACGATTACCGGTAAATACGGTATCTTCAATCGATGATATTACTGCATCTTTGTTATTACATAAGGCACCGCCGTATGAAATATTACTATACGCCGATGCATAATTACCTTCAAATGTTGTTCCTGATATCTTGGATATTTTACCATTGTTGTATATAGCACCACCGGATGCAAACTTCCCGTTAGCTTTAATATTAAGGTAATTATTAACAAAAGAACTGTTTTTTATTTCAACAACGTTGTTTTTATCAGTGGTAGGTTCCATTATATATATAGCACCGCCACGACCAGTAGATTGGCTATTGGTTATACCGTTGCTGTCAAAAGTAACATTGTCAAAACTGTAAACACTATCTGTCGGATTTGTGCCTGTTGCTTCGGCAGCATTTATATATATTACGCCGCCACAGAAACCGTTGTTATTTGCCGTATTTGTTTCAATGGTATTTCCTTGGAACAGAACATTTTTAAATTCTGTTGTACCAGGGATTTTAGAAAGATATATTGCACCGCCGTCATCTGCAGATGTATTGTTTATAAATGCGGAGTCGTGCACACTCATTGCACCGGAGGAAGTAATTGCTTTATCTGTTGAACCGCTTATTATTACATTGTTAAGAGTAAGGGCATTGTCTGCGCCCACAGTTGCAACATGTACGGCATTAAGAATTTGTGTATTATTAATTTCTACCTGAGTATTTGCATTTGTTAGTTCAAATAAACTGTGACCTTGTCCGTTTATTGTTGATTGACCGGAAGTTGCACCCCCAGGAAGCCCGTTAATTACTAATTTCCCGGAGGCAGTTGCCCCTAAATTTTCTCCGACATTATATATATCACTCGCACTGTTAGCGGTGAAACTTCTGTCTGTATTTGTTTCAAATTGATTTAAGATTTTTAATGTATCACCAAGACTTGTTGAAGTTATTTCTCCGCCTTCATGGGAATCTAAACTATATCCCAAACTGTCATTATATTCGGAGCCGGCAGATTTTACCGCACCGAATTTATAAGTATCGGTATATTCTTGTTCGTTATGATTAAATTCTTTATCCCATTTGATATTTGCGATGATATCATCATCCCATTCGGCAGTCGTTACTTCCACAATATCATCCGCAAGAGAGGATGCCGACTCTAGTTGAACCGTTCCATTCGCACCTGTCAAAATTTTAAACTTACTGTCTTTTGTCAACTCAGAAGAACCTAAGAAATTTATATTATTAATATAAATGTTTCCGGATGTGCCTGAAGACGGAGCATTAATCGAAATAGTATCAAATGTACCTGTATCTTGGTTGATATCAATTTTTGTATTCAAATTTGCGCTGAGTGTCGTATTACCAAGAACAATATTATCTATAGCATTATTTAGTGCATTGAGGGTACTTGATGTTGAACCTGTTGTTGTAAAGGCAGATGTTGATAAACTTCCGCCATTTTTCAGATTAAATTCAGCACTGTCTAGAGTAATTGTACCACCTTGAACCGTGCCAAAATTATCAAATTTATCACTAACAGTAACATTCCCTGAATTTAAAAGTTGTGCACCGTCTTGAACGGTAATTTCACCCTGCGTAAAATTAACACCGGAACCAATAGTAGTTACACCATCGTCAATAGAAGTTGAGCCGCTGCCGCTGACAGCAGATTGGAATGTATTATTGCCTGACAAATTCAACTCATTTGAGTTATCTATTGCAACGTTATCATCGTTAAACGTAATATTTGCAACATTCAATATCCCTTCGTTTACAAACGCTTTTGCGAAATTGGAAATAACAGACGGAGTGCCGGCTTGACCGTTTACGTTCAAAGTATAGCCATCAGCAACAGTAATACCGTCAAGTTCTTCACCGGTCAAGTTATGACCGTTCATCTCCATATTCAAAGTGGTATATGTAGAGTTATCAGTCGTTCCGACCGCTTCGTCATAATCAAGCTGTAAATCATCTGTGAATGAGAAATTATCCGTATTTGTAGTCAATGTACCGCGAATAAACTCTTTCAAACCTTCATCAGTTTCGTGAATATCCCCTACAGTTAATTTACCGTTTGAACCAAGAGTAAAAGTATAACTCACACCAGTAGAAGATTGTGTAACAAGCTGACCTGTGCTGGAGCCATTTATTGTGTATGTGATATTATTTCTACCTCTGCCTGTAACATATGAGATATAGTCGACTAAAGAATCGTATGAACCTGCGTAATCTGCACCAACATTAATTGATGACAAATTCAGCGTAGTACCGGCGTTGGCACTATTAACAGATAGCGTATCAGATGAGCCATTTGCCATATTTACATCAATTTTTAAATTCCCTGAACCGCTTAAAGTTGTAACAGAACTTGAAGAATAAGCCACAGGCAGATTTTGAGTTTTTGCATCTGATTCTTGGAAGCTAAGAGTGCCGCCATTTAAGTTAAGTCTACCTTGAGAAAGCTGTTTAGCATAAAATGTACCGGAATTTAAATTTAATGTTCCGTTACCGGAAATATTTGTTTCTACTTTAACATCACCGTTAATAGTTATTGTTCCGACATTGTATATATCATTGTCGGATGAAGTTAAAAAGTTTATAGTCTTGTCATTACTTGTTGAGAAATTGATTGTTTTACCTGAAGCGTTATATATAGCGCCACCATTACCAGATGCACTGTTGCCGGAGAAATTGACATCAGAACCGGATGCTACAATAGACATTACATTATTTGCATTGTTGTATATAGCGCCACCGTCACCCTCAGCAGAGTTTGAAGTAAAATCGGTATCGGTTATAGTAAGACTTGTATAACCATTAGAATAAATAGCCCCACCATCACCATGATTATTATTTAATTCTGTTGCAGAGTTATTTGTAAATGTTGCATTTGTAATGTTAAAAGTAAGGACGTTATCATTGCTATCTCCACCTGCTGAATATATTGCACCTCCAGAACCACTTGATGCTGTATTAGAATCAAATAAAACATTATCAATAGTCGCAGTTATACGATTACCCTCTATATACATTCCACCACCATAAGATGGATTGCTTCTAATTATATATCTGCCTTCAGCCTCATTATTTCTAAAAATTGAATTTGTTATTGTAGTATTAACTTCAGAATGAATCGCACCACCTAACGTGGGAGCAGGACTTAATAATGACCATGAAGAAGAATACTTTATATTGTTATAGTTTGTTCTATCGGAACTTAAGGAACCGGTAGTTTGGTTTGTTCTGCTTGTTTTTGATGTAAGATTATCAGGAATATTTGCAGCAGCACCTGTCGGGGTTGATTTTTTCTTTGCCAAAACTACACGAGTGCCTTTTGCTATACTCTTAGCTTTTACTAAAAACGGGGTTTGTTCAAACGGTGAGCTTAATTTTTTGCTCACATCTTCATTAATACAAGGCGCAGACATATCTTGCGCAGAAGCTAGTGTTCCTAAACTGCTAACCGCAACAGCGGATGCTAAAATGCATTTTAACATCGATTTTTTGTTATTCATACTCTCTTAAAACCATATCTCTCAAAGTGTACACACGAATATTCTAGCATAAAAAAAAATAAATATCAAAATTAAAGCCATTATAGAAAAAATATATAATAAATATTTACATTTCGTAATATTTTTATTTCTTTTTGCACTCCTCCCCTGAGGGGTAGGGGGTGGGGTAAGGTTTATCCCCGCCCCTTGCGGGAGGGGGTAGGGGGTGGGGTAAGGCATTTCTCCTCCCCTAAGAAACGAGTGGGCAATTGTCATTGCGAGGAGGAACGGTAGTGACGACGTGGCAATCTAGATAGCACAATAAAATTCAAAATAGCTGGATTGCTTCGCTGCGCTCGCAATGACATGGGAACAGATGCGCAAAAAAAATGTAAACAACATTTACCCACACGCAATGACATGAGATTACTCCTCCCCTAAGGAACGAGTGGGCAATTGTCATTGCGAGGAGGAACGGTAGTGACGACGTGGCAATCTAGATAGTTCAAAAGAACTCAAAACGGCTGGATTGCTTCGCTGTCGCTCGCAATGACATGGGAACAGATGCGCAAAATATAAACAACATTTACTCACGCTCGAACCAGACAAGGCATAAGCCTTGTGGTTCTTGGGGAATAACCAAATACCGCAATATAAAAAACTCCTTACAAAAGTAAGAAGTTTTTTATTCGGAGAGAATGGGATTCGAACCCATGGTAGAGTCACCCCTACAACGACTTTCGAGATCGTCACCTTAAACCACTCGGACATCTCTCCTTAGTTACACATCTATACTAATACAACTCTCCCCAAAACTCAATTCCTAATACGAAATATCCAAAACCTGCGACAAATCAACATCCTCAGGTTCTTTTACACGTTCAACCGTCAAAATATCCTTGAACTTTTCAATAATCTTTGGCATTTTATTTCTTAATATACGCATATCCGTAGTATGGTTATCCCCGCCCGAAATTGAAAAACCCATCTCCAAATACTTTGAAACAGGACTAAATAAACCATTATTCAATGCTTCAAGTTCGATTTTACTGCTCGGATTGTCATTCCCAAGTATTTTGTTAAACAAACTCAATATCAGAGATTTCCCTGCATAAGGCTCTCTATGCCCGACAGATGTCGGCCACGTACAAATATACCTCAATTTGTATTTATCATATATGGAATTCAAATACTTGAAGATAGACATCGCACCACAAGGTTTGTTATCACCATTTACTAAAAGATAATTCTTTACACCCTTGCCTAAAAAATCATTACTTTGAGTTACCGCAGCTTTAAAAATAGAATTCCATACATTTAATAAATGAGAATCAGATATCGTCGGCATAAGTTTTTTCAAGTCTACCGCCTGAACCAATTTTTGAACAAACTCATCATCACCTTTATTCAGTTCATATATGCGATACCTGTTCATCACAGAGCCCAAGTTTACACTAATGCTGGAAACATGTCTTGCGCCAAATGATACAGGGGTAATTTTGTTTATGCTGTCCATATTGTTTTCCTTCAATTTCAAATAAATCACATAAATATATATTTGAATAAAAAAACATAACTATTTTTACAAAATTTAATAAAAAAAAGAGCCTGAATAAGGCTCCTTTTTTTATTACAATGTTTCAACCCAACTTTTTAAATCTTCCAAAGACGGATTATGGTTTAATAACTTCCCTTCAACAATTTGCGCCGAAGAATCAACACTTCTGCGTAGATTTTCAACCGTTCCGCCAAAACCGCTGCCTCCGGATGTCGCAAATAATATAATTTTTTTATTCGAAAAATCGTGTTTTTCTAAAAAAGTATTAATAATAGTCGGTGCAATATACCACCAAATCGGAAATCCTAAAAAGATTGTATCATATTCCTCGACAGAAAAATCATCTTCAACCATTTCCGGACGTGAATTTTTATCGTCCATTTCAATTGAACTTCTGGAATTTTTATCTGTCCAATTCAAGTCCGCATTTGTATAAGGCACTGCAGGTTTTATCTCGTAATTATCTGCACCTAATACTTTTGAAAGATTTAAGGCTACCTGTCTTGTAACTCCACTTGCCGAAAAATAAGCAACTAATGTTTTTGCCATAACCAAACTCCTATTATCTTAAAACTACATACGTATTATACATTATTTTACCAAACATTAGCAACAACTTTTTTAATTATTAAATATATTTACCCTCACTTGTATTTTAGAAGTATTTTTACTATAATCAACGTATGAATGAAGTTAAAAAAATTAAATTAAGGGATTTTGAAATAGGCGGGGATAGATTGACTATACTTGCCGGACCGTGTGCAATCGAAAGCAGATCAATACTTGATGAAACAGCAGCGGGATTAAAAGAAATAACAGATGAACTCGGAATTAATTTTGTCTTTAAATCTTCTTTTGATAAGGCAAACCGTTCTTCAATAAACTCTTATAGAGGACCGGGAATGGAAAAAGGCCTTGTTATGCTCAAAGAAGTTAAAGATAAATATGATGTCCCGATTGTAACCGATATTCACATGCCGGAACAAGCGGCACGAGTAGCACAAGTTGCTGATATAGTACAAATCCCTGCATTTTTGTGCAGACAAACAGATTTGCTTGTTGCTGCAGGTCATACAAACAAAATTATCAATATTAAAAAAGGTCAATTTTTAGCACCGGAACAAATGAAAAGTTTGATAAACAAAGTTGAGGAATCAGGGAACCACAACATTCTTATTACGGAAAGAGGAACTTCTTTTGGGTACAACAATTTAGTTGTTGACATGAGAGGTATTCCTATAATGCAAAAATACGGATACCCTGTAGTCTTTGATGCAACTCATAGCGTTCAGCTCCCAGGTGCAAACGGAACCAGTTCAGGTGGCGATAGAAGATTTGTTCCGACACTCGCAAGATCTGCAATGGCTGCAGGTGCAAATGTTCTATTTTTTGAAATTCATCCTGATCCTGATAAAGCACTCTGTGACGGCGCAAATATGATTGCCCTTAAAGATGCAAAAAAATTGTTCTCTGTATGCAAAGGCATATATGAACTTTTAAGAGGTCAAGAATAAATGCAAATAAAAACATTTGTCAAAGGGCCGATTGATGCAAATAATTATCTTGTTATTGATGAGAATTCAAAAGAAGCTGCATTAATTGATTGTTCTGCCCCTGACAGTGATTATATAGAAGAAATTAAAAACACAGGAGTTAATCTTAAATACATTTTGTTAACTCACGGGCATTTTGACCATATTTTAGGCTGTAATGAGTTTCATAATACCTTCGGAACAGATATCTATGTGGGAGAAGCTGATAAGTCCCAAATAGAATACGCCCCAGAAATGACAATGATGCTTGGAGGAGTAAGAATTCCTGAAGTTACAAGCGTCAATCACACGATAAAAGAAGGTGATATATTTAAACTCGGGGATATTGAACTAAAAGCTATATCTACTCCCGGGCATACTGAAGGCGGAATGTGTTTTTTAACAAATGAAGGGACTTTGTTCTCAGGAGATACAATGTTTCATGGGAGTGTAGGAAGAACAGATTTTTTAGGCGGTGATTTTAATAAGCTAAAAAACAGCGTAAAAGAAAAGATATTTAACCTACCGGAAGAAACAGTCGTTTTGCCGGGACACGGTTGCAAAACCACAGTAAAATTTGAAAAACAATTCAACGAAATAAATAAAATATAATATACGTCATTCTGAGGCGTAAATTTTAAGATTCTTCGCTTCGCTCAGAATGACAATAGTAAAGCCGAAGAATCTTAAAATCAGAGGATAAATATGAAAGAACAATTAGAAAAAATTTATTCAGACGCATCAAATGCAATAGAAAAAGCAACAAGCGTTAAGGATTTAGAAGAAATAAAAAACACATACTTAAGCCGTAAAGGGGAATTCAACGAAATAAAAAAAGGACTAAAGGATTTATCTGTTGAAGATAAAAAAGTTATCGGTTCTTTGGCAAATGAAATTACCCAAAAACTTGAAAAAGCAATCGCAGATAAGTTCAAATTATTTTATGAAAAAGAATTGAATGAAAAACTCCAAAAAGATAGAATTGATGTAACCTTACCGGGGCAATTTATTCCAAAGGGACACACGCATCTTTTAACTTCTACAACCGAAGAGATATGCTCAATATTCCAAAGTTTAGGTTTTTCGGTTGTACCCGATGAATTCGCTCCGGAAGTAGAAACAGAATATTACAACTTTGATATGTTGAATGTGCCAAAGGATCATCCTGCTCGCGATGTTCAAGACACGTTTTTCACAAACATTGCACCAAATGTTGTGTTAAGAAGCCAAACCTCAGGTGCACAAATACACGCAATGGAAGCTAAAAAACCTCCAATTAGAATGGTTGCACCGGGTAGAGTTTACAGAAACGAAAATATCAATTCAAGAAAAAATAATTTCTTCCATCAAATCGAGGGGTTATATGTTGATAAAAATATTACTTTCGGAGATTTGAAAGGAGTTTTAAACGAATTTATCAGAATATATTTTGGAGAAAGTCGCCCTACAAGATTTAGAAGCAGCTTCTTCCCATTCACCGAACCATCTGCGGAAATTGATGTTCAATGCATTATGTGCCAAGGTAAAGGATGCAGAACTTGTTCCGGTACAGGCTGGTTGGAAATTTTGGGTGCAGGAATGGTAGATCCTAATGTATTAAAAGGGGTTGGTATAGATCCTGATGTGTACTCCGGATTTGCGTTCGGTATGGGAGTTGAAAGAATGGCAATGCTAAAATATGCAGTAGATGATATCCGTCTATTCTTCAACAATGACGTCAGATTTTCACAACAATTTAAATAATAAATAAAACCGCTTAATAAGAAGGAAACAAACATGTCAATAATTATAATGATTTTACTAATCGGGCTATTAATTTTTGTACACGAATTAGGCCATTTTTTGTCCGCCAGAGCTCTTGGGATAAAAGTTTCAAGATTTGCTCTCGGATTTCCGATCGGGCCTACACTATGGAGCAAAAAAATAGGGGATGTAGAATATTTAGTTCATGCCTGTCTTTTAGGCGGATATGTTGCGTTTCCGGATGATGACAAAGACTCTGATTTGCCTCTTGACTCTAAAGACAGATTTGCAAATCGTCCGGTATGGCAAAGAATGATTGTAATTTCAGCAGGGGTAATTTCAAATGTTATAACTGCTTTTGTACTTGTAATATTAACAGCTGCGGTTTGGGGGCAATTACCTTCAGGGCAATTCCAGGTTTTTGCAGACAAAATCTCAGCGGCGAAAACAGAATCTATTTGGCAAAGCGGATTAAAAGAGGGAGATCAAATATTCAAAATAAACGGTTCTGACATTTTAACAAGTTATGCAATTTCACTCTATGCAAAAAATAGTGCAAAATTTGACGGAAAAGTAGACCCTGAATTTGCAAAAGAAAATATTGAGCTATTAAAAAAGTTGAACCCAAGTATTGCAAAAGAAGGGAATATAAAATCAGGTACACAAATAATTTTGCCACAGAATATTATTGAACCTGCGATTAAAATTCCGGATAAAGATTTGTTTAGTATGCAGCTTTTTAATGACAAATATGAAGGCGATACAAGAACAAAATTAAGCGAACAACAAATAAAATTAAGAAACACTCTAGAAGGGAAACAAACATATACTCTTGCAGAAGACGTTACTTTGGAGGATTTGGCATTCGCAGTTTCAGATACTGTGCACCCCGTAAATATAACCGTTTTAAGAGATGGGAAAACAGTTGATTTAAAACCGATATACCCAAATCAAGACGGACTTATGGGAATAATGTTATCCTCCAAACAAAAACTTATGGAAACCAAAAATCCGGTAACTATAATAAAAGGTGCATATGACTACTTATATTATCAAACATATATGATGTGTTACGGTTTATGGACAATATTCAGCGGAAAAGTTAAAGCATCCGAACTACACGGAGTTGTTTTAATAGCAAAAGTTGGGGGAGATATTATACAAAATAACGGGTTATTCTCAGGTCTTTTATTAACGGCTATCATATCTATGAACCTTGCATTGATTAACTTTTTGCCTATTCCGGCTTTGGATGGCGGACATTTTATGTTTTTAGTAATTGAAAAAATCACAGGCAAACCGGTGAAAGAAGAAACCGTAAACAAAATAAGCTCGTTCTTTTTTATACTTTTAATTGTACTTATGGTATTTATAATATTTAACGATATATACGCACTTATACAACATAAATTTTAAAAATTAAAAGTTTTTGGTATAATTCTGATATGGTAATGATTGCTCAATATTTTAAAAAATCTGCGACATATAAATTGTTTACAACCATACTTGGAGAGGTTGTACAATTTCTTGACACCATTGGCGGGATACTTCAATTGGGATTTCGTTTTGTTACACGAATTTTTAAAGACGGGATATCTTTTAAAGAGCTTTCAGCACAATGTGAACGATTCGGGATAAGCTCATTGCCTATAACATTGTCTATCGTAGGTATGACATCTATAATCGTTTCTTCACAAGTTGCAAATGAAATGGTAAAACAAGGCGGAGCTGATTTTGTCGGAATGTTAATGACAATATTGATTGTAAGAGAAGTCGGAGCAGTAATGTCAGGCTTTGCAATCACGTCAATGATTGGTTCTTCTTTGGCATCAGAACTTGCTACTATGAGAGTGACCGAACAAATTGACGCAATAGATGTTTTGGGAGTTGATTCTGTCGGGCATTTATTTATTCCAAGGGTATTATCCGGCATTTTAATGATGCCTGTAATAGTTATTATTGCTTCATTTGTTGGGGTTTTACTCGGGGCTTTTACATCAAACTTATTTGCAGGGCTATCATATAGGGCATATTTTTCATCTGTATGGCTCGGATTATATATGAAAGATTTTTTGGTAAGCTTACTCAAAGCAGCAGCATTTGGCGGTACGATTGCACTTATAAGTTGTGCTTTCGGTTATAACGCAAAAGGCGGCGCAAAGGGCGTTGGGATTGCAACGACACAAGCGGTTGTGTGGTCATTTATCTCAATAGTTATTTGGGATATGGTTTTTGCAATATTATTCTTCTTCTAAAGAATAAAAAAATTATTAAAGGATAAATTTATGAGTATTGAAGTTCGAAATTTAATAAAAAAATTTGATGATAAAGTGGTTATTAACGATATTTCCTTTCACGTTAATAATGGGGAAATCCTTGCGATTGTGGGGTTCTCAGGCTCGGGGAAAAGTACTGTATTAAAAGTAATTTCCGGTCTTATACCTTATGATAGCGGGGAAATAATAACCTCTGATGGCGATATTGCAATGGTTTTCCAATACTCAGCGCTTTTTGATTCTTTAAATGTATTTGATAATATTTCATTTGCACTTCAGGAAAGGAAAGATTTAAAACACAAATATTCAATGAAAGATTTGCAAAAAATTGTTGCCCAAAAACTTGAATTAGTAGGTTTGAGCGGGATAGAAAATAAATTTCCGTCAGAACTTTCAGGAGGTATGCAAAAGCGTGTAAGTTTTGCAAGGGCAATAGTTACCAATCCTAATACAATTCTATATGATGAACCGACAGCCGGACTTGACCCAATGTCATCAACACTTATAGAAGATTATATTGTCAGATTAAAAAATGAAACAAATTCGGCATCCATAGTTGTAACGCACCAAATGTCAACAATTACAAGAACTGCCGACAGAGTAATAATGCTATACGACGGAGGTATTGTTTTTGAAGGAACTCCGAAAGAACTCCTCAAACAAACTAATCCGTACACCAAACAGTTTGTTACGGCATCTTTAGAAGGCCCAATGCAAATGAAAGCATAGAATAAAAACAAAAGGAGTACTTCATGGTTGAAGGACAAAAAAGAATATTAATAGTAGATGATGATGATGAAATAAGAGAATTATTGGAATTTGATATACGCTCAAGCGGTTATTTTGTGGACAGCGCAAAAGACGGGCTTGAAGGTTTGAATAAAGCACTAAATAACACTTATGATTTAATTTTGCTTGATGTTATGATGCCAAAAATGAACGGTTTTGACGTATGCAAAAACATCAGAAGCGCAAAGCTTTCAATACCTATTCTTATGCTTACTGCAAAAGGCACAATTGAAGACAAAACAAGTGGTTTTGACTGCGGTGCAGATGATTATTTAGTAAAACCTTTTGATGTACAAGAAGTTTTGCTGCGTATAAGAGTTTTACTTCGCAGAAATGAAATCAACACAGAAACAACACCATTGTCTAATGAAGTTTTAAAAAGCGGAGACATCGAAATATTTCCGGAATCATTGGAAGCTGTTATTGTTAATAAAAAAGTAAAATTAACTCCTACTGAATTTGAAATTTTGTATTGCTTAATGCAGCATTTCAACCATCCTGTAACACTTGCAACATTACTTGATGAAGTTTGGGGATATGATAGTAATGAAGATGTAAGAATGCTAAGAGTTCATGTTGGCGGCTTAAGAAACAAAATAGAACCTGACGCAAAGACTCCAAAATACTTGCACACAGTAACAAATGTCGGTTATAAATTAACACCGTTTGCTTAATTAAAAAATCGGAATTAGGATATGCTCAAAATTAAATTTCAAAGATTAAAAATAATTGAACAGATTGCAATAGTATTTTTCTTTGCAGTTGTAATTCCGATGTCTATAAGCGGTTTTATTATCAATAATATTAACCAACAATCCGTTAGACACCAATTAAGAGAATCTGCAATTTTAATAACCAGCATGGTGTCTGATGAAATGGATTTTTTAATCCAATCAAACCAAATGACACTCACCCAAATAGCAGATACATTAGAATTTTTACCCCCAAATGCTCAAAAACAAAAATACATAAAAGAAGTAACCAAAAAATATCCTCATTGCGATAAAATATCTATTGTTCGTTCACAAAAAGAATTAGAAAAAATCACCGATAACGCAAGATTAAACCAACAGCCGATACTTACAACTCAAATGAAAGACGGTTCTTTCCTTGTTGTTACATATTCATCTAATGATGCGAATGTAAAAATATTTCAATCTTTAGCGGAAGACAACAGGCAAATATATATAATGGACAACAATCGCCATTTGATTGCATCCCACAACTTTACCCCGGACGTTTTCAAAGAAACAATAGATATGCTTCCGAATAGCAGCGAAATGATTGAAGATAATCCTGTAATTTTCGGAGATGAAAAAAACCAACCGATTGTATATCTAAAACAATCTAATCCGGATTACACAATAATCGTAAGAACAACAAAAGGTATTGCCAAAAAAGCAATTATAGATAACCGTATAAAGATAATACTTTCTGTTCTGGCAACTATCCTTGCAACAATGATAGTTATCGGATTTTATATGTTTTATTTGTATATTAACGTAAGACAATTATTCAAAGCTATTATGGCACTGTCCAAAGGTAATTATGAACACCAAATACGACTTTTAAAAACATCTTTCACCCCGTATGAAATAGTATTTCTGGCAAAAGAATTTAACACAATGGCCTCAGAAATTCATAAATCATACTTGGAACTTAAACAAAAAAATAAAGAGTTAAAACAATTAAATGAATTCCGCTCAAACCTCATAGACACAGTTAGTCACGAATTAAGAACACCTTTAACAAGTATTCAGGGCTACACCTCAAGACTTATGCGACAAGATATAGTAATAGATGAAGAAACAAAACAAAAATCTTTACGTATAATAAAAGAGCAATCCGAACGTTTGAAACGACTTATTGAAGATCTTTTGACAATACCTGATATCGAAGGCATGAGACTTAGAACAGTAAATTCAAACGTATGGCTGCCTGAAGTATTTGAGCAATCAGAATTACTTTTAAGAAAACATGACGGTCACGAAATTATTGTAAATATAGATGAGAATTTTCCTCAAGTCATTGCAGATAAAGGGCGATTAGAACAAGTCTTTGTTAACTTGTACGAAAATGCAGTAAAATATTCATACCCTGAAACACCTATTACTGTTGATACAAAATTAAAAAAAGGAAAAGCTATAATCACAGTCAAAAATAAATGCGACAAAATACCCCCTAAAAAACTTGCCACTTTATTTGACAAATTTGTAAGACTTGATGATGAAATGACAAGAACAACGAGAGGAACAGGACTTGGCTTATTTATTGTCAAAGGTCTTGTTGAAGCAATGGGGGGCACAATAAAATTATCTTCAGATGATGAATTTGGTTTCTGTGCAGCAATTACACTGGATCTTGCTTAAAATTAAAATAAAAACGGCCCTTATTAAAAAGAGCCGTTCGTATTATCTATTTATTTCCTGTTTATATTTTTCAATCCTGCTTGTTCTTATTTTGGTTTTTAACCTTGTAATCATATTTGGAAAAGTCTCCGAAGCAGGTTTGTCAACAGCAGCTAATATGGCTTTGTCTATTTTTTTAGGATTCATTGTTACCAAACTATCCATAAATTCTAAAACCTGCTCAAGAATTCCAAAGGGTAATGTTTTTTCTGAAAATTTTCCTATGCTGTCCTTAGGAGTCTGAGATATTGATAACTCACCTGAATTATTTTTAACAATAAAGAAATTCTTTCGGGTTATTGGATTTTTCAGAGCAATATAATTACTATCAGAACCTTTAATTACAGTTAAATACGTTTTGGAATGCAATTTGTTCATATATCTGCCAAGCCCGTTTAGCATATCTTTACCAAAGTTATTCATCATCCATATAACGTGCATACTTGGTTTCTCTTTACGTTTTAGATGATATTTCACACTGGCAGTGCACTCTTTTGTTACATTGACATTAATTAATCTTTTTAACTGAGCACCGGCATAACCTCTAAAAACGGGATTAGTATTGGTCTGTTGTATTTGCATATTATACTACCATTTGATTTCATTTAGTACACTTGCATCTGTTTTTGTGCCATCTTTTGCAATAAAGTATTCTTCCAGGATATTGTCAGTATTAGCAAGCGCACCACCTTCACCATATATTGTTACATGTTGACAGCCATCTTTTGTTTCTACGGTTTTATAAGCTTCTTCGCTGTCGCCTTTATAGAAGTATTCTGTACCATCTGCATCAACTTTCAAACGTCCTAACTTGTCAGATTTTTCTTCTCCGCCATCATGTTCAGATAAAAAAGTATCTTGCTGTGCTTTATTATTATTTGTACAAGATACAGCCCCTGCGCCAATAAGCGTGCCGGCAACTAAAGCAAGTAACGGTTTTCTGATATTTCCTTGAAAAGCCGGAGCATTTTCAATCGGTTTTTGCGGTTCAGATTCTTTTCTTACATTCATGTAACTATTGTTCATTCTTACGGGATAAATATTTAAATTCATTGTCAAAATCTTCTTTTTTTTATCTCTATAAAATATATGAAAAAATTTTTTGCTATTCACTGCAATATTTCTTTACAAAATACCTTTTAAGTTGAATTGTCATAATCAAGCACAATATAACTGCAGAAGATACCAATCCTATCCAAAATCCTACTAGTTTTAAATTGTATTTCAATCCAAGCGTATAACCCAGAGGTATAGAAATTAACCAATATGCAACAAAATTTGCAAGTAATATAATCTTAGTTTGCTTTACTCCTTTGCATATGCCTGATAGAGAAATCTGCAGCCCGTCAAATAATTGAAATACAACAAGAACAAACATTACAGGCAGTGCAATATTTATAAGTTCAACATCTTTTGTAAATATCCCTATTATGAATTTTGGGAAAAGTAAGAAAATAAGAGCGCTAAACGCCATAAATATCTCAGACATTACAGTTCCTGTAACAGCATACCTTTTTAAATCAACATAATTCTTAGCTCCGTTTGAAAATCCTACTTTTACAGCTATTGCATTTGAAATAGCAAACGGAATCATAAATGACGTTGTAGTAATCGTACATATCAGATTTTGAGCTGCAGCATACACTCCGGCAATTCTGCCCATAAGTATTGCAATTATATTAAACGCAAAGAATTCTACAAGTATAGCCAAAGCAATCGGCAGCCCTATTTTTACAAGGCTGAAATAATATCCTTTTTCATGATAGTTATCAACTCTCATAATCATTCTGCAATATATCAGCAGTGAAAATCCCATAAAATAGCGAACAATCAAACTGGCAATTGCAAGCCCCACTGCACCCATTGAAGGAATTACCCCCCAACCGAATACAAATATTATATTTAAAATTAAATTCAAAAATACACTAAATATAGTCAACAAATTTGGAAATAAAACGATTTCAAACGCTTGCAAAAATTCTTTCATTGAATGATGCAAACTACCGCCAAATGTACTCAATGCACTAATAAACATATACTGTTGAATAGGTTTTACCAAATGTTGTTCAAATCCCATTTTTGCAATAAGAGGAATAAAAGCGATGATAATAAATCCTGTAATTATTGCCAAAATTCCCGCAAACCTTATTGACGGATAAAAATACCTTTTTATCGGTTTCCTTTGACCTCTATAATTCGATAATAATGGCGATATACTAGAAGTTAGACCTATTGCGATTGTCATAATACAGTTCACTATCGCAGCGGCAATACTGATTGCCGCAAATGTATCTGTCGAATGTCTGCCGGCGACAATTATATCTCCGACACCTATCAAAATAAAGCCAATATTCCCCATAATTATCGGGGCAGCTATATTTAAAAGTTCTTTTGCATATCGCCTAACATCAAACATAAATTAATACTAACATAAAATAAAAAAATAAGCCCCAACACATTGGTTAGGACTTATTTTTAAATAAATTTTATTTGATAATTATTTTGAAATAGTTTCAAATAATACATCAAAAGCTTCAGAATCTCTTACTGCTAAATCAGCAAGCATTTTTCTGTTAACAACAATGTTAGCTTTTTTGCAAGCATTAACAAATCTTGAATAGCTCATTCCGCGTTGTCTTACAGCTGCATTAATTCTTACAATCCATAATCTTCTCATATTACGTTTTGTAGTACGTCTGTCTCTGTAAGCATATTTTAATGCTTTCATAACTGCTATATTAGCAACTTTAAAGATTCTTGATCTTGCGCCTACAAATCCTTTTGCAAGCTTTAATATTTTTTTGTGTCTTTTAACTCCGGCACTGCCACGTCTTATTCTCATAATTCATTGCTCCTATCTTGAATACTTCTTGTATGGTAACTCTTTAGATACCAGTTCTACATGTGAAGGTGAAACGTCAACCATTTTAAAGATTCTACGTTTTCTTGAACCTGATTTGTGTTGGAGCAAGTGGCCTATACCTGCTTGTCTTTTCATAATTTTGCCGGTTGCTGTTACTTTGTAACGTTTTGCAGCCGATCTGTGTGTTTTCATTTTTGGCATTTTCTTCTCCTTTTTGTTTAAAGTAGTACTAAAAATTCACAGGCATACCAAAGCCCATAAATTTCGGCTATGTTTATAGTAGTATGAAAGATTTTATTTTGCAAGTGGTAGTTAAATATTTGTTAATATTTGATTTTGTCATATAATTTTATGTATGGGAATTATTAACTATTTAAAAAATATTTACTGCGGAAAAGATAATATATTGAATAATATAATCTTATTTTCTTTGAGCGGTATTTGGGCAATTTCTTGGGGAAAATGTTGTGCTCATTATTTAAATAGTTTTTATTTCGGATATTTACCCGCTTCTGAATGGGTAATAAATATATGCACATTTTTGGTTATTATGATTTCGATGTACATACCCGGGTATTTGTATAATTATTCGCACATATTATACAAAGAGGAATCTTTATTATTGCCTGAAGTTAAAATGGATGCATATTTAGCATTTTTTAAAATGATACCTATACTTTTGTTTTGGGGAATAAATATTACTATTTTAGTCTTTTTGGGACTGATATTATTTAATATTCAGGAAGATTTTATCAAGATGATGCTATATTACGTTTTACTGGGTTGCCTTATTCCTTTTATAAATGTTTTATATGTACTTTATTCCAAAAAATTTGAAACAAGTATGTATTTGTTCAATCCGATTAACTTATTCAAAATTTTACACAAAACATTTGTGCCGGTTGTAATTTTAACAGCAAAATGTGCTATTATTTTAGGAATAATTTTTGTGATTTTATATAAACTATTTGTCATATCTAACAATGTTGCAAACACAAACTTGCAACATGCGATGAGATTGTTATTTTTAACTTGCTGCATTTATTTTGCCAACACAGTTAATCTTATAAATATACAAGGAATTGTAGAAATTACAAAATCTGAAGATTTATAATATCAGCCATTAATTTTAATTCGCCCGTCATCTTTTATATCAATTCCTGAAGAATTTTTGCTTACAATATTTTCAACACATTTTGTCGCATCAAAATCGTATTTTTTTACAATTTTTTGGGGCTTATTCAGCATTGTAAAATTGTCATTTCCTTGAGCACAATAATCGTTTATTATTGTTGAATAATATTTATCTTGCCGCGGATTATTTATGTCAACCGAATATTCTTTACCGCCTTTCCCAACAATAGATATAGATTGAACATCACCAGCTGAAGATATTTCATATTTTAATCCTGATGCATAAAAAATTCCCGGCTTATTATCAGGTTTTGTGAATGAATTTTTTGCCGCAAATTTTATGGCATCAACAATATCTTTTTCGCTGTAATTTACTTTATAGAGTTTATTTTTGAACGGTAAAATATCAGATAAAGTTCTTTGGTCTAACTGTCCTTTTTCAAAAAAACCTCTTATATTCGCAGCCTGAATTAGCGCAATATCGGCATCCAAATCTTTTTTCATACAATCAGCTATAAAATACCCGTGCGGGTTTGCAGATATTAAATAATGATCAGGCTCATTTGGGGCGGAATTTATTGTTCCCAAGATTTTATTATTGGTAAATAATTTATCAAAAATATATTTAACCGGCATATTCCTGCGAAAATCACTAGTATCTCCAATATTATTCTGAACTTTTTTTATAACGCCGTTACTATCAAATTCCAGATTTAAAATTCCAAAATGACTCCCGTCTTTGTCTGCCTGTGTAATCACAACAGGCTCGCCATTTTTGTTATAAAAAAGATTTTCACCTCGTTTGACATCTTTTATAAAGTCGTGAGAATGTCCGCCCAAAATTACATCTAATCCTGAAGTTTTTTGAGCAATAGTTTTGTCCATTGTACGACCTAAATGTGAAAGCAAAATTATTTTATTTATTCCTTGTTTTTTTAATTTATCAATTTCTATTTGAATATCTTCAAGTGTTTGTCTTTCGTTATCAACACTTATATCTTTACTCAAATTACTAACTTTGCTCCTTGTAAACAAATCTACCGGAGTTGTACCAATAATACCGTATTTATGCCCGTTCACCTCTTGAATTGTTGAAGATTTGATAAGTTTTGACCAAGGATTTCTGGGGTTGATTTTCAAATTATTAGCAAGCATATTAAATTTGATTAGCGGTAAAACTTCAGAAGCATTATTTGCAATATCGTGTTCATGGTTTCCGACAGCACTCGCTGTTATATTTATAAAATTTTGAAATAATACTGCAGCCTTGTTAATATGAACATCTTCACCCAGCATAATATCACCCGAAGACAATTTCAAAGAGTCAGTGTCTTTATATTTAACCTTTGCCCTGTAATCAAAATCATTAGATGCTGCAACTGCTCGCTCCATATTAATTGTTTTGCCATGATAATCATTTATATAAAAAATGCTTGTTTTGATATTTCCGGTATTTGGCGTAGAATTTATCATAAAAGGGACCCTTATGTATAAAATCACATAAAGAATTTTTTGGCTATATCCCTGAGATATATTTTTACATTATTTAAAATTTCATAATCTGTATATCCCAATCCCTTGCAAGCACATCATAAATTTCATTTATTTTATTTATAACTTCGATAAGTACAACTCCATAATTATTGCATTTGTATTCTCCAATTGGGTGCAGACCGATTCGGGTTTGAATTTCACATCCGTATTCGGTTAATATTTCTTGTAATTTTAGTGCTTCTTGTAGCCTGTTACCTACTTTTATACCTATTATTGCTCTCATATTTCAGGTTATAAATATTAATAAAAAAAATGTAAATTACTAACTTCGGTAATATATAAATTCCTCTTTCCACTCTCATAATGGCTGAGGGCATTGATAGGTTTGAGAAGTTTGATAAGTTTGATAAGTACAAATCAGGTTCATAATGACGTAACTATTTCCCCGCCCCTTGCGGGAGGGGGTAGGGGGTGGGGTAGGATTGTCATTGCGAGGAGGAACGGTAGTGACAACGCGGCAATCTAGATAGTACAAAAGAATTCAAAACAGCTGGATTGCTTCGCTTCCGCTCGCAATGACACGGGAACAAATGCGCAAAAAATGTAAACTACATTTATCCCCGCCCCTTGCGGGAGGTTAGGTGGGTTGGGGTGTGGTATAATTTGCACAATGGGAGATTCTGAAACGAGTTCAGAATGACACTATATTTACCCCTAGCCCTTGACTGCGCCTTCGTTTTCACCGGAAATAAAATACCTCTGCATCGCAAGGAAAAATACTATAATCGGAATAGTTGAAATTATTGAACCCGCAGCAATAAATCGCCAATTAGACGAAAACATTCCCTGCAAATTATTAACCCCAACCGGAAGCGTATACATAGCCTCTTTTGTAAGCACAATACTCGGCCACAAAAATTCTCCCCACGACCCGATAAACGTAAATATTGCCAAAACAGCCAAAGACGGCTTAACCATCGGCAAAAGCACTTTCCAAAACACTTGAAAAACGTTACATCCGTCAACAATCGCAGCTTCTTCCATTTCTCTCGGAATTGCCAAAAACGCTTGCCGCATCAAGAAAATTCCAAACGCACTGACAGCAAACGGCATTACAAGACCGATAAATCCCAACACGTCTCCATACGCATCAACAAGATGTAATTTTAATGTTATTAAATAAACAGGAAGCATTATCGCTTGAAAAGGTATCATAATTGTTGCAAGAATAGCAAAAAACGTAATCTTTTTCCCCCTAAACTCCATCCTTGCAAGCGGATACGCAGCAAGAGAAGACAATATCAAGTTCAACAATACAGTTGCCCCCGCAACTATCATTGAATTGACAAAATATCGCATTAAATCAACTCTTTTCCAAACTCCAACATAATTATCCCAAGTAAAATCCTGCGGAATTATCGTCGGAGGATACGCAAAAATATTTTCACCCGCACCTTTCAAAGATGTCGACAAAAGCCAAATAAACGGGAATATCGATAATATCGACACCACAATCAACACAAAATGAATCGGTATGTTTTTGAGTTTCATATTTTATATTTCCCCCGTTCAAATACAAAAATATTTAATAGTGAAAATATCATTACAATAACCAAAAGAATTACAGCCATTGCACTTGCATAACCTAAATCCAAGTTTTCAAACGCTTTTTCATAAATATAATACACAATCGTTTTGGTAGAATTCAGCGGGCCACCTTTTGTCATAACATAGATTTCCGCAAAAATTTTCATCGCCGAAATTGAACTTATCGTTGTAACCAAAGCAATTGTAGGCATCAAATGTGGCACCGTTACAGTTAAATGTTTTTGCCAAAAGTTTGCGCCATCAATATCACAAGCCTCATAAAGCTCTTTTGGCACACTCATCAAAGATGCCAAATAAATCATCATATAATATCCGATACCCTTCCATATCGTAACGATAATAACCGAATAAATCGCATATTTAGGATCAGTCAACCAGCCAATCTTTGGCAAATGGAATAACTGCATAAAATAATTCAATATCCCGTCTTGTGCATATAACCACTTGAACGCAATCGCAGCAACAACAATCGAAACAATTACAGGAAGATAAATCAAAATTTTGTATAAAGTTATCCCTCTGATTTTTTGGTTAATCAAAACCGCCAAAAATAAAGGAAAAATTGCAAGTATCGGAACCGCAACCACCAAATACAAAACCGTATTCCACATAACCTTGTAGAAAATAGGATTTTTTAAGATGTCCAAATAATTCTGAATTCCCGAAAAATTAGGCTGATAAATACTGTTTGAATAATCAAAAAAACTTAACCCAATAGTTTGAAAAAACGGAATAAAAAAGAAAATTAATAATATTACCCCCGCAGGCGCAATAAACAAATACGGTGCAAACTTTCCATAATACTTAAACATAAATAGATTATCCCACCCTATTTAATATGAGTCAAGAGTTTAATAAGCTACATTCTTGAAATATCCAAATCAATAGTTCCCTGTGAAACTTTGAAAATAGTATTTTTAAAATCTTCTATATACTTTGGATTAACTCTGTGCTTCGCAAAAACTCCTTCATGATATAAATCAATCAACCTATCAACATACATTTGGCAATATTTTGGAGTGTTTGGACGACGTTTCAATTGTTCCATAAAATCAATACTTTTTCTGTCAGAATTTTCTACTGTCCTTGCGCCCCCGAAATTCGCCATTTCATCAGCTCCGCCGCAAGAGCGTGGAACAATATGTTCAACAGAAGCCAAAGATGGCCACATTAAACGAGAACCGATTTTTTCAGAAGGTTCACAAGAAAGTTTTAAAAAGTACGCAGAAAAATCTTGAGCAGATGTAGGAAGTTTCTGTGCAATTTTCATTATTTTATCTTGAAGTTTCTTATCTTCAACAGGATTTATCATTTTTGCCAAATCATATAAAAACGACTTTCTTGAAAATGGAACTATTACTTCGGTATTACTTAAACGCGCATTCGAAATATCTATTAATTCTCTTAATTGTTGATTATCTTTTAAAACAGATTTTTTTAATATCCAATCCATCATACGCATAACACGTTTTTGTAAATCAATTGTGGTTGGATTTGTAGAATTAGAAAGCCTTTTCGATTCTTTTATTAATTTATTCATCACTTTTTTAGCTTTTGGATGATCAATTTTTAAAACATCTTCTTTAATTTTTGAAAGTTTATATTTAAATTCATACGCAGAAAATGGCATTATCACAGGTTGTTTTGACAACCTTTTATCTGTTTCTTCCATCAAAGACGCAAATTGTTCTTGAAGCTGAGGAGAAAGTTGTGAAAATTCTTTTTTCAAATCATAAAATATCGGAGCTTGTTTTTTATATAAATCTTTTCTATATATCGGTTCAATTCCGCGCATCAACTCGCTCAATGTTTGTTCAGGATGAACTTTTGAACGTTCTGACAAAATTTCAAAAAGTTGTAATTCCATTCCCGCAAAACTGTCCTTATGCTTAGACAGAGCAGAAATGACCTCATTTGAAGGATGAAGGAATGTTTGGTTTTTAAGCATTCTGGAAAGCTGCTTTGGATCCACCATCGGCAAACCGCTATACATACAAGGTAAGCCGTATGCAAAAAGTTGACGTAGCTTTGAAGAATTTTGTATTGAAGTAAAGGTTATCGGATAGACATAAGGCATTCCGGAAATATCTTGTATTCGCCGGTAATCTTGAATAACAGAAGCCGCATCAAAAGAATCACCATGCTTTGATATTTGATGGCGCAAATTAACTCCGTTTAATGCCGATACTGCCGATACTTTCATACTTCATTCTCTTTTAAAAGATTATACAACTCTTTTTATATATCGGCACAAATCGTAGAAAACTTTAATTTTCTTCGTCACTATATGTAAAATATTCCATAGAAGGGCAAGCGCCAAAGCTGCTCATCAAGACTTTATCTTCTTCTTTTTCAGATAATTTTTTCTTATCTTTTTTATTTTTTTTGCCTTTATTATTTTTAATGTTTTCTTCTGATTTTGATTTTTCTGCAGCTAACTCGTTCTTCAATTGATCACGATACTGTTCATTTTGGTATAAATTCTTTGTTATATCATTCATAACAATTGCAACATATTGCTGTGCCGCAGGACTGTCATCCAATGCTGTTACAAGAATAGATGCCTTTTCAATTTCATCATAAGACTCTTTATAGTGACGCATACGACGAAGTAACACAGCCAAATTAAAATGCGCTTCATAACTTAAAGGCTGTATTTTAATTGCCTGACAATAACATCTGCCGGCTTCAAGATAATTATCTGAAATATGATATGCAAACCCTAAATTAAACCAAGTATCATAGCGTTTTGGAGATATTTCAATAGATTTTTGATAAGCTCTTATAGCCTCTGCAAGAAATCTTCTCTGTTTTTCCCAATCATCCGCAGCATATAAAGATTTCATTCTATATGTAAGACCCATATTATAATAAGCTATTGCCTTATTCTCTTTTGTACTGAACTTGTTACTAAAAATTTTCGGTATAGATATAATTTTTCTTTTTGTTTTTATAATTTCTTTAAACTGTTCTATTGCAATATCAAAATTTCCAAGTTTACTTGAAGCGACAACACCATAATTCATTCTTGCCGTCATCATCTTGGGATTATATTTAAACGCTTGAGAATAAGCATATAATGCTGAATAATAATCTTCGTACGCTACATATATATTCCCTAAATTATACCAGGCACTATAATGTTTAGGATATAATTTTAACCCTTTTTGATAATGCTTAATTGCCTCAATCATATCCATATGCCTAAAAGCTTCATCCCCTTGAAATACACAAAAGACACCTTGCGCCTTTCTGTATTGAGCCTTTAAAAAGCTCTGATTAAAATAAACTGCAGCCGCAATAAGCGCAATTACAATTATTGGGAATAATGCTTTTAATAACTTTTTCAAAAGACAATACCTCGTTATACAGACTTATAATAAATTATTTTCAGCTTTAATACATCAACCAAATAATGTAACAAAATCTTTACAATATTTTTTAAGTTAAGCAATTATTGAAGAACAAATTTTTTTATATAAGTAAGGTAGGTTAAAGGTTAATTTATTTTGGAGGTTAGTATGTCAAGTAACATATGCGCAACACAACCGGTAGGAACATTCCAATATAATCCTTATGCAATGTCATGTTGTGGTTCAGATTTTGACTATTTGGATATTGATTACAGCATGTATCCTATGGGTATGGGAATGTGCGGCAACCCAATGGGAATGAACGGAAGTATATTCGGGCCGTTACCATTCGGAGGGTGCAGCGGAACAGGTACAGGGTATTCAACACAAAATTACTTCAATAATATGAAAGAATACCAACAGTTTTATAATCAATACAACATAGATCAGCAAAAAATGCAGCGCAACGCAGATTTACAAATCAATGGCCCAATGGAAGCAATACGCGAACACGCTGAAAATTTGAAAGATAAAATAGAACATAACGAACAAGATCAGATTGTAGAAGCATATAACAAATACATTGAAAGTGTAAAACATACGTATGGCGACGGAACAAAAGAAGAAATCAACAGCAGAGCACTTGCGATGTATAACCAAATTAGCGGCAGGAGTTTAATCCAAGACCTAAGAGAACACGGACACAGTTCAGAAGTTCAAGGCTTTATCCAAGCATTAACATTAGGCTTATACGCAATAAATTCCGCAGAAGACAACATTGCAAAAATTACAGGCCAATCAGTTCCGACAGGTGAAAAAGCAAAACAAAACATAGGCCGAGTTGCAGGTGCGGCAACAGTTGGCGGAATAGCTTACGGATTAACTAAATTTATAGCAGCCAATACAAAAACAATTACAAACGGAGCAAAAGCTGCACTAAAAGGTAAAGCAGGAAAAATCGGCTTAATTGCAGGCGCTGCAGCTATGGCTCTGGCATTTATAACAGGCAAGATGACATCATCAGCCGATTAAAAACGAAATAATTAACCTAGTGTGAAGTATAAATAGTGTAAAACCCACAGCCGGAATATATTTTCCGGCTTTTTATTTGCTCAAAAAAAATCCTGCCCAAAGGAGTAACAGCAGGATTAGTTCAGTAAAAGAGACATCACCGACATTATGCAGCCTGTTTTTTTTATCGTCAAATTTTTTCTTGACAAATTGTTAGGCATGCCTTACAATAAACAAGTAAAGGATAAGTATGGTTATAGAAGAAAAAAACTTAACATCAGGACTTGAAGACTATTTAGAGGCAATATACGTTGCTCACCTTAATAATAAACCTTTAAAAGGGGCACAACTTGCCAGAGAACTAAATGTATCAAGAGCTTCTGTTTCAGAAGCATTGGCAAGACTTGTCAGTAAAAAACTTATAAATTATAACAGCTATGAGGCAATCTCTATAACAAAAACCGGTATAACAGAAGCACAAAAAGTCTATAATAAACATCATATCCTTGAACTTTTTTTTGAAAAAGTGTTAGAAATAAATAAAAAGGAAGCAAGTGAAAATGCTTGCAAAATAGAACACATAATTTCGGAAAATATAATTAACAAAATATCGAATTTTACGGAAATATATCTGAAAGAACAAAATTCATCAGATGATTAAACTTAGGAGTATATATGTATTAACTTAAATTATTTTTTATAGCTATAGTGTTAGGTGCAGTTAACAAACCTTATTTTACAACCCACAATAAACTAATAACTGTACATTACAAAGAGAAAGTATAACCTTTCTCTTTCTTTTTCTATATTGCTATCTGAGCTCCAACCATAAATCTGTGACTGTTTGAAAGACCTTTATTATGGCAGTATATGTAATTCAAAACAAGTTTTAGAGCCTGTCCCTTAATATAATAATTTATACCTGTCGTATACTCTTTTCTATTATTGTGACCAACAGATTTATCCGGATCAAATTCATCATAACGAGCCAAAAATTCCAGTTTTTTAGTTAGTTTACACCCTAAAGTGACATACCAGCCCTGGCGGTGTTTTGAACTTAAACCTGTCGCTCCATTTGAACCGTTGGCAACAGAATATTCCATTTGAGTCCACATTTTTTTGTATGAGTATTTTAACCCTACTCCTCCAACTACATAACCCGTTGAGTTCCTTTTACCGGCTGAAATACCTGTACCGGTTCTCAAATCCCCATATTTACCTTTAGTTTTGGCAAAAGGTTTAACTTCAACCCAACTGTTAAATTCACCTCCCGGCATAAAATCCGTAAAAAATGTATCCGAACTGTATCCGCCAAAATCATAATCAACATATTTATAATCCCCCCTGACACGAACTCCGATTTTTCTTACATTAGAAAAATTTCTGGAAATCTGAGATCTGAACATAAAAGGAAGCGTATACGCAGATTGCAAACCTTCTAAACCTGTTCCGACACGAGAATTACCGATTAAAATCGAATGGTGAGGAATTCTTTTTGTTTCAATAAATAAATCTTTAAAAAAGTTTTGCATAAAAGATAAATTATGTTGGTGAGAAGGATCTATCATAACCCTAAACATATCTTTGCCGCTTCTTGTTTTCGCATCGAATAACACGTTTACTAAATTAACATTAAATTTTCCGTACTCATCACCATCTTGCGGCATAAATAAATCAAAATTACTTTGAACAATCGCTCTTGTATACAAACTTGAAATAGGACCTTTTGCATAATGCGCAGTAAGTCTTTCTTTAAATAAAGGAGTAATCGTTTCAGTATCTTCTATCGGAAGTTTATAAATATCCTTCATAGTTTTTGTAATTTCTTTTTGAATTTTGGAATAAAAAGTAAGCGGAGCGGTTTCTTCTGTTACAACAATTTCCGGCAGGGGCAAATTTAATATATCAATATCCTCTACATCTTTTGGTTCGTCATCAACGGATTCGGACAGATCTTCTTTACTTTTTGCCGCAAGTTCTTCCGTTGAAACAATATTTAAAGAATGTTTTTGAAAATCTCTGTCAAATTCCAAATCAACTTCATCCACGGCAAATGCAGGGGAATTTATACATAATATTAAAATAAAAAATACCAAAAATCTTTTCATTACATCTTTTAATTTAGGGTTACAATATAAGATTACAACAAATATTGAGAAAAGGGAAATTTATTTGCTTTTTTAATAAAACACTTAACTTTTTTCAAAATATAGGTTATTATATAAATATAGCACAGGAAGGATTTAATCTAATGAAATCAGTAAAAGAAATGGCAACAGAAACCAAAATTTTAAATCGGTTAAAAGACAGACCAATATGTTTAGAGTTGGTTAATTATCTGTTTAATGATGAAGAATTACAAGAAATTCAAGAGTACGCAAATAACGTTTCGATAAAGAGATTAGGATACAATGACCACGGTCCTGTGCATATGAGGCAGGTTGTCAATAATGCAATAAAAATGCTAAATATCTTACACGACTTCGGAATAAAAACATCTTTAGAAGAGGAAGAAGTAGGGACTTTTGAAGATAGTATGTGTGCTGTGATATTAGCAGGATTGATGCACGATATGGGTATGTCTATCGGGCGTCAAAGCCACGAAGAAATGTCTGCCCTCCTTGCTCAACCGATAATTCAAAGAGCTTTAACGCACCTTTTCCCTGATGATCTTCATAAACGTGTGGTAATAAAAGCAATGGCAACAGAAGCTATTATTGGGCATATGTCTTCCCACAAAATTCATTCCACAGAAGCAGGCATTTTATTAATTGCAGACGGATGTGATATGACAAAAGGGAGAGCAAGAATTCCTTTGGCTATAAATACAACTCCAAAAGTCGGAGATATCCACAAATATTCGGCAAATGCTATTAAATGGATAGGTATTCACCACGGTGAAAGATTACCTATTAAAATTGATATAGAAATGACCGCAGAAGTAGGATTTTTCCAAATAGAAGAAGTTTTATTGGAAAAAATAAATGCAAGTCCTGCAAAAAAATACGTTGAATTATACGCCGGAGTGGAAGGCGAAGAACGCAAATGCTATTTGTAATTTAAAATTTGTCTATAATAAACCCTTGTCCGGCTTCTTTTGGTTCATGATTTGGCAGTTCATCTTGAGAATATCTTGATTGCTCAAAATCGTCTTTCGCCCCCGGAAGATCTTTTAATTTCGTCCTTGTATATCCGCGTTCTGCGTACAAATTATTTATTTCTGCCTGGCTCACTCCACCTATTTGCATAGCCAGAGCAATAGCTTTATCGTATGTGCGCACTGCAAATTCGTATTCATCCATCAAGTAATACATATAAGCCTTGTCACATAATATATAAAATTTATTTTTTAAATCAGATTCAGGTATAGAAATTAATAAATCCTCATAATCTTGTTCAATCGCATCAATTACATCGTTCTTTACACTGAACATGGATTTTATCCATAAAAGCTGAGATTGTTCGAAAAGCGAAGTACTTTTTTCGGTAGTGTATTCATTAAATTTATCAACAGCTTCTTGAGCACCATATATACGTTTGCCCAGAAATAATACATTAGCAAAACGGGTTAAATCTCGAGATTCAAAATTTTTGCCGGTAATTTTAAATATTGTTTCATAATCTTTCAATGCACCCTCATAGTCCTCCGTTGCATAACGTGCATAGGCGCTTATGTCATAAACTAAAGGAGTTTTAGGATAAATTTTTGTATACATTTTTGAAACCTGAACAATAGCTTTAAAATTAGGTTTTTGAGAACGGACATTCAGTCTTATAAAACCATACATCACCAGCGCAGGCAGCATTAGTATAAAAAGTGCACTCATAGCTAAAATAAGCATAGATCTATAATTGGCAGCATACTCTTTCTTTTTTTCAGGGGACAATTGCGGTTCAAAATTTATAAGCTTGTATGAGCCAAAAGTAATCAATAATTTCCTATCATAAAAATATCCACACACTAATCGAAAAACGAAGCACAAAGCAAAAAACAATGATATGGCTAAAATTACACTAAATAACGACAATCGCATACGAATAAATATCAAATATACCAATATGAATGCTAATATTTTTGCGAAATTTGCATAACGATTTAAATCAAATCTATACTCTAAAACCTTACCCACCTCAGGCATAGAATATTTTGTTTTATAAAGACAACCGTCATCTGAAAATAAATTATAGTTTTTAAATACGGAATTGCCGGATTTGTCTGTATAAAATAAATGTGTATCGCCTAATTTATATAATATAGTTTTTAATTTCATAAATACTCATACCTAATTTGAAATTGCACATTCGTTTTCAAAGTTATAAACATCAGAAGAAATATTAAGAATTTCTTTGATATCAATAACATCCAACTCCCTGAATGTGTATAGAGTTCGCATTTTTTGAGGATTTTTTTCATTTTCTTTGGCCAAAATTGCGCCTAATATTGCTTCCATATGCGACATCGGCATCATATTTGACGGCAAATCCGCAAACCCCCATTCATATTTTAATGCTTGTTGAAGAAATTTACAATCAGCAGGAGATCTGTCTTTATAACAAGAATTCAGATGCAAACTCTGTCTTGTCATATATATATCAAAACGGGTGACCGTAATTCCTTTTTCCGTCAAACTTTTAAAATATTCCGAACCTCTTGTGGAATGTCTTTGAGTCCAATTATCACGGTTTGGAATATTTTCATTTGTCGCAACCGCTTGATAAGATTTGCCAAGAATTCTCCATTTACCCTCCAGCATAGTCCTGTCATAAGGAACAGAGACGCATATTTTGGAATTTTTCAAAGAGCTAAAGTTCTCAAAAAAATAAATTATATCATCCATCTTATAAAGTTTATCAAGTAAAATTAAATTATTTTCCTCATCAACAACGGCAACACCTGAATCCATCCCCGAACTTGACGCTAAAGATAAACCTATATAATAATTCATTATTTATAAATTCTCCTACAATTTTGTTGTAATAATCGGGCCGTCATCAGTTGCAATAACTGTGTGTTCAAAATGTGCTGATGGTTTTCCGTCTGCAGTACTTACTGTCCAACCGTCAGATGCAACAACAACATCATCCCCGCCTAAATTCAACATCGGCTCAATCGCTATTGCCATGTTAGATTTGATTAAAGTTCTATCCCCTACGCTGTAATTGTACAAAAACGGATCCTCATGCATAACATGTCCAACTCCGTGACCGCCATATTGACGAACAATTCCATATCCGCCTTTTACAGCAACTTCTTCTATTGCTTTTGAAATATCATCAAGAACATTGCCTGGCTTCATTTGCGCAATTCCTGCATACAAAGATTCTTCCGTTGTAAGCATCAACTTATGCACTTCATCTGATACTTTTCCAACTTCATAAGACCAAGCACTATCGCCCACCATACCGCCATATGTAGCTCCAACATCTATTGCAATGATATCACCCTCTTTTACAATAACATCTTCTGACGGAATACCATGGACAACTTGGTCATTAATTGATGTACAAATAGATGCCGGAAAGCCTGAATAGCCTAAAAATGTAGGTATTGCACGATTTTCTTTTATAACCTTCATTGCATAATTATCGAGTTCTTTGGTCGAAATTCCCGGCTCTAAAACTTCTTTCATTTTTTCATGCACTAAAGCAACTATATGCCCTGCATGTATCATTTTTTTTATTTCATCTCGTGATTTTCTGTTTATCATAATTCTCTCCTTGACTAAATAATAGCACAAAACCCTTAATTAATACTAAAAAATTCTCGTGCTAAAGAAATTTCATCTTCAAATTTCATATTCGGTGATGAAATTTTTTCTTTTAATACATAGTCAAAACATTGCTGGTATTTTTCGCTTGGGGCAATACCCAGACTTTGAATATCATTTCCGCTTATTTGCAATTCAATATCTTTTAACTTTGACAAATAATTCTCAACTAATTTTGAATTCTTCACAGAATACATAATTACAGATTCAATAGGAATATTTTTAAACGTTTTATAAACTTCGTAATCTTCAGCATCAGAACTAAGGCTTATCGCATTGTAAGCCTCAACAATTTTTACTTCAGCTTTCGTTAACGGAAGATTGGAAATTTCCGGCAATAAACCGATATAAATAATCCAAATATTCTCTGGTTTATATTCTTCTATCAGTTTTGAAAAATCATACGAGGGCAGAGAAAAATCTTGCAAAGCAAGCAATTTATATATTTTTTGTTCTACAAACTTATCAAAAGCAGCCCAAATATTCAAATCAAAAGTTTCTTTTAACTCTTTTTGCAAACGCTTATATGACATATCATAATTTATATTTGCAAGATAAGACTCTTGAAGTTTTTGTGTATGTTCATCCAAATCAAAACCAAATCGAACAGAGAATTTTAAAGCACGAACAATTCTTGTCGGGTCATCAATAAAACTATTATCGTGTAGCACTCGAAGTTTCTTATTTTTTATATCTTCGAGTCCGCCGGTATAATCAATTATTTCGCCTGTTAAAGTGGATTTTGCCATCGCATTTATTGTAAAATCTCTGCGCAAAACATCTTCTTTTAAACTGCAGCCGATTTTTTCTACCACAGGCAAATGACCTTTTTGCGGATATATTTCAGAACGAGTTGATGCTATATCAATTTCTTCATTATTATATTTTATTTTGACAGTACCAAATGGTTCATTAATTCGCAATATTTCGGCATCTTTGATATTTTTTGCAAAACTTATTGCATCTCCGTCATAAGTCAAATCTATATCAAAGCTTTTTTTCCCTAAAAGCTCATCACGAACGACACCGCCAATATAGTACAATTTTTCGTCTTTAATTTCCATACGGTAATTTTATAGTAAATTTTTGATTTGCACAAGTTTTATAGATTACAACCCGCAAATTATACTATCGGAAGATTTTATAATTCTCCACTAATAGTTCACTTTTCTTTTTAATTGTGACGTAAAAAGAAAAGTGAACCGAAAAGAAAAACACACAGATTTCTACGCTGCCTTCGGCATCGTTCCGTTCACAAAATATCAGTATAATTTGTTAATACGTTTTTGCCTTACAGGCAAAAATCTTGGGCGAACCTAAATAACGGTTCGCATAGCCACTCACCCTACCCTCTCCCCAAAGGGGCGAGGAGGAATTATATCCCCCCCCACCCACACGCAATGATAGGGAACAAACGCAACCATTTGGATGTACATTTACCCCCTCCGACCTTTACGAAGCGAGCAATAAATGTTTTGTTCTGCAAGGTCAAAGCGGGCATTGTTTGAACGAAGTGAGTTTGCCCGCTTGGGGCAGAGCAATTACAATTTATTAGCAAGCGAAGTGCAGGTCGGGGAGTTTCTTTGCGCCCCATTTCTTTGCGGTCAAAGAAATGGGGCATAAGGAAGATTTTGAGATTTAACCACAAAAACTTCCGATAATATAATTTATACAAGGGATAAATCTTGAAAAACAGAAGATGTTTTCATTTTCTTTGGAGATTTTTTTTCAATATAATCTTTTAAAACATTATAAGTTACAAGACATACCTGTTTATTTGCCTTTTGTTCATACTCGCCGACAGTATCAAAATCATTGAGAGTCATCTGCTTAAAAAAGTCACGCAGTTTATACGGCATAAGCCTTTTATTATGAGGGACAAAATCGTAGCAATCCTTACATATAATTCCGCCCAAGCCGGAAACAAAGTACATTGACTCATCTTCAACTTTTTTATGGCAATGCAAACATCTGTCTAATTCTACACAAAAACCTGACTCTTTCATCATCTTCAGTTGAAATTTTATAACAGAAATCAATAGTTCAACTTCATTTTTAGCCTCGGAAATAGAATTAAGAGCCTTATACAAAATATCATAAATCTCAGCAGCCCCCGGATCTTCTTCCAAACCGAAATTATTAACAACCTCGGTTACATACATCGAATAAAAAATCTTATCTAAATCATTCCTTGTTTTATTAAATGTATTCAAAACATCCGCTTGGCATATTGTATCCAAATTTTTACCTTTATGCAGCATAATTTTGTTGGCAACAAGCATATCCATTCTCGCTCCCAATTTGCTTTTAGGTTTTTTTACACCTTTAGCTACTCCCCTTATAAGCCCTTTATCCTTTGAATACATAACAATAATTTTGTCTGATTCACTAAGATTATATGACTTAAGATTGATTGCATCTGTCACAAAATTATTTTGCATATTTATTTAATTTTTATTAGTGTTTAGTACCTGTACCGTGATATACACCGCGCATCATTTGTTCAATTTCAGACTTGTTATCAGAATAATCAATAGCCGTTTCTTTGCTGATTTTTCCTTCCTGATACAACTTAAATAAAGACATATTCATCGTAATCATCTTATTAAACGAACCATTTTTAACAAGTTCATAAATTGAATCAAGTTCATCTTTTTGGATAAAATCTTTAACAGTCGAAGTAACTTGTAACAATTCAACAGCAGGATATCTGGTCTTGCCATCCGCCGAAGGAACAAGTTTTTGAGCAACAGTACCTCTTAAATTACTTGCAATCTGACCGCGGATAAAATCTCTGTCAGTTGCTTCGAAAAGGTTTATAATTCTTGATACAGTTTGAACAGCATCATTTGTATGAATTGTTGATACAACAAAGTGACCCGTTTCAGCAGCATTCAACGCAGCTTCAACCGTAATTCTGTCACGGATTTCCCCGATAAATATAACATCAGGGTCCTGTCTTAGGGAATATTTTATACCATCTGCAAAAGACGGGGTATCAATTAATAGCTGTCTTTGAGAAACAATAGATTTTTTATTCGTAAAAATATATTCAACAGGGTCCTCAATTGTAACTATATGCTTTGCAGTATTCATATTGATATAATCAATTAACGCCGCAATAGTAGTAGATTTTCCGGAACCGGTCGGCCCTGTTACAAGAACCAACCCATTATTAAAACCTGCAAATTCTTTTAAATCTTCAGGCACCATCAAATCATCAAATGTTCTTATATAATAAGGAATAACACGGAATGCCATTGCTGTTTTTCCAAGTTGATGGCTTAAATTTACACGAAATCTTGAACAACCTTCTATTTCATAAGAAAAGTCAATATCAAAAAATTTCGAAATCTTGTCCTTTAAATTATTAGGTGCTATTGACCTTAGAATAAATTCAATATCTTCAGAAGTTAATGCCGGAACATTAATTCTCATAATTTGTCCTGATACTCTTATTGCAGGGCGTTCTCCATCACTCAAATGTATATCAGAAGCCCCAACAGAAACAGCCTGCCTTAAAAAATCTTCTATATAAAAACCCGTATCCGCCATAAACTCTCCTCTTTATTTTTACACAGTATAACATTATTTGTAATTTTGCACAACTATATATTAAATTTTTATTTGCTAAAATAATACTATGTTTGAAAAAGAAAATATACAAGAAATTATTCAAAATAAAAATTTTGTAATGTTTTTTACATCCCTAATTTTTATGTGTGGAATCTTAGCATATTTTAGCCCAAATCCGCTTATTTGCGCATCTATAATAACGGCATTTTTGATACTTACAATAATTTTCAATATTTTCACCATAAAAAGAATTCTTGTTTTAATTTTTATCTTTTATTTCGGATTTTTTATTACAATGCTAAAAATAAAAAATTCGGATGATTTATTACCTCTCGCACCAATTAATAGTATTTTCACAGGTAGGATTATAAGTATACCAACATCTTCGGATAATGAAAAATTAAAATTCATAATGGAAATAGAACAAATAGAAAACCAAAATGCCGGAGGTAAAACTTTTGTTTCTATACCTAAAAATGATACAACAGCGGCCTTGAAAATTGGACAAAGAATAGAAATAACCGGAAGCCTCAGACAACCGTTTCACTCAACTAACCCCTCACAATTTGACTATTCTTCTTACCTCAAAAACTACAATATTTTTACGGTTTTATATAACAACGACGGAATAACAAAAAGTTTGGATAATAATCTGAACTTTAAATGGAAATTCCTGCAAACTCTGAATAATATAAGAAATGACATTTTAGAAATTCATTCACATTATTTAAAAAGCCCGAATTTAGAAATTCTAGGCGGAATTATATTCGGGAATGACGCAGTTACTCCTCCGGAAGATATTAAAAACTCTTTTATAAATTCGGGACTTCTGCATATACTCGCAGCATCAGGAATGAATGTTGCGTTCATCTATACATTTTTGTTCTATATAATGCAATTTTTTAAATTCCCATACAAAGTTCGGGTCATATCAGGGATTGCGGCAATTATTGTATATACTTTTATGACAGGCCTTGGAGCTTCAGTAATAAGGGCAGCTTTAATGCTTATATTTATATTAATCGGTAAACTCATTGACAGAGATGCACATAGCATATCACTACTTGCACTCGTAGCGGTACTCATGCTTTTATATAACCCTGCATACATTAACGATATCAGCTTTCAACTTTCATTCATGGTAACCTTTGGTTTAATAACAACTGCAAATGTTATTATTCAAAAATTACCAAATATCCCTAACTGGATAAAAGCACCCGTAATAATTCCTATTATTGCCCAATTATGGGTAATCCCGATACAAATGTATTATTTTAACACTATCAGTTTGTATTCAATTTTTGCAAATGTTTCGATTGCAAGCATTTTAAGTGTTATTAGTTTCTCAGGGTTTGTAAGTTCACTCATTGCAATAATCAAACCAATCTCAGAATTTATATGTATGACATTTGATTTCTACCTCAATTATTTTTTAAATTTACTTGTATACATATCAAATTTCTTTTCTAATATGCCTCACTGCGTATTGCAAACTACACATCCAAATATCATACAAATGCTCATTTATTATTCTATGATTATTGGTGCGACATACCTTATTAAATATGACAAATACAAAAAAGCTCTCCAAACAATATTGATAACATCCTTTATTCTTCTTTTAACAACAGTCCATACAACATCAAAAGATTTAGAAATTATAACTTTTGATGTTGGAAACGCCGATTGCTTTTTAATTAAAACTCCGCAGAATAAATATTTCTTTATCGATACAGGTAAAAATGCATACAAAAGTGGTAACACTCAAGCTAAAATTATTATGCTTAAATACTTAAAAGATAGAGGAATAAAAAATATAGAAGGAATAATCGTTACGCATTTTGATAATGACCACTCCGGAGGTACAGTCGATTTGATAAGTAATTTAAAAGTAAAAAAACTTTATCTTAATACAACCCAAACAAACACTGAAACAGCTCAATCTATTTTCAATACAGCAAAAGAAATAAATCAATCGATTATAATTACCCAAAATAATTCCAAGATTTATAAAGAAAAAGATTTGGCAATTACAACATTTAAAACAAATATCTCAGGGAAAAACGAAAGCAACGATTCTTCCACTATAACACTGCTTAAATATAAAGATTTTGAAATGCTATTTATGGCAGATGCGGGAATTACATCATTTGAACAAATAAAAAATTACATACCTTCCAACATTGAAATTCTAAAAGTCGGTCACCACGGTGGACCTCAGGTTGTAAACAATAAAATGATAGAACACCTTAATAATGATATTTCTATAATTTCGACCGGAATAAACTCTTTCGGGCACCCGAACCAAGGAACACTTGATACCCTCAGAAAAACCACAATTCTGCGAACAGATATGCTAAATTCTATAAAAATTTCTACAAATGGAGAATTCTACAAAATTTATTCCTACGATTCCCACGATAGAAAATATAAAATGAAAGAAATTTTTAAAACAAAATAATTATTAAAAAATCATTAGACTTTACAAAATTAATGTACTTTTTACACTAATTCATAAACCCCAGAACTCAGTAACGACAAGAGTTTCAAAATACCTAAAGTATACAATCAATCTTGTAAGGGTTGAAATTTTAATTTTTTGTAATATAATGGTTTCATAAAATATCCGATTGAGGGAAAATTTACAATAAAAAAATGTGTAGAGGAGTAACTTTTGAGGATATCCAATTTACAACTAGAGGATTTATGTTTTGAAAAAATTACTACTATTAACTACGGCATTTGTGCTAATGTTCTTTTCACAAGTGCAAGCAGCAAGTGTAGACACCGTAAAAGCTGCAATAGTAAAGTATTCTATTGAAATGGGTGTTGATCCGGCAATAACATTAAGTATTGCAAAAGCAGAATCAGGTTACAGACATGAAGCAAGAAGCTCACACGGAGCAGTGGGAGTTTTCCAACTTATGCCTTCAACAGCGAGAAGAATGGGGCTAAACCCTTACTCACTTGATGATAATATCAAAGGCGGCATAATGTATTACAAGTCTATGTACAAAATGTTTGGTTCTATGCAGCTTGCAATAGCAGCATACAATGCAGGACCGGCAAACGTAAAACGTTATAACGCAGTTCCACCGTTTGCAGAAACAAAAAGATTTGTAACCAAAATTATGACAAACTATCATTACCTAAAAGCTCATACAGACCCGGCAGTATTGGCATACCAAAAGAGCTTAAAGGAAAAAGAAAATATTGCGACGCAAAAAACTACTGAACAAAAATTACCACAAAAGGATTTTGTAGTAACAGCAAAAGTTCAGGATGAAGAAGCTGCAAAAGTAGTTGCAAACGTACAACAAAAACTTAATTCACCACAATTACAACAAAACAACGATGCTTCACCATACGTTGCAAACACAACTAAAAAAGCTCCTGTACCAAAATCAGGACACTTTTCAAGAAAAACAGATTTGAATATAAATTCTAATATCCAACTTCAATCTATTGAAATGTAGTTTAAATATTAAATCAAAAGAATACTTACAAAAAAGACCCTGAGCAAGGGTCTTTTTACTGCTAAAAAATATATATTGCAAAATGTAACATTATTCAGTGGAATTAGTTAAATAGTATTATATTTTTTATCCGTTTGTGGTATATATATTTTATACACAAATGAATTATATTAAATAATATAGTTCATAAGATTGGAGGCAGAAATGTCAGTAGGACAATTTGTTTTTATGTTACACAGCCATTTACCGTTTTACAGAAAAGCGGGGATGTGGCCGTTCGGTGAAGAAAACTTGTATGAATGTATGGCAGAAACGTACGTTCCGCTGGTAAATGCAATCTCTGAATTGTATTACGAAGAAGGTATCAAGGCAAAGCTTACTGTTGGTATTACTCCAATCTTAGCAGAACAACTTAATGATGAACACTTACAAAATGGTTTTGTTAAATATTTGGATGAAAAGATCAAAAGTGTATCTAAAGATTTAGAAAGATACCCTGATCCGAAAGTTCCATATTCACAGCACCTAAAATATCTTGCAAAATATTATTTTGACTGGTATTCAAATATAAGAAATTCTTTTGTTAATAAATATCATAAGGATTTAATTTCGCAATTCAGAAAACTTCAGGACCTTGGTTGTATAGAAATTACAACATCGGGAGCAACACACGGATTTTCTCCGTTACTTGCAACAGATAATAACTTGAATGCTCAATTCAAAGTAGGTTCTGACACAACAAAGAGATTATTTGGCAAGAAAGCACAAGGTGCTTGGCTTCCTGAATGTGCATATCGTCAAGGTTATGAATATGTAGGTAAAGACGGTAAAAAACATTGGAGACCGGCAATAGAAGTAACATTACAGAACAACGATATTGAATACTTCTTCACAGAATCCCACGTAATCGAGGGTGGAAATTCAATCGGTTGCAGACGTGTTGTTGGTATATATGGGAATATAGAATATATTCCTCTGCCTGACAGAGAACCGACAGGATACGACACATATTCTGCATATTGGCTTCCTGATGCACAAGTTGCAGTTATGGGAAGAAACGACAGAGCAGGTTATCAAGTTTGGTCAGCAGCTGACGGATATCCCGGAGACGGATGTTACAGAGAGTTTCATAAAAAAGATGATAAATCGGGTATGAATTATTGGAGAATAACTTCTTCTACTACTGATTTGGGTGACAAGATGCTTTATGATCCGGTACTTGCGCTAAATCAGGTTAATTCAAACTCTGACCATTATACGACAATGCTTTACCATTTATTGAATGATTATAAACAATCTCACAACGGTAAAGAGGGGTTGATAATGGTATCATTTGATACAGAATTATATGGTCACTGGTGGTTTGAAGGTATTGAGTTTATTAAACAAGTAGTTAGAAAATTAAATAATTTCTTACCGCAAATCGAAAGAATGACAGCAGGAGAATACTTAAAAGCACATCCTCCGGTAGAAGCAATCCAAATCCCGGAATCTTCATGGGGACAAGGCGGACACTTCTATGTATGGAATAACCATTTAACAGAATGGATGTGGCCGATTATTCATTCTTGTGAAAAACGTATAACAGAAATAGCAGACAGGTACCAAACAATTCCTGAAAACAAATTATTGCATAGAGCATTAAATCAATTAGCAAGAGAGAATTTGTTATTGCAAAGTTCTGATTGGCCATTTTTAATTACAACATGGCAGGCTAAGGATTATGCAACAGACAGATTTAGAGAGCACGTTGACAGATTTGAGTTCATAGCGGATATGATAGATTCCGGCAATATAGATGACGGTAAGCTCAAAGAAATCGAAAGTATCGATAATTGTTTCTCTGATATTGATTACAGAGTATACCTATCAATTGAAGAAGGTGTAATACCACAACAATCTAAGAAACTTGCGCCTTTATATCAAGATTAAAAAGCTTAAAATTTTTACAATTCATTTTATATTACAAGCCTTAGTTACATAACTAGGGCATTTTATTATAATTTTTTATGATATATTTGCTAAAACCTCTTGCAAAAAAAAAATCAGCAAATATAATAAATAGGTAACCAGTGTATGGGAGCGTAGCTCAGTTTGGTTAGAGCGCATGCCTGTCACGCATGAGGTCGCGAGTTCGAGCCTCGTCGTTCCCGCCATTTACGAAAAAATAAAGTCCACTTGTTGGGCTTATTTTTTTGTCAAAATTTCGGAACAAATTAGGTTCAGAACGAGC
>CADCKD010000012.1 GCA_902801985.1 uncultured bacterium | reverse complement strand
TTCCGCTCACACAATATAGGTGTAATTTGTTAATACGTTTTTGCCTTACAGGCAAAAATCCTGGGCGAACCTAAATAACGGTTCGCATACCTCACCCCAGCCCCTCTCCTACACTTTAGGAGAGGGGGTACCCCATTATACACTCTTCTAAGGCATACTTAAGCAACCATTAATCAACATACATTTACCCCTCCGACCTTTACGAAGCGAGCAATAAATGTTTTGTTCTGCAAGGTCAAAGCGGGCATTGTTTGAACGAAGTGAGTTTGACCGCTTAGGGCAGAACAATTACAATTTATTAACGAGCGGAGTTCAGGTCGGCGGGTTTCTTTTGGGTCACTTTCTTTGACCGAACAAAGAAAGTGGCATTATGAAAGAATAATTTGTTACTTTGTGTTCGAATTATTCCTACTTTATTTTAATTCTTTTATATATATAATTAATTTAAGTCTAATCAAAAAAGAAAAGAGGGAGTTATGGGTAAGAGAATCGGTATAGATGTCGGCGGTACAAATGTAAAGATTGCGTTAGTGGAAAACGGAAAAATTATATATTCCAATAGTGTTCCTACATATGCCAAAATGGGTTATGAATATACCGTAAACAATATCAAGCAATCTATACGTGATTTGATGAAAGAAACTTCAACAACAGAAAAAGATATTGAAGGCATAGGTTTTGATTTCCCTGGACAAGTTGATTACAAAACCGGTATAGTAAAACTTGCTCCTAATATCCCCGGTTGGGTAAATATTCCTATTGCCAAACTGATAGAGGATGAATTTCATATTCCTACAAAGATTGATAATGATGTAAGATGTGCGGCATTAGGAGAAATGAAATTTGGTGCCGGCAGAGGTTGTGAAAACTTCATTTGTATAACTGTCGGAACAGGGATTGGTTCAGGCATAGTGATTAACGGGCAAATAGTAAGAGGAGCATCTAATGCTGCCGGTGAACTTGGGCATATAAAATTACAAATGGAAGACGGCCCATTGTGCGGCTGTGGTGATAGCGGATGTTTAGAGGCATTCGCATCCGGACCTGCTATTGTCGCTATGGCATGTGAATATTTAAAAGGTGGTAAATCTGCAAAATTCGCTGAAATGGCAGGAGATGGCGAAATTACTCCATATATAGTTGCAAAAGCCGCAGAAGCGGGTGACCCTGTTGCAAAAAGAATTTTTGAGATTATAGGATACCGTATCGGTATGGGGTTAACAAGTGTTATAAATCTTTTAAATCCTGAACGTGTTATTATCGGCGGCGGTGTTGCAGAATGCGGTGAACTTCTTCTAGACCCTGTGAAGAGAACAATAAAAGCACGTGCGATGAAAGTTGCAGGTGAGACCGTTGAGATTGTTCCGGCCGAACTTGGTAACAGTGCAGGTGTCATTGGCGCAAGTATGCTCATTGATGCTTAAATAATTTATCAAAAACGATAATATCTACTTCTTTGTTTTTGTGTTAGCATTAAACATAATAAATAAAGGGATATTCTATGTTTGATAATTTAAGCGAAAAACTTCAAAGTATAATAGCAAATACTCAAGGCAGAGAGCTTACACAAGATAATATGCAGGATGCTTTAAGGGAAATTCGTCGTGCTTTACTTGAAGCCGATGTAAATTTGCGTGTTGTAAAGGCTTTTATTTCTGCCATAAAGGATAAAGCAGAAGGTGAAAATGTTTTGCAAGGCGTAAATCCCGGTCAGCAACTTGTCAAAATAGTTAATGATGAGCTTGTAGAACTTTTGGGCAAAGAGTTAAAACCGCTTGATTTATCAGGACATCCATCTATTATTATGATGCTTGGCTTGCAGGGTTCAGGTAAGACTACATCTTCTGCAAAACTTGCCGTAAAACTTAAAAAAGAAGGAAAAAATCCTTTGCTTGTTGCGTGCGATGTTTATAGGCCTGCTGCAATATCCCAATTACAGACTTTGGGTAAAGAAATAGGATGTGAAGTCTTTACAATTCCTGACTCAAAAGATGTTCAAGGAATTGTTAAAGGTGCTTTAAATTATGCAAAAGAAAACGGATTTAATGTTTTAATCCTTGATACTGCCGGACGTTTGCAGATTGATACCGATATGATGGCTGAGCTTTTGATTATCGACAGAGTTTTCAAACCTAATGAGAAACTCCTTGTAATAGATGCTATGACAGGACAAGAAGCTGTTGGAGTTGCTGAAAACTTTGATGCTCAGATAGGTTTAACAGGTTTAGTTTTAACAAAACTGGATGGTGATTCAAGAGGCGGTGCAGCTTTATCTGTTGTTCATTGTACAGGTAAACCGATAAAATTAACCGGTACCGGAGAAAAATTAAATGCTTTAGAAAATTTTTACCCTGAGCGTATGGTTACCCGCATTCTGGGTATGGGTGATATTGTTTCATTAGTTGAAAGAGCACAAGAAGTTTTTGATGAAAAAGAGGCTCTAAAACTTCAAGAAAAAATGCAAAAAGAAGAATTCAGCTATAATGATTTTCTCAATATGCAAAAACAGATGAAGATGTTTGGCTCTATGGACCAGCTTTTGGGTATGATTCCGGGGCTAAATATTAAAAAAGAAGACAGAGAGTTGATTTCTCACAAAGGGGAAGAAGAATTTAAGAAAATAGAAGTGTTTATTCAAAGTATGACTCCTGAGGAACGTGAAAATCCTCAACTGATGAACACAAGTCGCAAAAGACGTATCGCCTCAGGTTGTGGTATGGATATGCATACTGTCAATTTGTATGTAAAACAGTTTGAGCAAATGCGCCAGATGATGGGCGGTATGAACAAAATGAAAAAAATGTTTGGCGCCTTTGGCGGAGGAAAAGCTGCTCAGAAAAAAGCAATGGTCAAAGCTATGAATATGATGAAACGTTTTAAATAAATAAGGTATGTTGTCCTTTTGTCGGATGTTATGAATTGGTATGCCAATAATAATATTAGAAAAGAAAGGACGGTTATCTATGCGTATTCTAAGAATTATTGCTTACATTTTAGTTATTATTGGTGCCATAAATTGGGGTTTGGTGGGCTTTTTTAACTTTGATTTAGTTGCCGCAATTTTTGGTGAAATGACTTTTATGACAAGGCTTATTTATGATATTGTAGGTATCAGTGCATTGATATTATTATTTACTTATAGAGATATTTATGAATACCACGATTATAATTAATTAAAAAGACAGGGTTTATGAGCCCTGTCTTTTTCTATTAATATAAATATATTATTGATTTATTAAATATTTAAGAATTGTTCTTACACCAACACCTGTTGAGCCCTTGCAGAATTCTTTGTATGGCTTGTCAATAAATGCTGTACCTGCAACATCAAGGTGTGCCCATTTAACTTCATCTGTTACAAATTCTTTCAAGAACATACCTGCAGCTGATGCTCCGCCGTACCTTGTTCCTGTATTTTTTATATCTGCGACATCGCTGTTCATGTTATCTCTAAATTCTTGATACATAGGTAATTGCCAATACTTTTCACCGACAAGTTTGCCTGTTTCAATAATTTTGTTAATAAATTCGTCATTGTTCCCCATTATTCCTGAAACAGTATTACCCAGAGCAACAACACAAGCTCCTGTAAGTGTTGCAATATCAATAACTTCGTCTACACCTAATTTACAAGCATAACAAAGCGCATCTGCAAGTGTCAAACGACCTTCGGCATCTGTATTATCTACTTCAATGGTTTTACCGTTCATTGCAGTTACTATATCGCCTGGTTTGTACGAGCTTCCTGACGGCATATTTTCGCAAGCTGCAATAATCCCGTGGACTTCAACATCAGGTTTTAATTTGTTAAGAGCTTTCATTACTCCAAGAATTGCAGCAGCACCGGACATGTCATCTTTCATATTCAACATTGAAGCTGCAGGTTTGATATCTAAGCCGCCGCTATCGAAACACAAACCTTTGCCGATTATTGCAATTCTTTTTTTAGGGTTTTGCGGAATATATTTCATGTGTATGAATTTTGGAGGTTCTACACTTCCTTTTGCAACTGCTAAATATGCACCCATACCCATTTCTTCAACTTTTGCATAATTAAATATTTCTGTTTCTACCCCTTCAATATTTTGAGCAATTTCTGCCAGTTTGGTCGGGGTTGCAAATGCTGCCGGTTCATTTGATAAGTTTCTTGTAAGTTTCATTGAATCTGAAACGACAACAGCTCTTTGAGCAAGTTCTTCGTCAACATTTGATAAAAAGATTTCGTTTATTCTATGTTCCTTTTTATTTTTATACTTATCAAAGTGGTAATTTCCAATTTCAGCACCCAAGATTGCAGGGCCTGAATAGTTGTAGTCTGTATCTAAGGATATTGCAACAGTTTTTGCTTTTAGTTTTGCGCATTCTCTTATTGCCTTTGCAATATTTTCTCTGATAACATTGTTGTTTATACCTTCTCTTTTTCCAAGTCCGACAGCGAGAATTTGTTTTGCGGGTGATTCATTTCTTGTATGAATTGAAAAAATCTGACCGCATTTACCTGTAAAGTCTTCCGGTGCAAAGCTGTTTATGAGTTCATTTGAAGTATTTTCGCCTTCAAATTTATTAATTATAAGTACATCACATTGTGCAGTTTTTGCATTTTCAACTATTTTTACTTCCATAATTTTGTTCTCCTTCTTATACCTAAGAGTATATCATTGTGTTTTTATGTGTGGCAAAAAATTAGTATAATTAAATATTTAAAAAAGCCGAAGATTATATCTTCGGCTTTTATGGTATTAAAATTCTATTTTCAATCCTGTTTTATAAGAACCAAGATATTTAAAGAACGAAGTTTTAGGTTTTATTTCATTTATTGCCTTTAGCATATTTGGATTGTGTATATGCCCGTCAAAGTTTACGATAAATATATATTCATCAGGGTTTGTTTTTGACGGTTGGGATGAAATATATGTAAGATTTATATTATGTTCCAAAAAGATATTCAATATTTTGAGCAAAGCACCCGGGGTGTGGTTAATACGAAATGCGACGGCAGTTTTATCTTTTCCGGTTTGTGCTGTTTCCATATCACCTATTAATATATATCTTGTTTTATTATTTTTATCATCGTGAATATTTTCCTGCAGAATATTTAGAAAGCATTTGTCTGCGATTTTTCTGTTCCCGATTGAAGCGTAAGTAAGATTGTAATTTCTCAGTTCATTTGCGGCTTCATACATAGTTGGGGATTCTATCAAGTTATAATTCATTGGAAGCTCATTGTTGATAAAATCTTGACATTTTGCAACAAGCCTTGGGGTCGCAATAAGTCCTGTAATACTATATATTTCTGTTGTTCTTGACAAAAGACAATATTCAACAGGCATAACAAGCTCTTCAATAATTCTGACATTTGGATTTTTGCATTCAAGAAGGCAATCAAAACTTTCTCTGATTGTTCCGTCAAGGGTATTTTCTATTGGTAAAACTCCGAGGGTATCGGGATTTTGTGCGACATAATCTACAATCTGCTTAATGGTTGTCAAAGGTGTAGTAAAGCAATTCAGATTATGTGCGTTGCAAAATTCATCTGTTGCCATGGAAGAAAATGATGTTTCCGGCTCTAAATAAGCAATATTTTTTATTGATTCAAAACTATCCATTTACATAACCGCTTCTTTCTATTAAAATTATATCAGATTAAGTCTAAATGTAAAATCAACAGAATGAGGGAATTATGAATAAGAAAAGAGTTTTTTCAGCAATATTAATAGGGGCTATGCTTGCTATACAAATACCTGTTTTTGCATTGGAAGAAAATGGTCAAACTTATGGTACCGAAGTAAATGAACAGGCGAGGCTTGATGCATATAAAGAATATGCCGCGCCGGAAGCTGAACGTGAAGTTGATATAGTTCCTTTGTTTGAAGATTGGAATGGCAAAAAAGCTTTAAAAAAGGTTAATAATATTGGTAATAAACTTCTTTTATCAAACAAAATAGATGATTTTGCAAGATTTGAAGTCTCAAGAAAAGAGACTGTAAATGCGTATGCGTCTTATGATGGTGTGGTTCACGTTTATAAAGGTTTGTTGAATTATGTAGAAAATGACGATGAGCTGGCTTTTGTAATAGGTCATGAACTGGGGCATATAACAAATGATGATAATAAAAAATCTCGAATTCGCAGGGGAATAATTATTGCTGCCGCTGCAGCCGGAGGAGTTGCGGTTGGTGCAGGTTCAAGATCCGGTTCAGCAGGGGGTGCCACAGCAGGCGGGGTATTGGCAGGTGGTGGTCTTGCCAGCAAAACTCTTTCAAGGAGAGTAGAAGCAAGAGCAGATATTGCGGGTATTGATTACATGGTGAAGGCAGGGTACAATCCTTTGGCTGCGATTTCTATGATGAATAAAATTATGAATCGCAGAAAGAGTATTTTATCTACACACCCGTCCGGAGATAAGCGGATGATTTCAGCATATAAATATATTGCCAAAAAATATCCAAAATATCTCTTAGCAGGTTTTAATACTATATCCTATGAACGTGCAATGGTGGTTATACAAAAATCTTTAGCTGAAGATAAGCATGAAGTCAGGGTAAAACAATCCACTGCCGCTTCTGATAAAAATACTATAAAGACAAATGATATTGGAGAATAAAAATAAAATATGGATGAAATAAAATTTGGAACAGATGGCTGGCGTGCTGTTGTCGGTAAAGAATTTAATGAAGAAAATGTTGCTCTTGTTTCAAAAGCAATAGGCAAGTACGTTTTTGACAATTATGGGATATATAAAACTATTATTATAGGTTATGACCCAAGAAATTTAGCGGATAAATTCTCATTACAATGTGCAAATATACTTGTAGATCTTGGTTTTAGAGTTCTTTATAGTGATAAAGTTGTTCCTACGCCTATTTTAGCTTTTAATGCAAAACATCTTGATGCGTGTGCTGTTATGTTTACAGCATCTCATAATCCTCCTGAGTATCTTGGCATAAAGTTTATACCGGATTATGCAGGGCCTGCAACAAAAGAAATTACCGATGAGATTGTTTCTAATTTAGGCTGCGATTTTGAAACCCCCGTGACAGGGAAATTAATCTATACAGATTTTTCAAATTCGTATTTTAAAAAGATTAATGAAATTATTGATTTTGGAAAAATCCAAAAATTTTCTCATTATGCACATATTTTATTTGACGGTTTGTACAGTTCAAGTATTGGATATTTTGATAAATTATTGTCGCAAAACAATATAAAATTTGACAGTATACACATGTATCGTGATCCGAATTTCGGCGGCGGTATGCCTGAGCCAAAGCCGCAATATATGCAGGAAGCGATTGAATATGTAAAAAGCAAAAACAATTATGTAGCTTTTGCAAATGATGGTGATGCTGATAGATTTGGTGTAGTTAATGAAAATGGCGAATACGTTACCCCAAATGAAATTATGGCAATTTTATTGATGCATTTAAAGAAGAATAAAGGCTATAGCGGATGCTTAGTCAAGACTGTTGCAGGCAGCTTAATGTTGGATATTGTTGCTCAAAAATTAGGTGTAGATCTAATCGAAACTGCGGTAGGATTTAAGCATGTTGGTGAAGCAATGCGCAAGTTTAATCCTATAATTGCAGGTGAAGATTCAGGAGGACTGAGTATTCAAGGTCATATTCCGGAAAAAGACGGAATTCTTGCGAACTTATTAATATTAGAAGCAATGGCTTATGCGGGTAAATCTCTTGTTGAACTTCAACAGCAGCTCAAAGATTTTGTCGGTTGTGAATTCATAAATACACGTATTGACAAAAGACTGGAGAATTTTGCTGAAGTTAAACCAACTATCGAAAAATTTTCTTCAATGGATGAAATTTCCGGCATGAAAATTATAAAAAAAGATTACAAAGACGGGGTAAAACTGTATCTGGAAGATAATAGAACTTGGATTTTAGTTCGCCCGTCAGGAACTGAACCTTTATTGCGAATTTATATTGAATCTGTCTCTCAACAAAAAATTGATGCCATCTCCAAAGGCTGTTAAATTAAAATATTAATTTATGTAAACTTGAAATATATTCCTTAAACGCTGTTATAACGTGTAATTTTGCGCGTTATAGTTTTTGATTTGAAATATTATATCAAATTTCCCTTTAAACAAGCTTTTATACATATAGGTAAATTTTATTTGTGTAAGTAGAAAGGTAAATCTATGGTAAGTAAAAATGATTGTACGGATTGTGCTTTAGGTGCAGGTGCCGGTTATTTAACATACAAAGGTGCAAACAAGTATAGTAATAAATTGAAAGCAAATTATGCTAAAAAAGTAATGACAAATATGCAAAATTTATCTCAAGCAGAAAGCGCAACATTGAGAAAAGCAGTTGTAGACGCATTTGAAGTCGCTGGTTTAGAAACAAAAGGGTGCATGTTGCATAATGTTAATCCGGATAATATGAAATCAATGGATGCACTTTTAACAAAAAATATCAAAGACAGAATAATGAATTTGAAAATAGCAAAAAAGTTTGCCAAATTAAAGCCCCTTAGCCCTGAAGAAGAAAAACAGCTTGAGAAAGTGCTCTCTGATCTTATTAAAAATAAGAAGTACAAAGAAGCTTGGAAAGAATTTAAAAAAGCACATACAAAAGATTCGGTAAAATCTTCCGGAAAGATTATAGAAACTGATAAAAGTATATCGAAGATTTTAAAAACAGTAGCAGAAGGCAAAAATGCCTTTTATCATCCTATATCTAAGGATATTATGGTAAATGTAGATAAATTAGGTTCAGCATCATTTCACGAAATGGGTCATGCGCTAAATGCTTCAGGTTCCAAATTTTTAAAAGCATTATCAATTGGTCGTCATGTGACAAAAAGGTTTGTACCCGTGATTTTAGCTGTCGGACTTTTAAAGTCTAATAAAAAAGATGGGCAAGAACCAAATGGAGTTATTGATAAAACAACAACATTTATTAAAAATAATGTAGGGAAATTAACATTTGCTGCACTTATTCCGACGCTGGCTGAGGAAGGTATTGCAAGTATTCGCGGAAGCCATCTTGCGAAGAAAGTATTGAGCCCTGAAGTATTGAAAAAATTAAATAAGAGTTATTTTTTGGCTTGGACGACCTATTTGTTGGCTTCTCTTCTTGCCGCTGGTACGGTCAAGCTTTCGACAGTTGTGCGCGATAAAATAGCAGAAAAATAATCAAAATAGTAGAAATATCACGTTTTAATAAATCTTTACAATCATGCAAATCCGCTGTTGACAGCGGATTTTGTTTATCATACTATTGTTATGCTCAGATATATTGTCCGAAATATAAAGAATAGCAATCTGGGTGATGTACAAGGGTTTTCGGGCTTTTGTGCAAAAGTAGTACATAGAAAATAAAGGAATGCTAAAGATGGCAAACAGCACAAAAAAATCAAGAATCAGAGTTTGTTTGAAAGCATATGATCACAAACTTATTGATGTATCAGCTGAAAAAATTGTAGAAACAGCTAAAAGAACAGACGCTAAAGTAGCCGGTCCTATTCCTTTACCTACAAAAAGACGTATATATTGCGTTTTGCGTTCACCACACGTAGATAAAAAATCTCGTGAACATTTTGAAATGAGAACACACAAGCGTATAATTGATATATACGATCCGACTCAAGCCACTATGGAAGAGTTACGTAGATTAGATTTACCTGCAGGTGTAGATATCGAAGCAAAATAGTTTGCACACGATTCCTGCAATGAAAATTGAATAAGCATTATGCATATAATGTGATCTACAATCTGCCGGAATAGGCAGAATAAGGTGAAAGTCCTTAGGGTAAAGAAAAGGTAGCGCTCACAAGCGAAAGGATGCAAATCTGAAAAGAGGCAGATATCTTCTGCATCAAGTAGGACGAGCACGGAAAGGTAAAATTATGACACTAGGTGTAATAGGTAAAAAAGTAGGAATGACTCAAATCTTTGATGAAAATGGTTTGGCAATTCCTGTAACTGTTATCAAGGTAGATGAAACTGTTGTTACTCAGGTAAAAACAGTAGAAACTGACGGATACAATGCTATCCAAGTTGGTACAATTGCAGCAAAAGAAAAACATTTATCAAAGGCTCAATTGGGTCACTTTAAGAAAAACAGCTTGTCTAATTACAGACACTTACAAGAATTCAGAGTAGACAATCCTCAAGATTTCAAAGTAGGTGACAAAGTTGAATTATCTGTATTAGATAACGTTGAAAAAGTCGATGTAACAGGAAAATCAATAGGTAAAGGTTTCCAAGGTACAGTAAAAAGATGGAACTTTGGCAGAGGACCTATGGCTCACGGTTCTAAAAACCACAGAGAACCTGGTTCAATCGGCGCAGGTACAACTCCTTCACGTGTTATCAAAGGTAAAAGAATGGCCGGTAACATGGGTAATGAAAGAGTTACAATTACTAAGCTTAAACTTGTTAAAGTTGATTCAAATAACGGTTTAGTTTTGGTAAAAGGTTCCGTTCCGGGTTGTGAAGGAAGATTAGTTACAATCGTTCCGACAAGAACTAAATGGAACTAAATGCGTGAGCCGGTGTTGGCTTGCGTGAGCAAGACAAGCCAGTCACGTAACATTATATCACCGCCGTTGTGAGCGGAATGTAAATAAAGCGAACGAAGCAATCTGTGATTGCACAGGCGGAAAAAGTATAAAATTTACAAATAACCCGCTTCTGCCATATAAAGCGTTAAGTGCGCAAGGGGTAGACGGAAAGCAAAAGGAAAAAGAAAAATGTCAAAAGAAATTTTAAGTACAAACGGTGAAAAATTAGGTGAAATTACCTTAGCTAAAGAAGTTTTCGGTGTAGAACCTAATATACATGTAATGCATTTAGCATTAAGAAGACAGTTAAACAATGCTCGTTCAGGTAATGCAAGCACAAAAACAAGAGCAGAAGTTGCAGGCGGCGGCAGAAAACCATGGAAACAAAAAGGTACAGGTCGTGCAAGAGCCGGCTCATTACGTTCTCCATTGTTCGCAGGCGGCGGCGTAATCTTTGGGCCAAAACCAAGAAGCTATGCATTCAATATGCCTCAAAAAGCAAGACAATTAGCTTTAAGATCTGCATTATCAGCAAGAGAATCTCAAATTGTAGTAGTAAAAGATTTCTCTACAATTTCAGAACCAAAAACAAAATTAATGGTAAATGCATTGAAGTCATTAAAAGTAAGTGGCAAAGTTTTAGTTGTAGCGAATACAAAAGCTGATGAAAACAAAAATTTAGAATTATCAGCAAGAAATATTCCAAGCGTAAAACTTTTATTGCCAACTAACTTAAATGTTAAAGACTTATTAGAAGCTGATTTTGTTGTTATGACTGAATCTGCAGTGAATGAAATTACAGAAAGACTCCAAAAATAAAATATAAACTTTCCCTCTACCTGTGGGAGAGGGTGGCACGTAGTGCCGGGTGAGGGGTCAACTCTAAAGTAAGTAAAGGAAAGTAAAAATGAGTAACGAAAAATTATATGATGTAATCAAAAAACCTTTAATCACAGAAAAGTCAGTCGCAGCAACTGAAAATGCTCAATACACATTTGAAGTTAAAAAAGATGCAACAAAAATCGAAATTGCACAAGCTGTAGAACTTGCTTTTCCTGGAAGAAAGGTAAAGAAAGTAAGAACAGTTTATATGCCATCTCATGCAAAGAGAATGGGCTATAAATTCGGAAGAACAGATTCTTCCAAAAAAGCCATCGTAACAATCGAAGGCGAACCAATTGAATTCATGGGTGCATAAGCATCTGTGACATCAGGGCGTGTTTGGCATAAGTCCTGAAAGGCAAAAGCCGGTGCGCAGTGCCGGTAATAGCAAAAGTAGTAGAAAGCCAAAAGGAGAAATAAAATGGCAATCAGAAAAATTAATCCGACGTCTCCGGGACAAAGAGGCATGACAAAAAGTGATTACCAAGAAATCACAACATCAACTCCTGAAAAATCATTGTTAAAATCATTGAATAAAAAAGCAGGAAGAAACAATACAGGTAGAATTACATGCCGTCACAAAGGCGGTGGTGTAAAAAGAACTTACCGTGTAATTGATTTTAAAAGAGAAAAATTCGGTGTAAGTGCAGAAGTTAAAACTATCGAGTACGATCCGAACAGAAACGTAAGAATTTCACTATGTTTCTATGCTGATGGTGAAAAAAGATACATTTTGACACCTGAAGGATTGAACGTAGGCGATAAAATTGTGAGCGGTCCAGAAGCTCCTGTTCAAACAGGTAATGCGCTTCCGCTTGAATTGATTCCGTTAGGTACATTTGTTCACAATATCGAAATGACCCCAGGTCGTGGCGGAATTTTAGTAAGAGCTGCTGGAAACAGTGCTCAAGTGATGGCAAAAGAAGGTAACTATGTAACTGTAAAACTTCCATCAGGTGAAATGAGAATGATAAGAAAAGAATGCTTAGCAACTATCGGTGTGTTAGGTAATGCAGAATTCAAAAACTTATCAATCGGTAAAGCCGGAAGAAAACGTTATATGGGTATCAGACCAACAGTACGTGGTGTAACAATGAACCCTTGTGATCACCCACACGGTGGTGGTGAAGGAAAAACAGGTCCTGGTGGAAACCCTAAAACACCTTGGGGCAAACCGGCTCTTGGTTATAAGACACGTAAAAAAGGTAAAGCGTCTGACAAATTAATTGTAAGAAGACGTAATAAGAAATAAGATAAACTCAAGTAGATAAAGGAGAAATAAATGGCACGTTCGTTAAAAAAAGGTGCATATGTAGAAGAATCTCTACAAAAGAAAATCGAAAAAATGAATGCTAACTCTGAAAAGAAAGTTATCAAAACTTGGTCAAGAGCATCAATGGTAGTACCTGATATGTTAAACCATACAATAGCAGTACATAACGGTAAAACTCACGTACCTGTTTATATTACTGAAGAAATGGTAGGACACAAATTAGGTGAATTTGCTCCTACAAGACTATTCAAAGGTCATGCAGGTTCTGATAAAACAGCAAAAAGAGGTTAGTAAAATCCACAGTAATATTTATTAAATAAAAGGATAAAAACAATGGAAGCAAAAGCAAAACAAACAGACATAAAAATGACAGTACGTAAACTTCGCAGAGTAATCAACGAAGTTCGCGGGAAATCTGTTATTGAAGCTCTAGATATGTTACGTTTTATGCCATATTTTGCAGCAAGAGTAGTAGAAAAGAACTTAAAAGCTGCTGTTGCAAATGCTAGAGAACAATATGGTGCAAGTGCTGAATCATTAAAGATTTCACAGATCTTTGCAGATGAAAGTACTACATATAAACGTGCAAGAACAAGAGCACAAGGTCGTATGTACGCTAGAACAAAACGTACATCACACCTAACTTTAGTAGTAAGTGATACAAAAATAGGAAAGTAATAAAATGGGACAAAAAACACATCCAACCGGATTTAGAGTAGGAATCATTCAAAACTGGGCAAGCCAATGGTATGCCAAAGTTAGAGACTACGGAACATTTGTAGCAGAAGATGCTAAAATAAGAAAATTCGTAAAGAAAAAACTATATGCAGCTGGTATTTCAAAAATATGGATTGCCAGAAAAGGTGACAAGATTACAATCACAGTTGTAACAGCAAAACCTGGTATAGTAGTTGGCCGTGGCGGACAAGGTATTGATGATCTTCGCAAAGATGTATCAAAATATCTTGGCAAGGACGTTTTAATCAATGTAGTAGAAGTTGCAAGAATAGATGCAGATGCACAATTAGTAGCAGAAAATATTGCACAACAACTTGAAAAACGTATAGCATTCCGCAGAGCTATGAAACAAGCAATGCAAAGAACAATGCGTTCAGGCGTTCAAGGTATCAAAGTTATGGTATCAGGACGTTTGGGTGGTGCAGAAATTGCGCGTTCTGAATGGGCAAAAGAAGGAAGAATTCCTCTTCAAACATTGAGAGCGGATGTAGATTTCGGATTTGCAGAAGCAGATACAATCATGGGTAAAATTGGTGTTAAGGTATGGATCTTCAAAGGCAACTTAATGCCTGGAGAAAAAGCAGACCAAAACATCAAGGTAAAATCCAGCAGAGAAAACAATTCAGAAAGAGCAGGCAGACGCCCAAGAAGAGCAAAAGCTGCAGCATCTGAAGAAGCGTAATTAAGGTATAAATAAATAGGAGCAATATAAAATGTTACAGCCTAAAAAGACAAAATACCGCAAAATGATGAAAGGCAGAATGAAAGGTACAGAAACCAGAGGTACAAAGCTTGAATTCGGTCATTACGGTTTACAAGCAGTAGAACCTGGTTGGATTACCAGCCGTCAAATCGAGGCAGCACGTCGTGCAATGACTCGTGAAATCAAACGTGGCGGTAACGTTTGGATTAAGATATTCCCGGATAAACCGATTACTGCAAAACCTGCAGAAACTCGTATGGGTTCAGGAAAAGGTAACGTTGAATACTGGGTATCAGTAGTAAAACCAAACAGAATTATGTTTGAGTTAGAATATTTTGATAAAGGTGTAGCTGTTCACGCTTTAGAATTAGCGGCTCAGAAGTTACCTATCAAAACAAAGATTGTAGTAAAACCTACAGAAGAAGCATAATTAAACTTACCTGATAAGATATTCAAAAGGTCGAAATATTTAAGGTAAGCAATATAAAGGAAATATAACAATGAAATTAAGTGAAATGCGTGAAAAAACAGTTGATGAGTTACAAAATGCTATTGTTGATTGGAAAAAGCAATTATTAGAATCAAGAATGCAGCTTGCTACTAACAAATTGCAAGACACAGCAACAATTTCAAAGACAAAGAGACTTATCGCTCAAGCAAAAACAATAATAACAGAGAAAGGTAAGGAAAATGCCTAAAAAAGAAAAACAAGGAATGGTAATAAGCAATAAAATGGATAAAACAGTAGTTGTAAAAGTTGCTGATTACGAACCACATCCTAGATACAAAAAGATTATGGAATCAAATAAACATTACAAAGCACATGATGCTGAGAATGTTTGCAACGAAGGCGATATCGTAAGAATAATCGAATCAAAACCGATGTCAAAAGGTAAACGCTGGACAGTTGCAGAAGTAGTTGAAAAAGCGAGATAATTGTAGTTTCGCTTAGCGAAGCGTACAAGTATCTTGTCCTGAATTTATTTCAGGACCTTAAACAAACAAGCAACATTACCATTGAGTAATGAGAGGCAAACAGAAAAATCGGTTATACCGATAAAGAAAAGGAAAGAAAAATGATACAACAAGAAACAAGACTAGTAGTTGCAGATAACACAGGCGCAAAACAACTTTTGTGTATTCGTGTTATGGGCAGCTCAAATAAGAAATTTGCAGCAGTAGGAGACGAAATCGTAGCTTCTGTAAAAGATGCAACTCCTAATATGACTGTAAAAAAAGGTGAAGTTGTTCGTGCAGTTATCGTAAGAACTAAGGCAGACATCAAACGTCAAGACGGATCTGTTATCAGATTTGATGAAAATGCTGCAGTTATTATCGCTAAAGATGGCAACCCAAGAGGAACTCGTGTATTCGGACCTGTAGCACGTGAATTGCGTGATAAAGGTTATATGAAGATTGTTTCTCTTGCACCGGAAGTTATTTAGTCCTTGACGAACGTATGTGAGTATAGGAATAAATAATCCCGAACTTGTTTCGGGATCCCATACAAAAGGGAACAGTAAATAAGAAAAAAGGAAAGAAAGATGACAAACAAAGATAAGAAAGATTTACATGTAAAAAACGGTGACAGAGTTGTCGTTATTGCAGGTAAAGACAAAGGAAAAATCGGCAACATCAAAAAAGTTGATCGTGTTGACGGCAAAGTAACTGTTGAAGGATTGAATATGGTTACTAAAGCTCAAAAGCCTCAACCTGCTGCCGGAATTCAAGGTGGACTTATCAAACTTGAAGCTCCAATGGATTCTTCAAACGTTATGATAGTATGTCCTGCTTGTGAAAAAGCAACAAGACCGACAATGAAAGTAGTTGACGGTAAAAAAGTACGCGTTTGTAAAAAATGCGGTGAACAGCTAGATGCTTAATGTGTAGTGAGTATTTACTCGGTACGACATTAATACCAATAGTAAAGGAAATGGAAAAATGACAAAAACAAAAGACTTAAAAACAAGATATGTTGAAGATGTAGTTCCTGCATTAAAGGAAAAATTCGGATACAAAAATGCTCATCAAGTACCAAAAATGGTTAAAATCGTTTTAAACATGGGTGTAGGTGAAGCATCTCACAACTCAAAAATTGCAGAAGCAATTGAAAATCAATTAACAAAAATCGCAGGCCAAAAAGCTGTAGTAACAAAAGCAAAAAAATCTATAGCATCTTACAAGTTAAGAGAAGGTATGCCTGTTGGTGCAATGGCAACATTGCGTGGTGAAAGAATGTATGATTTTATGCAAAAATTAATTTGCGTAGTATTACCAAGAATTCGTGACTTCCGCGGTGTAAGTGCAAAGAGTTTTGATGGTAGAGGAAATTATACATTAGGCTTGAAAGAACAAGCATTATTTCCTGAAATTTCATACGAAGAAGTTGATTTAGTAAAAGGTATGAACGTTTCAGTTATCACAACAGCAAAAACTGATGAAGAAGCAAGAGAATTATTAAAACTTCTCGGAATGCCATTCAAAGGTATGAATAAATAAGACAGTAATATAAATAAATCATAAAGGAGAAATTCATGGCTAAGAAAGCGATGATGGACAAAGAAGCAAAACGTGAAAAGTTAGTGGCTGCAGGCAAATATCCGGCAGTTAGACTTCACAACAGATGCAGTATATGTGGCAGACCTCACGGTTACCACAGAGATTTCGGTCTTTGCAGAATCTGTTTGAGAAAAATGGCTCACGAAGGTTTGCTTCCTGGCGTTACAAAAGCAAGTTGGTAATTACATAGTAATATAACCGGCGTAATATATAAAAAGAGCATAGGTTTACTGTGCTCTTTTTTAATATATTAAACTTTTAAATTCTTAGTATCAATTTTTTTATCGCTTTTAGTAATAATTAGTTTATTATTTTCGATACTGTATTTGACCATATTTATTTCCGGATTAACGTCCAATAACCCTAAAATTGTTGAATTTATACTAAGAGCCCAACCATTACCATTTCTCATTAATTTTCGTTCAAAAGACATACATATACCCTTACATTTTACTTGACAATATTATACCCATTGTATATATTTATTTATAACCATACTATGTATGGTTATCTGTAAGTACAAGGGTGATAAATTGCTTAGTAGTATTAAACGATTATTGTTATTTTGTTTATGTAGGTGGTATAGAAACGGAAACAGAATAATAGTACATAAAAAAGATGGTAAAGTAGTAGAATGTTTCAATTATTTTGGATTGAGTGTCAGATTAAAAGGTAAAAACTCTATAATAGAAATTTATGAACCGATTAAATTTCAAAGAAGGTTATTGGTTAACAGGTCACATATAAAAGTAGAAGGTGATAATAATTATATTTGTATATTTTCTTCTTGTCGCTCTATTCATAATATCCAGGCAAAAGCTTTTGGGTCTAATAATAAACTTATTATCGGTAAAAATTGGTATCAGAACGGATTTTGTTTCTTTGATTTTGGGCTGTTGGATAATTCGAATATAGTTATTGGTGATAATTGTATGTTTGGTCAGGATACAAAATTTATGCTTGGTGATTATCATTCTGTATTGGACTTAAAGACAAATAAATGCCTTAATATCCCAAGAAAAGGTATCAATATCGGAAATCATGTATGGATTGCAAGAGATGTTCGAATAATGAAAAATGTAACAATACCTGATGATTGTATTGTGGGTGCGGGGAGTAATGTTACCAAAGAATTTAGTGAAACAAATTGTATTATTGCAGGAAATCCCGCAAGAATTGTTAAAAATAATATTACTTGGGATTATAAAAATACGAAATAGTTTTTATAGTAGGTTTTTAAATTTGAAAAAAAATATTTTCTTGATATGATTGAAGTATGAAAGATATGTTAGAACAAATACTTCAAATAGAAGCAAAATACAAAGAGTTGGGAGAAACTCTTTCTGATCCTGCGGTAATACAGGATTATAATAAGTTTAGAGACCTGTCAAAGCAAAGAAAATCAATGGAAGAAACAGTTGAACTTTATTATGCTTGGAAAAAGGCAACAGATGCAATAGAGGATGATAAAGAACTTTTGCAAGGCGAAAAAGATGAAGATATGCGTGCCATGTTGAAGGCTGATATCGAAGAGAATGAGGCAAAACTTCCTGATTTTGAAGAAAGAATGAAAAGACTTTTACTTCCTAAAGACCCTATGGATGATAAAGATATTATGCTTGAAATCCGCGGTGGTGCAGGCGGAGATGAAGCCAATATTTTCGCTGGTGATTTGGCGAGAATGTACTTAAAGTTTGCGGATAAAAAAGGCTGGCAAACTCAAATTCTTTCTAAAACAGAATGTGAAGCAGGCGGATACTCGGAAATTATTATTTCTATAAAAGGAGATTCCGTATATTCTCAATTAAAATATGAATCCGGAGTTCACCGTGTTCAAAGGGTTCCGGAAACTGAATCACAGGGACGTGTTCACACTTCAACTGCAACAGTTGCTGTTATGCCGGAGGTTGATGATGTTGAAATCGAAATTAGACCTGAAGATATCGAAATGTCTACTGCTCGTTCAGGCGGCGCAGGCGGTCAGAATGTTAACAAGGTTGAAACCGCAGCAAGACTGTTCCACAAACCGACAGGAATTATGATTTTCTGTACAGAAGAACGTTCACAGCTCCAAAACAAAGAACGCGCGATGGAAATTTTGCGTTCAAAACTATATGATTTGGAAGTTCAAAAACAAATGCAGGAAGTTACGGACTTAAGACGTTCTCAGGTTGGTACAGGTGACAGATCTGAACGTATAAGAACATATAACTTCCCTCAAGGTCGTTTGACAGACCATCGTATAGGGCATAATTTGAATGTTTGGACGGTAATTGACGGTGATTTAGAAGAGCTCATCGGGCTTTTGATTGAATATGACCAAAAATTAAAATTAGAAAAACTTGCCCAACAAGGGTAGGGGGGGGTAAATATATATCCAAACGGTTGCGCCAAGTACCCATCTAATTGTGAGCGGGGGGGTAAATGTTGTTACCAATGGTTGCGTGGAGTTTTCATCATGTTTGCGTGTGTGGGGTAAATGTTGTTATCAATCTTGCGTATTTTTCCCCTGTCATTGCGAGCGGGGGTAAATATTGCTACCAATAATTACGCTACTTTTCCCTGTCATTGCGAGCGGTAGCGAAGCAATCCAGCTGTTTATTACTACATTACCAATACTTGGCACGTCATCCTGAGCGTAGCGAAGGATCTTCTCTTTATTGGGTTTTTCGGGGCTTGTCTTCTGAGTGATGTGTTTATGTCATCCAGAACTTGATTCAGAATCTGTTCTATAAAACAAATCCTACCCCACCCCCTACCCCCTCCCGCAAGGGGCGGGGATAAATCCTCCCCTACCCAGCCTCCCCCTTAGGGGAGGAGCAGATACAATGTTATTGCGAGTTAAGAATTTTTCTGCACGTTTCTATTTCATTGAACGAGTATTCTATATTTTCTTTGATTAAATTCAGAAGTGTAACGGTTTTGCCTTCGCCGTCTGCCAGTATATCTAAAACATCCAATAAGTATAAAGTTTTTACCAGCGTAGCTGAGATATTTTTACTTTTATGTGCAATCTCTATATAATCTTCCATATTTACCTCCTTGTAATTATATTGCAATTTAGTTGCAACATGATTGTAATTCAATTGCAATTGATGTGTCAATAAAGTTGTAATAAAATACACATAAAGTTACAAATATATTATAAGGTACTAAAATGGCAGAAGAGAAGAAAAGGTTTGTTTTACTCGTAGATTATGATGTTTTTGAGAAGTTCAAAAAACTTGCCCAAGAGCAAAATCGTACTGCGGGCAATTTGGGAACAAAACTTTTAAAGGATTATGTAAAAGAGAACTACAAAGATAGATAACATGACAGAGCGACGTTGTGCCGGATGTTGGCAAATCAAAGACCGAAAAGATTTAATAAAGATAACTAATGCGGGAGGAACCCCCGTCATTAACCCGAATTCGACCACATTTGGCAGATCTGCATATCTTTGCTATAATAAATCTTGTATAGAAGCAGCTTTTAAAAAGAATAAGATAGAAAAATTTTTAAAAACTTCTGTACCTAGTGAATTGAAAGGACAGTTATTAGATGAGTTACGAAACAGTTAGGATAAGTGAATTAGCAAAAGAGCTTGGACTTCAAAGCAAAGAAGTTGTTGAGAAGTTTGAGAAGATTGGAGTTACAAACAAAACTCATTCAAGTACTGTTACTCAAGATCAGATAAAAAGACTAAAAGAGTTTATCGCTGATGGCGGTGTAAAGAAGACTGCCAAGCCAAAGGCTTTTGTTGTAAAAAAAGCAAAAGTTGCAGAGCCTGAACCTGCAAAAGAAGAAGTAAAAGAAGAAGAAATAAAATCAGAAGTTAAATCTGAACCTAAAAAGACTCTAGAAAAGCCAAAAATAGAACGTCCTGTTCCTTCAAGAATAGAAATTGTAAGGCGTGCTCCTAAAAAGCCGGCAGCGCCTGTTGAAAGACCTGATCGTCCAAAACGTCCTCAAAAAGGTGAAGAAGGGGCAAAAAGTTTTGACAAATCAAAAAGACCTGATGGTGCTGCACCAAAAAGTTTTGGCCCTAAAAAGCCGATTGAACGTCGTATAATTCCTCAAGATATTTATGAAAATAAAGGGGGCGGCACAGGTAAATTTGGCGGAAGTAAAAATTCCGGAAAGAAAAAGGATAAAGATTTCAATTCTAAAAAAGAAGAACAAGAAATGATTTCTTTAGAAAAAGCTGCTGCTCAACACCATAAGAAAAAAGTTCAAAAAGCTGAAGAAGTTGAAGAAGTTACACAAATTGTTGTAACAAATGCTATGACAATTGCTGAGTTGTCTGAAAAAATTAAAAAAACTCCTGCCGATATTGTCAAATTCCTTATGATGAACGGAATAATGGCAACTGTAAACCAATTAATTGATGTCGATGTAATTAAAAAAGTTTGTGCTGAGTATGGCTTAGAAGTTTTGGAAGAAGATTTAGATGCATTTATGGAAGAGGAACTTGCAAAAGAAGAAGAACAAAAGGCTCTTTCAAATGTAGATAAAAAATTGCTCAAAAAGCGTGCTCCTGTCATAAGTATTATGGGTCACGTTGACCATGGTAAAACAACTTTACTTGACAGTATTCGTGCTTCAAAACATAAAATTGTTGCAACAGAAGTCGGCGGTATAACTCAGTCTATCGGTGCTTATACGGTTTATGTCGGGGATAAAAATGATAAAAAGATTGTATTCTTAGATACTCCGGGGCACGAAGCGTTTACTGAAATGAGAGCTCGTGGTGCTCAAGCAACAGATATTGCGATTTTGGTAGTTGCGGCGGACGATGGTATAATGCCTCAAACAATAGAAGCAATCAACCATGCAAAAGCTGCTGAAATCCCTATTATTGTTGCGGTTAACAAAATTGATAAACCGGGTGCAAATCCTGATAAAGTATTACAGCAATTAACAGAACATGGTCTGGTTCCGGAAGATTGGGGCGGAGATACTATTGTAGTAAAAGTTTCAGCACTTCAAGGTACCGGTATTGATGAACTTTTGGAATACATTTTGCTTGTGGCTGATGTCCAAGATTTGAAAGCTAATCCGAAAGCTGAAGCGTCAGGTGTTGTAATTGAAGCAAACTTAGATAAAGGAAAAGGCCCTGTTGCTACATTATTGGTTCAAAACGGTACTCTTCGTGCAGGAAATTGTATAGTTGTAGGTACTGCTTGCGGTAGAGTTCGTGCGTTATTATCCGATAGCGGTGAAAGAATTCAAAAAGCTGAACCATCTACTCCTGTTGAGATTTTAGGTTTATCAGAAGTTCCTCAGGCCGGAGATAATTTCAAAGTCGTTAAAAATGAAAAAGAAATGAAAGCTATTACAGCTGAACGTCAAGAAAAAGCAAGGGATAAACGTTTAGAGGCTATGCTTCCTGCTCATATAAGACGTGAAGCAGTTGCGGGAGATGATAATATTCCTCAATTGAATTTAATTATCAAAGCTAATACAAACGGTTCTGCTGAAGCTGTTGCTCAGGCTATTGCTCAAGTTGAATCAAAAGAAATTGCAACAAAAATTATTCACGTTGGTGTTGGTGACATTTCAGAGGCGGATGTTATGCTTGCTGCAGCTTCAGGCGCCTTGATATTAGGATTTACCGTAAAAGAAGATTCAAAAGCCCTCGCAGCAGCAGAAAAAGAAGGTGTTACAATCCGCAAGTATGATATTATTTACCAATTGCTTGAAGATATTGAAAAAACTTTATTATCACTTCTTCAACCTGAAATTAAAGAAGTTGAACTTGGTAAAGCTGAAGTCAGACAAGTATTTAATATCGGGAAAACCGGTAAGATTGCCGGATGTTATGTTCTTGAAGGTAAAATTGCAAGATACAAAGATGCTGTTATTATTCGTGACGGTGTTGAAATATTCAAAGGACCTATCGAACAGCTTAAACGATTCAAAGATGATGTTAAAGAAGTTGCTCAAGGCTTTGAATGCGGTATATCTTTCGGTAAGTTCAATGATCTTCAAGAAGGCGATATTATTCAGGTATCAACAACTGAAGAAATCGAAAGAACCAGCTTGTAATATTTCTTAATATTCCCCATAAACAAGCAATTTTTCTAAAATAAAATACTTTATAAATGTAAGGGTTAAGGTTAGTTATTTTAGAAAGGTTATTTTTATGTTAAACACTGGAATGAATTATTATGGGGTAGGACAAACAAGTTTTACGGGTACAAATGATATTTTAACTTCTGCGTATGCAAATCCGATGACAACATGTTCTGCATCAGGTTATATAAATGTTAATGGGGCTCAATTACCAACGAATTATGATAACGATTTTTTGATGCCTCAAGAGTTAAAAATTGCAAATTGTTTAAATGGAAGTATGCCAGGTAATGCTCCGCAGGTTGGAGATCAATTTGTAAGTTCCCAAAATGCACAGGCTCAAGATGCGCAAGCTGCCGGCGATGAAACTCAAGCTCAAGGTACAACTTCTAATCTGTTCCAATTTACACCTTTGAAGAAAAAAGGCGCTGTTGCAGGTTTCCTTGCACCACTTGCAATGGGAGCATATAAAGTTATGAAAGGTGCTGCTGCTTCAAAAGTATTTAATAAAGAACTTCTTGTTAAATGTCCGATAATGGCAGTCGCAGGTGTTGCAGTAGCCGCATTAGCAGAAAAATTCTTTGGCAACAGTAATGCTGCGGCAGCTTAATTCCCTTCATTAAGTTTAGCCTTAAGTCTTGCTTTTGCTCGGGCAATTGAAGCAGAAACTTTTTTAGAATCAATTCTGGCGTTGGCTTCTCTTAAAAGCCTTCTACCTTTTTCAAGAGATTCTTTTGCACGCATTTCGTCGATTTCATCTCCCGGTTCTGCAAGGGTTGTGAGGATAGTACATTCATTATCTTTAAATTGTAAAATCCCGCCCATAGTTGTGAAGGATTTGTGAGTGTTACCTATTTTAATCCTTGTAACACCAATATCAAGCGCAGACATCATTGCAACGTGGTCTTTTAAGATGCCAAACTCTCCGTCAACGCCTCTGGTATAGATTTCATCGACTTCCCCGTCAAAAACTATTTTTTCTTGTGTAATTATTTTCAAATTCATAATTATTCATTCATTCCTTTAGCTTTTTCTACGGCTTCTTCGATTGTTCCTACCATGTAGAAAGCTTGTTCAGGTAAATCGTCATATTTGCCTTCAATAATTTCTTTAAAGCCTTTGACGGTATCTTCAATTTTTACGTATTTACCTTTATTACCGCTGAATTGTTCTGCGACAAAGAATGGTTGAGATAAAAATCTTTGAATTTTTCTTGCTCTGTTTACGGTTTCTTTATCTTCTTCAGAAAGTTCATCCATACCTAAGATTGCGATTAAGTCTTGCAAATCTTTGTATTTTTGCAGAATTTCAAGAACTTTTCGTGTTACTTCGTAGTGTTCTTCACCTACAATGTTCGGGTCAAGTGCTCTTGAATTTGATTCAAGCGGGTCTACGGCAGGGTAAATACCTAAAGAAGCGATATCTCTTGATAATACTGTTGAAGCATCAAGATGCGAGAATGTAGTTGCCGGAGCAGGGTCTGTTAAGTCGTCTGCAGGAACATATATTGCTTGAACGGATGTAATAGAACCTTCTTTAGTAGATGTAATTCTTTCTTGTAATTCACCCATTTCTGTTGCTAATGTCGGCTGATAACCAACGGCTGAAGGCATACGACCAAGCAATGCAGATACTTCCGAACCTGCTTGGGTAAATCTGAATATGTTATCAATGAATAATAGCACATCTTGTTTTGAATAATCTCTAAAATATTCAGCAGCAGTAAGAGCGGATAAGCCGACTCTCATTCTTGCTCCTGGTGGTTCGTTCATCTGTCCGTATATAAGACCTACTTTATTAATAACTCCGCTTTCTTTAAATTCGTTCCAAAGATCATTTCCTTCACGAGTTCTTTCACCAACACCGCCGAATACTGATACTCCGTTATGGGCCATTGCGATATTGTGTATTAATTCTTGAATAAGTACGGTTTTACCAACACCTGCACCTCCAAAAAGACCAATTTTCCCTCCCTTTTGGTAAGGTTGCAGGAGGTCAATAGCTTTAATACCTGTTTCAAGGATTTCCACATCGGTATTTTGATCAACAAGTTTTGGGGCATCTCTGTGGATTGGTAAGAATGTGTCTGTATCAATCGGACCTGCATTATCAACAGGGTCTCCGGTTACGTTTAATATTCTGCCCAATATAGCGTTTCCAACAGGAATTTTAATAGGTTCATTTGTATTAATGACTTTCATTCCTCGTTTAAGACCGTCAGTAGATGACATTGCAACTGTTCTGACTTTGTTTGAACCCAACATCTGTTCTACTTCAGCAACAATTTTATCCCCGTTATCATTGTATATATTTAGTGCTGTATAAATATTTGGCAGATTTCCATCAGGAAATTCTACGTCTATAACAGGTCCTATAATTTTAGTAATTATCCCCTCTGTGGCATTTAATGTTACCATATATCTCTCCTTAAAAACTATTATTTTTCTATATTATATAATAAAGATTAAAATAAAAAAAGTAATAAATAGTATTATCGGAACTAGCACAATTTTCCACTTATGTTCACTTTTTCTTTCCATTGCAACGGGAAAGAAAAAGTGAACCGAAAAAGAAAGCACGCCAAACAACAACGCTGCCTGACGGCATCGTTCCGCTCGGAATATGTAGACATAAAATACTCATACGTTTTTGTCCTACGGACAAAAATCTCTATGCGCAGCTAAAACAACGCTGCGCATTATAACCCCCACCCTAACCCTCCCCCTTGGAGAGGGAATTATTTCCCCCACTTTTTCGACTTTTAATGCAAAATGTGCTACACTGTTAAACTACATTTACCTTTTGTAAAAAAAACTACTGATAATACTATTCATGTGTTTTTAAACAGAATATTATTCCTATTAGTCCGGTTATAAATAATATAATAGAAACAATTACAGCAATTGGGATTGTACCTATATTCAGTGCGCTATCTATTCTTATTTGTTCTATAAAAAAACGTATTACTGCATATATTGTTAAATATGAGAAAAATGTAACGCCTCTGTATTTATTTGAACATTTTTTAAATATAAACAATAAAACTCCAAAAGAGATTAAATTCAGTACGCTTTCATATAAAAAAGTCGGATGGTATAGTGAAAAATTTGCGTATTGAGAAATTCTTCTGCCTTCAGGAATATATAGACCCCAATTTTGATTGGCAATTGGCAATCCGTATGCTTCCGAATTAAAATAATTTCCCCAACGTCCTATTGCTTGCCCTAAAATTGTCCCGCAAGAGAAAGTATCAAGTAAACTTAAAAAAGGAATGTTATTTCTTTTTGCCGTATATAAAAGTGCGCATATCCCTCCGATAAGTGCGCCATGAATAGATAACCCGCCTTCTCTGATATCGAGTATCTCAAGTGGATGATAAAAATAATGACCACAATTTAGCAAACAAAAATATAACCTTGCTCCTAATATTCCGGAAATTATGATTATTGGTGCATATTCTATAATGAAATCTTTTTTTGCAAATAAATTTTGTCCTAACTTATTTGCGACAAGAAACGCAATTAAAATTGCACAGGCCATCAATATCCCATACCAATATATGGAAACAGAACCGATATTGAATGCAACATCAGATGCAGCAGGTATTATCATTTGCTACTCCTCATCAGAAGTTTTATTTGCACCTGAAAGATATTCCATTTGTTTTTCTACTTCGGATTTGTTTTTTGCATTAGGATTTAATTCTAAATATTTTGCATAATTTTGTAAAGCAGAAGCTCTTAATTCTTCACTTAAAGATAATTCTTTTTCTGACATTTCGTATTTTTCATCAAAATTTAAATCTTCTGCTTTCGGGGTATATAAGCTATCGTCTACATTCATCCTCACTCTGCCCTGTTCAAGGTCTATAACCAAGTTATTTTGAGCAGTAGCAAGTGAATAATACACATCAGCTACATCAGATTTTATTTCAATTGCCTTTTTGTATTCCTCAACAGCATTGATATAATCTTCTGACTGGGTATATGCAACCGCAAGATTATAATGAGTTTCAAATATTGTAGGATCTAAATCGATACTTGACTTTAGTCTTTCAATAGCCTGAGTGTAATCTCCTTTTTGCATGTATGTTTGTGCTTTATTATTTAAATCTTGTACCGCAAAATTATTAATACAAGCAGTGGAAATTACTGCCACAGTTAATATGCTTACAATTAATAGAACTTTTTTCATACCATCCCTCTTATAATCAAACGTGTTAATTAATTATAATTAAATCATAAAAATATGGCAAATTTAATTAATTTAAGTTACAATAAAATTTGTAAAAGGAGAAGTATATGTCAGAGGATAAAGTAGTAAGTCTTGGTTCTAAAAAGAAAAGATCTTCAAAACATGAGGAAGAAAGTATAAATCAAGATGTTGTATGTTGCAGTTTTTGTGGCAGACCAAACACTCAGGTTATTAAAATGATTAAAGGCCCGGGAGTGAATATATGTTCCGAATGTACAATGATTGCAGTGCAGTATTTGATATTACAAGATCGTATGCCGTCTGCTGAAGCTCAGCATATATTAGATGCATTTTGGGGAAAGGCAAGATAAAATTTGAGTATAAAAACTAAACAATTAAATCCGTTTGAATTAAAAACCAGATTAATCAAGTTGTTGGCAGATATAAATTCTGTAAATGATTTACAAAATTGTATTTCAGATATCGAACTTCTTGACGGTCAAGAAGATAAAACTGTTCTGTCTAAACTTTTATTTAAAGAGCTTGTAAGTGCTGAAAATGCAAAAATACCGGTTATTTGCTTTTTGCTTGAACATTTTGTAAAAAAAGAAGATTTAATAAGCGGACTTTGGGAAACGCTAAATAATAAATCTCTTAAAAGTGAGTCCAAAATTACTATTTTAAATTTGTTAAGAGAACTTGATTCTGATTGGTCATTTGAAGATTATGGCGAATATTTGGCTGATGCAGAAGAAATTTTGGATGAAAATACCCGTCAACTTTTAAATAATGCAATTATAAATCCTGAAGTTCAGATTGATTTTATGGACTTTATGGCATCAATAAAAGTGGAAGATAAAATAACATTGATAAATTCTTTTGAAAAAGATTTTAGTGATGATGCTTTGGCAAATATACTTATTCCGGTGTTTGAATCAAATCCTTCCAGTCCTGTTGGCAAAGAAGCATTGAGAATACTTGGTGAAACAAAATCTCAACTTGCTTTGAATGTACTTGAAAAAATGCAAAGTTTAACTCATGGCGAACTTAATCAAGCTATTCGTAAGAGTTTGGCAACACTGAAAATGTCCGGCATGAGGGTCGATAATACAAAGGAATTTTATAAGAAAATACTTTCAAATAGTAAACCTGATAAATTTTATGTTACATATCCTGACGGGCATGGTGATATGGCAATGATATGCACCAGAGTTACAGAGGATAAAAGGATAAGATTTATTTCTATTGTTATAAATATCGAGAGTGGAATTAAAGATTGCTTTGGATTTTTTGATATTTCGCAATTTGAATGTGACAAAATTTTAGAAAGATTTTTGAAAGATGAAAAAGTTGCAGCACTTCCTGCTGAAGCGTTTAAAAATATCTTGTATAACAGCGAAATTCAAACTGTTACTTCTCATAATGATAATTGGGAACTTCCATATGAATATGTATGCTGGAAAAATTTGTTAATAGATATTGATTCTGAAGATAAAAATATTGATGAAATATTAAAATCAGAATTAAAAATGGTTGATATTGATGAAAAAATCTTTGCTAAATTAGAAGAAATGAAAGTATCTTCACATTGGTTTTTGGATGGGGATTATAGTGATGAGTTTGATGAATTGTTGAAAAATTCGAAAGGCAATGAAGATTTAAATTCTGTTATAAATTTCTATGCTGATAAAATATTTTATAAAGAAGAAAAAGACTCTTGGATTAAAAAGCTTTGTATGTCTGCTTATATAAAGCTGGTTTTGGATAAAAAAGATGAAGCAGAACAGATATATAGTCTGATTTTTAATTCAAAACTATTGGAACAATTTTTTGATAATTTGTTAAAACGTAGTATTTATGAATATTTTATGACAATAAAATACAATAAAGATATGAATGTTTTTGGATATTCAGATGATGAAATTATTTCAAAAATTGATTATATAGAAAAGAATTGGGTGAAATAATGTATAAAGTAATGGCGCTGGATGTCGGAACAAAAAGGATTGGAATTGCTTTAAGCGATTTTTTATTAATGCTTGCTCAAGGTCATTCATATATTCAAAGAAAACCTGAGGACAAAGCGTTAGAGGCTATATACAAAATAGCAAAAGAAAATCATGTTGAAAAAATTGTTGTCGGTTTGCCGTTAAATATGGATGGTACAAAAGGATTTCAGGCTCAGGATTGTGAAGATTTTGCATCAAAAATAAAAGGTTATGAAGTTATTTTCGAAGATGAACGTTTGACTTCAGACACTGCAGAAGAAAACTTGCGAGCAAAGAAAATAGATTTTAAAAAAGATAAAGGTTTAGTTGATATTGAGAGTGCTTGTATTATACTGGAACAATATATGTCACGAAAAAAATAGGAGGTTATGATGGCAGAAGAAGAAAATAATATTATTGAAATTACTGATGATGAAGGCAATACTATTAAATGCGAATTATATGATATAATTGAATTCGAAAATAATCAATATGCGGTATTGCTTGATGTTGATACAGATGAAGAAAACCCTGAGATGGTTTTGATGAGATATACTGAAGAAGATGGTGAAAGTTATTTTGAAACAATAGAAGATGATGATGAATTTGAAAGAGTTTCAGAATATATTGAAAATTTAGAAGACGAAATAGAAGAGGAATAATATCTTGTTTGAAAAATTCACTGAAAAAGCGTTAAATGTAATTTTGGAAGCTCAGAATATAGCTATTTATGACCATAGTGACAAAGTTTTGTCTGAGCATTTACTGCTTGCATTGGTAAAAGAGACAAAAGGTTTTTGTGCAAAGATATTTAATTCTTATAATGTCACTTATGATGCTTTGGCAAAAGAAATTTATATGACGTTGGATATTGAAGAATCCGATATGAACTCTTCTATTCCTTTCAGTGATGATTTTAAGCGTATTTTAAAAAGGACAATGGATTTGGTTGATGAATCCGGCAATTCTACGGTGCATTATGAACATCTTGTACTCGCTGCGATTAATGATAAACATTCAAGAATATCTCAATATCTTGAAAATTTAGGTTTTGATATTGATAAATCACGTCCTTTAATAGAGAAACTTGTTCAAAGAAAGGTTAAAAACGATTTCCATCCTGAAAATGATGATAATAAGGATACAGAAATTGATTTGACCCAAGAAACAGATTCTTTATTTGATAATCCTGAATCGTCAAAGGTTTTTGAGCGAGCAGTTTCAAAACTTTCCACCTCAGATTATGAAATTTTGGGAACGGAGCAAATTATATCTTCAATATTGGAGGATAAGGAATCTTCTTTATCTAAGATACTTGCGCAATTTGGGATTACTGAAGAAGGATTTGATGAAAAACTTTCAAAAGTTCAATCAAGAAGCGCAGAATACGAAGGAAGACAAATTGTTTTCACTCCGAATGCTTTTATTGCAATGAGCCTTGCGCAGCAAACCGCGAAAGAACTTGGTTCATCGGAAGTTTTGCCTGAACATATGATTTTAGGCCTTCTAAAATCTAAAAAGGGTGTAGCTTATAATATTTTGAAAGAATTCAAAATTAATGATGATGATTTGGCTCATACAATTATAAAACCGATCGAAAAAGAAATGCCTGAAACTTTGACAGTTCTTCGCCTTGCAAAACAAGAAGCCCGCAGAATGGGCAAAAGTGTTGTTGGTACCGAAATGTTTTTACTTGGCATAATAGGGGAAGCTACCGGAGTGGGAGCTCAAGTTTTAAAAGGGCTGGAGATAAATATAAAAGATGCCCGTATAATTGTTGAGCAAATGATTGGTTTCGGTAATGATTATTTTGATAGTGAAATGTCGTTTACAAAACGTGCAAAACGAGTTTTGGAAACAGCTTGGGATTATGCCAAAAAAGCGAACAAGACCAAAATTAGTTCATCTGATTTGTTATGGGCTATTACAACCGAACCTGATTCAACAGCTATGCAGGTTTTGGAACAACTCGGTACTGATGTGTTGGAAATTCGTGAAGGTATTCGGGCTAAAAATATTTAAATGTACAATATGATTTTATGCTAAAATCGTTTTATATATGAATGAAATTCATCAAGTAATAAAAGATTTTTTATGTAGGTATGAGATAATAGCTAATGAGCTTACATATCTTGTTGCGTTTTCCGGCGGGTATGATTCAATGTGCCTTTTGGATTCTTTGAGGAAAGTTTGTCCATATAATAAAATTGTTGCACTTCATCTAAATCATAATTGGCGCGGGGAAGAAAGTGACAGAGAAGAACAAAATTGTGCCGATTTTTGTAAGAATATTGATGTAGAGTTTTATTGTGAAAAATTGGCTTCAAATATCCCTAAAACTGAGACTACAGCTCGTGAAGAGAGGTATAAATTTTTTGAAAAATGTGCAAAAAAATTCAATTCAAATATAATTTTTACAGCTCATAATAAAAATGATAATGCTGAAACTTTAATTTTTAGAATTTGTCATGGTACCGGAATAACAGGGCTTCAGGGAATTGCACCAAAAAGAGATATTTTTTATAGACCTCTGTTAAATGTTGAAAGAAAAGATATTGAAGAATATTGTATGAAGAATAATTTATCTCCAAATTACGATTCATCAAATGATGACAATGTTCATAAAAGGAATTTAATCCGTTCTGAGATTTTGCCTTTAATAAAAAAAGAATTAAACGAAAATATTTATGAAGCATTAAATTCCTTATCTGTTGTGGCAACAGAAGAAACTGAAATAGTCAAAGAATATATCTCAAAAATAAAAGAACAAATTTGTTTTGGAGATAACAAATATAAGACATATGAGTTTTTGAATTTGTCAGAAAATATTCAAAAACGTTTTATCTATGAAATCATAACTCCGTTAATTTATGAAAATTATGATAGAGAACGTCTATTGATTTTGTGGAATTTTATTAAAGATAATCAAAATTCCAAATCGGGTAAAACTATTTCTATAACAACGGATTATTGGCTTTTTGTAAACGATAAATATTTTCAAATTATCACAGCATCTAAAAAAAGCGATATAAATATAAAAATAAATCAAACAGGAGAATATAAATATGGAGGAATTATTTTCAATATTTTCGAATGTAATTCAAACATTGATGAATGTTATGGCATTTCTGGCGAGTCTGTTTTCGTGGATTTGTCCGATGTAGATATTGATTTTGAGTTAAGAACAAGACAGGATGGGGATATCATTCAGCCCTTCGGTATGTCAGGACATCAAAAATTAAAAAAATATCTAAATTCAAAAAAAATACCAAATCACCAAAAAGACGAGTTGTTATTTTTGGCAAAGGGAAAAGAAATATTGTGGGCTGTCGGAATTGGTATCAGCGAAAAAATAAGAGTAAAAACCAAACCGACTCATAAACTTGTATTAAAGAAAGAAGGTGTATAAATGAGCATGGACTTGAAAGTATTGTATAGTGAAAATCAAATTCAGGAAAAAATTAAAGAGCTTGCCTCTAAAATGAATGCTTTATATAACGGTGAAGAAGTTACTGTTATATGCGTATTAAAAGGGGCTGTAATGTTTGCGACTGATTTGGTAAAGTATCTTAATATGCCTATACAAATGGAATTTATTAGGCTTTCAAGTTATGGTTCATCATTAACAACATCAGGAAAAGTTAATGCGGTGGATATTAAACTTCCTGATTTGAATAATAAAAATGTTTTAATAGTGGAAGATATTGTAGATACAGGGTTAACCGCAAAGTTTTTAGTTGATTTTATGCATATGAATTTTCATGTAAAATCATTAAAATTTTGTTCTTTATTGGATAAAAAAATAACGCGAAAAATCGATATTGAGCCTGATTTTTATGGTTTTGAAGTGGATGATAAATTTGTTGTCGGCTATGGACTTGATTATGACGGGTATTACAGAAACTTACCTTATATAGGTTATAAAGAAAATTAGCCCTCTATGAAGTTTTATGGTAGTATCTTGATTAAATGGGAGTGGAAAAATGACAACAACACAAATGCAATCAGTAAAATTTGATCCTGGGTATGCTCAGCATACAACTATATTATCTATAAGTTTAGAATATCTGTATTCTTCAATAAATTCGTTTAAAAATTTTGGACAAAAGAAAATGAAATTTAAAATGTCATATCCTCAAATTTTGAGAATGGTAGACAATAATGTTGGTTTTTGTTTAGGAAGTCTTTTGTGGGCTGTATATATCAAATCATTGGGAGATTTAAAGATAGAGGGTAATCCTTGTTTTGGTGATACTTATGACAAAAATGAAACTTGTTCCGAAGTTGATTTTTCGATTGAATATTATGAGCAATTAAAAAAAGATGCGAAATATTATCTTGGTCAAAATTATGATATAAATCCTTTGCATATTACAATATTGAATTTGTACAGAGAATTTCTTATTGAAAATATGAATTTTGTAAATACAAAAACAACTGATGATATAAAACTTCCTCAAAATTTTAAGACCCCTTCAAAAGAGGGACTTTCTAAAATTCATTCAAAAATAGAAGAGGTTATTCAGTCGGGTAATCTTCTTGATTTGGTTGAAGTTTTTAATCTTGTTTATAAAGGATAATATGGCAGATTTAAAAACAAAGTTATATCAAATGTTTATACTTGGGGTAAACGATTTTGACGCTTGCACAGAAGGGGTGTCCTCTTTTTGCTGCGACGCTTTAAAAAACGGGCTTGGCGGTGTGATATTTTTTACTAAGGATATTCAAAATGTTGAGCAGTTTAAATCACTTATTTCTAAAATTAAAACTGTTAGTTTGATTTCCCCGTTCCTATCTATTGATCAGGAAGGAGGCAGAGTAGAAAGAACAGAAAATATTCACAAGGGTAAAAAATATTTATCGGCTAAATACGCTTTTGAAAAAGGGGAAAATTTTCTTGCCGCTCAGACTGATGCAATGGCAAAAGAATTGAAAGAATACGGAATAAATTTGAATTTTGCACCATGCATTGATACAAATACAAACCCTAATAACCCTATAATTGGAGAAAGGGCGTATTCTTCAAAGGCTGAAGAAGTTATCATTGCGGAGAATATTGTGTCAAGCATATACAGAAAAAACGGGATTATTCCTTGCGTAAAACATTACCCCGGACATGGTGATGCGAATGCTGATAGTCATTTGACTCTGCCTGAAATTGATTTATCAATGGATGAGATGAAAAATATTCACATAAAACCATTCAAAGAAGCTGTAAAAAACGGTGCTGATATGGTCATGGCTGCCCATCTTCATTGTACTTGTTTTGATAAAGATGTCATCCCCGCATCGCTTAGCAAAAATGCTCTTTCATATTTAAGGAAAGAATTAGGATTTAGCGGAGTAATTATTTCTGATGATATGGTAATGAAGGGCGTGGCAGATTTTGGCGATGTTGAGGCTTTTATTATGGGTATAAGAGCAGGTATAAATCTTTTTATATACAGAAATTCAAATTCAACAATAATTGATATAATAGAGAAAATATATCAGATTGCATTAGATGATAATGAAATTAAATCTAAAATAGAAAATTCTTATGAAAAAATAATTAATTTGAAAGAAAAATATTCAATATAATCAATTTTTGTAAAAAATATTTACCCGTTTGTAAAGATATTAGCCCTATAGAGCTTGTTTGTGCTATACTTTTGTTATAAGGATAGACTTGGAGGGAATACATGACTACTCAACAGAACATGTTTGGAGACGGAAAAATAGTTCCGGTTAATATAAGAGAGGAAATGAAACGTTCATATATAGATTATGCGATGAGTGTAATTGTAGGGCGTGCGCTTCCTGATGTAAGAGACGGTTTAAAACCTGTTCACAGACGTATTTTATACTCTATGAATGAACTTGGAATGTATCCTGATAAACCGTTTAGAAAATGTGCCAGAATTGTTGGTGAAGTTCTTGGTAAATATCACCCGCACGGTGACAGCTCTGTATATGAAGCATTAGTTCGTATGGCTCAAGACTTTTCAACAAGATATCTAATGGTTGACGGGCATGGGAATTTCGGTTCTGTTGACGGCGACGGCGCAGCTGCAATGAGGTATACAGAAGCGCGTATGCATAAGATTACTCAATCTATGCTTGCGGATATTGATTGTGAAACAGTTGAATTCCAACCAAACTTTGACGGTTCGTTGCAAGAACCGGTAGTGCTTCCTGTTAGACTTCCGATGTTGTTATTGAACGGAGTTTCAGGTATCGCAGTCGGTATGGCAACGAATATTCCGCCGCATAACCTTTGTGAGGTTGTTGATGGTACTATTGCGTTGATTGAAAATCCTAATATTACTATCCCTGAACTTATGGGTTATATAAAAGGTCCTGACTTCCCGACTGCGGCAACAATTGTAGGAACAAATGATATTAAACAAGCTTATGAAACAGGCAGAGGATCTATTACAATGTCTGCTGTTTCAGGATTTGAGGAAATTTCAGGCGGAGCAGGACGTCAATCAAGGACTGCGATTGTTGTTACGGAAATTCCTTATCAGGTCAATAAAGCATTACTTATTGAAAAGATTGCTGATCTTGTTAAAGATGAAAAAATCAAAGGCATTTCCGATATCCGTGATGAATCAGACCGTGACGGTATGAGAATCGTAATTGAACTTAAACGTGATGCAAAACCTGATGTTGTAAGAAACAATTTATATAAATTTACTCAACTTGAAACAACATTTGGTGTAAATATGGTTGCTCTGTGCGGCCAGCAGCCTCGTTTGATGAATTTATACGAAGTATTAAATGAATTTGTTGAACACAGAATTGAAATTGTAACAAGAAGAACAATTTTCTTCTTGAAGAAAGCAAAAGTAAGAGCGCATATTTTAGCAGGTTTAATTATTGCTTTGGGTTCAATTGATGAAGTAATTGAACTTATTAAAAAGTCTAAAACAACTGATACTGCTCGCGAAGGTTTGATGAGTCGTTTCGGACTCGATACAGACCAAGCGAATGCAATTCTAGAAATGCAATTACGCCGTTTGACCGGTTTAGAACAGGATAAAGTTAAAGCTGAGTATGATGAATTGTTAAAGAAAATTGATGAATATGAATCAATTCTTGCAAGCCGTCAAAAGATTTTGGATATTATCAAAGCAGAACTTCTTGAAGATAAGGAAAAATATGGTGATGAAAGAAAAACTCAAATTGTTCCTGAGCGCGGAGAAGTTACAATTGAAGATTTAACTCCAAATACTCCGATGGCAGTGTTTATTACTCATCAAGGGTATTTGAAACGTATTCCTCTTGATACATTTGAGCGCCAAAACCGTGCAACTCGCGGCAAGTCAGGTATCAAAACAAAAGAGGATGATGATATTCAACATTTCTTTACTGCTATGATGCATGATAAAGTATTGTTCTTCTCTTCTAAGGGTACCGTATACAGCTTGAATGTATATGATTTCCCTGAAGGCGGAAGACAATCAAAAGGTTTACCGATAATTAATGTATTACCGATAGAACAGGATGAAAAGATTACTGCAGTTGTTCCGGTAAGTAACTTCTCACATGAATTAAATCTGATTATGCTGACTAAAAAAGGCAATATCAAACGTATTGAATTAGATAATTTCTCTAATATAAGACGTAACGGTATTATAGCAATCGGTCTTGATGAAGGCGACAGCTTGAATTGGGTTAAACTTGCTAAATCTATGGATGAAATCATTATCGGTACATCTTGTGGTATGGCAATAAGATTCCCGATTAAAGACTTAAGACCTCTTGGACGAAGCGCAAAAGGTGTAATTTCTATGAAATTACGTTCAGGAGATGAAATTGTAGGATGTGATATCGTTCCTCGTGATTATGATGCGGATTTACTTGTAGTAACATCTGACGGTTTTGGCAAACGTACAAAACTTTCGGAATTCCGTTCTCAAAACAGAGGCGGTATCGGTTTGATTGCAACAAAATTCAAGACTTCAGCATCTCGTTTGGTTGCATTAACGATTGTGGAAGATAGTGATGATATTATGCTTGTTACTGCAAACGGTGTTGTAACTCGTATAAATGCGGGCTCAATATCACGTCAAGGTCGTCCTGCAACAGGTGTAAGGGCTCAAAACTTGAATGATGGTGATAGCGTTGTTTCTGTTAACAAGATTTTGAATCCGGATGAGGATGATGTTACAATAAAATCATCTGTTCCGGCAGAAGTTGCAACAGAACCTGAAACACAACAAACAAGTTTACTTGAAGAAACTTCAGAAGATATTACAACTGAGGAAGATTTATAAAAAGGAGAGAAAATAAAATGGCAGATGCAAAAATTTTAGCAACAATTGAACGTTCTGATACAGAACAATTACAGATTTCTTTAAGTGAATACAAAGGTACAAGTTACCTTAATATGAGAATATTTTTTACCAATGATGGTGGTGCAAGTTGGATTCCGACTAAAAAGGGTGTAACTTTTACTGCCGATCAATTGGATATCTTAACAGAAGCTATAGAAGAAGCAAAGCAAGAATTTATGGCTGAAGCTGAGTAAGAAAAAGTCAATAAACAAAAAAGCGGGATTTTGTCCCGCTTTTTGTATTATATATAATATGATTTAACGTATCCGTTGTCCAACAATTGTTGTAATTTTTCTTTACCGGGGATATACAGATAAGCGACGTCTTCATCTTTATCATAATATCCGTATGCCTTTTTAACTATATTGTTATCATATCCTCTTTTATGTCTAATTAAATATTTGATTGTTTTTATTTCACTATCGTCAATATCTGTATCTAAAAGATCTTCTAATTTTTCTCTTACAAAATCAATTTCTTGCCCGTTTTCACTATTTCCATTCAAGATAAGTGTTTGATCTCTTTTTATATCGGGAGTTCTTCCTAAGATGTATGGGATAAATACTTCTTTTTTCCCGTCTTGAATAAATTTCCCGTGAAGTGACATATTAATATTTTCAATCATTTCTGAAGCATTATTTTTGGCATCTTGAATATCAGAATATGCCCCTTTGAATTTGTATATTTCGTCGTCGGACATTATTTCAATAATATCCCTGCCATCTTCATCTTTTTTGCAGTCAATTATTTTTATATCTTCATCGCTATTTGTGAATAAATCAAGTTGGTCATTCTCTGACATGATTTTGTCTGCTATGTATGAATTATCTGTTTTTACAAAACTATCTTTATTAGAATTTTCATCAATTCCGCAAAAATTTATTTTATTTTTGTTACTGTTTAATCTATTAAAATTTGTACTGTAGCTGTTATTGCTAACAAAATAATTTGATATAATTTTCATATGAATACCTCTTTTTAATAATAAAGTATGTAAAAATTTTTCTTGTTGTATTTTATAAAATTTTTACAATTCTTAATCTGTACCAACCTTGCTGGATTAGATATAATAAAATTATGTCGGATGTTATTCAAAACAAATTATTTGAGCAAAAATTGGCGCTTAAAAAGCGTGTTAATGATAGTGTTGCTGAGAATACGGAATATAACAAGTATGCAGTCTGTCTTGTCAATATCAAGGCTATGGGTGTACGTACGTTCAGCTATGAAATTCCGCTGCATTTTCAAAATAAAATAAAAATAGGTCAAGCGCTTTTAGTTCCTTTTGGCCGGCAGGGAATGATTAACGCATTTTGTGTTGGGTTTAGCAACTATTTGCCTCCTGAAATCAAAGCAAAGCCTGTTACAAAGATTTTAGACGAAACTCCGTTATTTTCATCAGACTATTTAAAACTTTTAGAGTGGGTTGCGAACTATTATTGTACGGATTTAATCACGGTGTTAAATGCCGCAATTCCGCTGAAACTTATTGAAAAATCTTTAAAAACAGAGTTATCAATAGAGTATGTAAGAGATTTTGGTGCTACAAAAAGACAATTACAAGTATTGGAAATCTTAAAGAATAAAGGCAAAATGCCTTTAGTTTCTTTCGAAAAATTAGCCAAAACAACTCGTGCAACGGTTAAAAAACTTGAGGCTCTGGGGTGCGTGCGTATTTGTGAAGAAGAAATTTACCGTAATCCTTTAGATATATTGAATATTGATAAAATTGAACCTTTAAACGAACTGTCTTCATCTCAACAGGAAGTTTACGAAGGTATTTCTAAGCAGATTAAAAAAGAAAAAAGCTCGAGAATTCTTCTTCACGGAGTTACTGCGAGCGGGAAAACGGAAGTTTATTTCAAACTTATAAATGACACAATTAAATCGGGTAAGAATGTTTTATTCTTAGCACCCGAAATTGCTTTGGCATCCCAATTAACTAAAAGGTTGGCTAAAAAATTCGGTACAAAAGATGTAGCGATTTGGCATTCAAGTATTTCCGAAGGCGAAAGATATGATGTATGGCAAAAACTTTATAAAAATGAGATAAAAATTCTTGCAGGTGCAAGAAGTGCAGTTTTTGCACCGTTGCAAAATATCGGGCTTATTATAATTGATGAGGAACACGAAGGAGCTTATAAGCAAACGACTCCTGCCCCTCGTTATGATGCAAGATTGGTTGCTCAAAAACTTGCAGAGTTTAATGCTTGTCCGTTAATTTTGGGTTCTGCAACGCCGGATATTTCAAGTTATTACTACGCGGTGAATTCAAATCATCTTTATCAGATGCTCCATCGCTATAATAATGCGAAAGTGGCACCTGTTACTGTTATAAATATGCAAGAATACGGGCAAGCTGCATATAAACATTTGATTTCTTTACCCCTGCAAAATGCAATAAAAGAAACTCTTGATAAAAAGCAACAAGTTATATTGCTCATCAATCGCCGCGGATATTCAACTTATACTCAGTGCCAAGGCTGCGGGCATGTAATTGAATGCCCGAATTGCGCAATTCCAATGATATGGCATTCAAAAGATAATATGCTAAAGTGCCATTATTGCAACCATGCTGAGTATTTCCCAGATGTGTGCCCAAATTGCGGTTGTGATATTTTAAAAAATTCCGGTACAGGTACTCAAAAAATTGAACAGTACATTGAAGAAATTTTCCAAGGATATAATATTGCAAGGATTGACAGTGATGTGCTTGTTCGCAAAGGAGAACATATACGGCTTTTGGACAAATTTCAAAAAGGTGAAATTGATATTCTTGTGGGAACACAAATGATTGCAAAAGGTCTTGATAACCCGAATGTTACCCTCGTTGGGGTAATTTCTGCTGATGCAAGTTTCAATCTGCCTGATTATCGTGCTTCAGAACGCGGATTTCAGCTCTTAACTCAGGTGGCAGGTCGTGCAGGACGCGGAGAATTTAATGGCAGAGTCTATTTCCAAACTTATAACCCTGAATATTACGCCCTTGAAAGTGCGAAATCTCAAAATTACAGGGAATTTTATGACAAAGAAATAAAATCACGTGAAGAATTTGACTATCCACCGTTCAGTCAAATTATAAGAATAATAATGAGCTCTGAAAATAAATACAGAGCCGAAAAATCAGCTCAAGAAGTTGCACTCAGATTATGTACAATGATTGAAAAATTCGGCTTTGGTGAAAGGCTTGAAGTCCTGGGCCCGACGCCTTGTGTTATTGAAAGAATAAATAGCCTGTGGCGTTTCCAGATAATAATTAAAAATAAACTTGAAGATAAAGGCCATCAGTTTGTTTCAAGTTTCTTATCAAAAATTAATGCTCCAAAAGATATAAAGATGACTGTTGATGTTGACCCGCTTGATATATTGTAGATTATTTTAATTCTTTATCTATTGCAGCAAGAACTTTTTCAACTGTTGCTTCTTTTATAAATTCGTTATTAACTTTTACATAAGGAGCTTTAGAAAACTCATATTCGGATGAGCACATTCCAAGACACGGAGATCCCTCAACATGTACCTCTTTACCGTATTTGTGTGGGACAATACTCATTAATTCCTGCAAATTTGAAGACCCCATAACAAAACATGTAGTGCCTAAACATACTTTTACATTTACCTTAGCCATTTTAATTAACTCCTATATATTTTATTTTCCACCAACAAAAAATAAATGCAATTATTTTTAAAATATAAAATTTTTATTGGCTTTCAGTGTTAAGTTTTTCTTAACTTTAGGTAAATTTTTTTGGTAAAAATGTTGTATTTATGCTATTATATAAGAAAAGGACAGACTAGGGAGAAGTATATGTCAGAAAACATGACTAATGATACAGCGGTAGAAGCTATGGAAACTGCAGCAGAAAATATTGCAAAAGAAGAATTAAGAAAACAGATAAATGAAGAATTTGTTGACCCTGATGAAGGTAAACACGAAGAATATGAAACACATTCGGATGAAGAATATGATGCAAGTAATATCCGTGTGTTAGAAGGTTTGGAAGCGGTTCGTGTAAGACCGGGGATGTATATCGGTTCCACATCTCAAAGAGGGCTGCATCACTGTATTTACGAAATCGTTGATAACTCTATTGACGAATCTTTAGCCGGATATTGTACTGATATTTATGTAACTATAAACAAAGATAATAGTGTAACAGTAGAAGATAACGGCCGTGGAATTCCTGTTGATGTAAAAGAGGGAACAGGCAAATCAGCGTTAGAAATCGTTCATACCGTCCTTCACGCAGGCGGCAAATTCGGTGACGGCGGATACAAAGTATCCGGCGGTTTGCACGGTGTTGGGGCGTCTGTTGTAAATGCTTTGTCAGAAAAATATATAGTTGAAGTTTCTCGTCAGGGCTATGTTTGGCGCCAAGAATATATGCGTGGTGAACCTATGGCTCCGGTTGAAAAAGGTGAAGCTACTGAAAAAACAGGTACAAAAACTACTTTCTGGCCTGACCCTGAAATATTCACAGAGACTACCGAAATTGATGCTGAAGTTATCGGCACTCGTTTAAGAGAAATGGCTTTCTTAAACAAAGGTTTGAAAATTATTTTCAAACATCCGGGTATGGAAGAAGCTGAAGTATTCCATTATGAAGGCGGTATCGGAAGTTATGTGGAATTTTTGAACAAGAACAGAACTGTTCTTCATGACAAGCCGATTTATATTGATAAGGTCGTTGGTGATATCCAAGTTGAAGTTGCTATGCAATATACGGATTCTTATCAAGAAAACATATTATCATTTGCAAATAATATCAATACTCACTTTGGCGGAACACATATGACAGGTTTTAGAAATGCCATAACTCGTGTATTGAATGATTATGCAAGAAAGAATAAAATTCTGAAAGATTCTGATCAAAACTTGTCAGGTGACGACGTTAGAGAAGGTTTGACCGCTATCGTGTCTGTAAAAATCCCTAACCCTGAATTTGAAGGTCAGACTAAAGAAAAACTCGGTTCAATAGAGGCTTTAGGCGCAGTACAGGACGCTGTTAGAGATAAATTGCAAGAGTGGCTTGAATTTAATCCTAAAATGGCGAAAGCTATTATTGAAAAAACACTTCAAGCGCAGCGTGCAAGAGAAGCAGCAAGAAAAGCAAGAGAGCTTACAAGACGTAAATCTGTTTTGGAAAATTCTACTTTGCCGGGTAAGCTTGCCGATTGCTCGAACAGAGATGCTTCTCAGTGCGAAATATTCCTTGTTGAGGGTGATTCTGCTGGTGGTTCTGCAAAGCAAGGCAGAAACAGAATGTTCCAAGCTATTTTGCCTTTGAGAGGTAAGATTTTGAATGTTGAAAAAGCTCGTTTAGACAGAATTTATGCGAATAACGAAATCCAGTCTATGGTGCAGGCATTTGGTATAAAAATTAGCCGAAATCCTGAAGAAGTAGAGCTTGAAAAACTTCGTTATCACAAAATTATCATTATGACTGATGCTGATGTTGACGGTGCTCACATCAGAACATTGATGCTAACGTTCTTCTTCAGATATGCAAGACCGTTGATTGAAAACGGATATGTATATATTGCGCAGCCGCCTTTGTTCAAGGTTACTCAAGGCAAGACATCTGAATATTTATTCAATGAACATGTTTTGGACAAAATGCTCAAAGAACGTGGCATCAAGAATTTGAGCTTGTCTGATAAAGCCGGTAATAACGTAAAAACAGGTGATGAATTATTGGGCTTGATAAAGAATATGTCTGAATTCTACAAATCTTATAATAACCCTATTTTGAACTTGTTCCCTGCGGTATTTTTGAGAGGTTTGGTACGTTCCAATGTACAACTTGCTGATTTTGATTCTCAAGATGTCATGAACAAGCATTGCGAGTACTTAAATCATTATTTGCAAGATCACGCTAAAAACTATAATATTGCAGAAGCTGAAAATTATAAGGTTGAAGTTAAATATAATGCGGAAAATGCTAAATATTCGTTCATTTTACATTTGAATGACGAAGAACATGTTGTACTAAATCAAAATATAATTAAAAGTACAGAGTTTAAACGTCTAAGAGAGTCTTATCCGTTGATTAGAGATTATTTGATTGAAGAAACGGACGGACTTTTATTAGAAACTGATACTGAAAAAATTGAAATCAATTCATTTGAAAAATTGCAAAAAACAATTGATGAAAGGGGACAAAGAGGGTTGCAAATCCAACGTTTCAAAGGGTTAGGCGAAATGATGCCGCAGCAACTTTGGGAAACTACAATGGATCCTGCAACAAGAACATTGTTAAAAGTAAATATTGAAGATGCAATGATTTGTGATCAGTTGTTTGATGTATTGATGGGTGACAGGGTAGAGCCAAGGCGAGACTTCATTCAATCCAATGCGGTTTATGCAACAAATATTGATACATAATACACAAAAGACCGAACATTAAGTTCGGTCTTTTGCATAAATAATATTATTGGAAGTTTCTATAATTTTTGACTAATAGTTCACTTTTCTTTTTAATTGCGACGTAAAAAGAAAAGTGAACCGAAAAGAAAAACACGCTCATTATCGCGTCGCCTGCGGCACCGCTTCGCTTATAAGGTATCAGTTTAATTTGCTCATATGTTTTTGCCTGTAAGGCAAAAATAACGGGCGAACCTAAATAACAGTTCGCGTATAGTCCCTCACTTTTTTCTTCCCCAAAGTGATGACATAATTCCACACCCAGCCTCCCCCGCAGGGGAGGAGCAATAACCATGTCATTGCGAGCGGTAGCGAAGCAATCCAGCCCATTATTTACCCTTGTCTTAGCCAAATTGGGCTACAAAAAGAATATCCATATGTTGTATATGAATTAGATTATTTATTGGATTAAATATAGATAATCTTTTTCATACTTCCAGCTATTCTTAATTAATATGAGGACATTTGTCCTCTTTTTTTATACTGATAAAGAATTGATTTTAGCTCTAAAATAATATACACTTTGTTTATGGTTGAAAATATATTAGAAGTTAAAAATATAAATTTGGGATTTCAGTCTGAAGATAATTTTTATCAAGCATTGTATGATGTTTCGTTTTCTCTCTCAAAAGGGAAAACACTTGCGCTTGTGGGAGAATCCGGCTGCGGCAAGACTATGAGTGCGATGAGTATTTTGAATTTGATACCCAAAAGTGCCAAAATAATAAGTGGTGAAGTTGTTTTTCACGGAGAAAATATACTAAATAAAAATCGAAAAGAAATGTCGCATATAAGAGGGGGTAAAATTGCTTTAATTCCTCAAGACCCTATGACATCTTTAAATCCGCTATATACTGTTGGCGATCAATTGTTAGAAGTTATTAATATTCATCAAAACTTGTATGGAGATGAAGCGTGGAGTAAAGCTATTGAAGCCTTTGAACAAGTTCAAATTCCTGATGCAAAAGCAAGATTAAAAAATTATCCTCACGAATTTTCGGGTGGTATGAAGCAAAGAGCAATTATTGCCATGGCACTTGCATGTAATGCTGAAATTATTATTGCCGATGAGCCTACGACTGCTCTGGATGTAACTATTCAGGCGCAAATAATGAAGTTGTTAAAGGAAATTAAAGAAAATAATCATACTTCAATATTGCTAATCACGCATGATTTGGCTCTTGTTAGCGAAAATGCGGATGAAGTTGCAGTTATGTATTCAGGACACATAGTTGAAAAAGCTCCTGTTGCAATGTTTTTCTCAAATACAAATCATCCGTATTCTAAAGCATTATTAAAATCATTGCCTTCAAATAAATCAGATATGCTTGATACAATCAAAGGTCAGCCTCCCGCACTCAATCAAATTATAAACGGATGTAAATTTCATCCAAGATGTAATTTTTGTATGGATAAATGTATGCAAGAAGTGCCGGAACTTGCTGTTATTGCTCAAAATCATCAAAGTGCATGCTTCTTAAATAATTGATTTTATAGCTAAGATTAGAAGTATTATCCCTCCTAAAATGTGGAGGAATTTTTCTCGTATATTTTTTATATAATTTCCGCCCCAAAATCCTGATAATGACATTATAAATGACGCTAATCCTATCACTATGGAAGCGATATACAAATTTGTGGATGTTAATTTTATTGTTGTACCGGAAATTAAGGCATCAATGCTTGTTGCAACAGAGAGTGAAATTAGGCATTTTATCCCGATACATTGGATTTTTTCTTTTTCAATTTTTGAAAATGCTTGTAAAATAAAATTCAAACCGAGTATGAAAAATACTCCAAAAACAATCCATCTGCTATATTGATTTATAAGGTTGTATATTTTATCTGTTGCAATATAACCGATAATAGGCATTATACCTTGAAATAAACCCATACTTAAAGCAAGTCTTAAAGAATTTTTCGTCCTTTGAGCTTTAAATATGAGCCCCTGTGAAAAGGATACAATTAAACAATCTATCCCGAGTGCTATTGACAGTAATATGATATCAATTAAACTCAATTTCTACCTCAAATAATCTGTTCCATGGGTAAATATAGTTTATATTCCCATTGTAGTCAAAAATATTTTTAATTTTTTCTTCAAATGGCTTTATAAGAGGTTTTATTTGCCCATCAGGTCTTTCCAGTTGTTGTCTTACATTTGCCTGATATGCCCAATCGTCTAAAAATCTTGTAATTTGAAGCTTTTTAAAACTTTCTTTGTTGTATTTCTGAGATAGGAATTTATATTTTCCCCCGCAAATCAAACTTCCAAGAGTATTTGCTGTTGTGTTCCATGCAGAATAACCGTAAAAATATTTGTCATCAATTATATTTTTAAAAAATGCATTAACAAAACTATTGTCCGCTCCGTTGGCAAAACGTACGTCCGCAATCATATAAGGTTTTTCCGGTGTTTTAAATTCTCCGTCAAAATTTTTAGTATCAACCCTCATAACAATTTCGCCTTGAGTATCTTTAAAATTATTTATGTATAAAATGATATCGGCATTTTCATAATCTGTTATTGTGCAGCCAGCAAGCTCAATTTGTCCATTAACTGATTTCTCAACGGAAACATCTTCATAGTTCGAAATCAAATTTTTATATTCCGGCTCTAAAAATATTGGGCATATTTTTACTTCTTTATTTAATGCTCTTGATAGCAAGCTCAAAGGGATTTCGTCCGCACCGGTTTTTGTAAACCCTCCAAGAGCTTCCAATTCTTGTGCTTCTTTTACGTTTAATCCGTACTGTGCACAATCATCTTTTGAAAATACAAGGGTTTCAAAAAGTCCTTCTTTTTGCCATTCAAGATAAATTTTATTTATTTCAGAATTACGTTTTCGTGTATTAAGGTAATCTTCAATAATATCTTGCGGTACGTCTGTTTGAGAATTCCCGGTTTTATGCAAGTTATATGAGTACTTGAATATTTTTTCTCCATATTGGGACCAGTATTCTTTTTCTTCTTCGTTGTAATTGTTGTTTGAAATTCTCATTATGCTCGAAAAGGCATATATTTTTGCATTTTTTGACAGAAGAATTTGCTTTACATTTTCTATTCGGTCTTTAATTTGTTTAAAAGAATCATTGCTTCTGCGCGAAGGTATCAAACCGCCATACGCAATTGTATCAAGGGATAGAACTATTGCATCAACAGGGGGCAAATTTTTTAGCCAATTTATCAGCGCTTCAATATTTGCAATAGTTTTCAAGTCCCCTAAATATTTTCTTTCAGGTATAAAAAATTCTATATCTGAATTTATTCCGGCAATTGTTTGTGCCAGAGTATAACATACCGGTCTGTTATCAATAGGTAAAAACGCAATCTTCATAAAAGGATTATAGCTCAACAGTCTATAAAAATCTAATCTATTAACAAAATAGTGAATATGTGCTAATATATTCTTAACTAAGGAGAGAAAAACATTATGAAAAGAATTTTTGCAATAATTTTAGGGATGATTTTGACTGTGCAGATGAGTTTTGCAGCTTCACCGTTTAGCGGAAATGCGAAAACTAAACGTATTCCGGCAGGAACAGTGTTAAAGTTGAAAATGCTAAATTCGCTCGATACATCATATAATACAACCGGTAGTGATTTTACGGCTATGTTACTTACAGATCAAAAATCTGAAAATGATGATGAAGTAATTTTACCTGTTGGTTCTATTATAAGGGGTTCTATAAAGAGTGTTACTCCGTCAAAACGTTTGTCAAAAGGTGCGGTTCTGTATTTAGATTTTGACCATGTTGTAACCCCAAACGGAAGGCAAATACCTTTGAGTTTGTCTGTTACAGGTAGAACTGATACCACTTTTGATGGCGGTATTACTACTACAAAAGGTTATTATGATGCGTGGAAACAAACTTGTTCTAAATCAGCAGATATAACAAGAAATTCAGTTGAATGGGGCTCAAATGTAACTGATAATGGATTTAAATATGTTTTAATTCCGGTAAGTGCAGTGGGTGGTGCTATCGGTACTGCAGGATATTTTGTTTATGACAGTATTGCTGATTTAATAAGAAAAGGCAAAGATGTTAAAATCTTAAAAGATGAGGTTGTAGAAGTAATATTGGTTGAACCGATTGATGCTCCGGTAATATAGTATGTCAGATATTGATAAAATAGAAGAACTTCAAGGCTTATTAAGAGAAGATGTTAATAACTTTCAGGCAAGACGTGAACTTGCTGTTCTTTTGATGGATGCCGGTTTTAACGAAGAATCTTTGAAAAATCTTTTATATTTATCAAAAAATTTTGAAGAAGATAGCGGGATTTTTTACAATCTCGGAATTGTATATGAAAAATTAAAACAGTATTCCAGCGCAAGAGATGCCTATCAAAAAGCAATAGAACTTGAACCGGAGGCGCTTGATGCTATATATAATTTGGGGCTAGTTTATATCGAATTAAAAGATTATGAAAAAGCAATAGAATCTTTTAAAAAAGTTCTGAAGTCGGATAGTGAAGATTCAAATTCATACTTTAATCTGGGTCTTGTGTATTTTAAAATGCAAGATTATCCGAATGCAATACGCTATTTCCAAAGGACAATAGATATAAATGATGAAGATATTTATGCTCACTTTTATATAGGTAATGTTTTAAAAGAAATGGGTGAATATGTCGGCGCAAGAGAAGAATTTGAAAAAGTTCTTTCTTTATCTCCCGATTATAGTTGGGCGTATTATAATCTTGCGGTTTTGGATTATGAAGAAGGAAATTACTCTCAGGCAGAAGAAAATTTACGTAAAACAATAGAGCTTAACCCCGCAGATGTGGATGCATACAAAATATTGGCACAATTAATTGCAAAAACGGGCTATTATTCTGATGCAGAAAATATGGTTTTGCAAGCTATGAATAATTGCGGCGAGTCCGGTGATTTATATTATCTTGCAGGTGAAATAACAAAAACTCAAGGTGACATTGAAAAAAGTAAAAATTATTTCAATAAAGCCTTAGCAAATTCTAAAACTTTGTCTCTTTCAATCGATAAGGTACAGGCTATAATTTCATCATTATAATATTTTTTTTAACTGTGCTATAATTTTTCTAAAAGTTATTGGAAAGGAATGCTATGAAAGTACTAGTAGGATTATCGGGCGGAGTAGATTCTTCTGTTGCCGCATTAATATTAAAACAACAGGGATATGATGTAATCGGCGCAACTATGTCTATATGGGGGAAACACGGCCTTGCTGCGGCAGAAGGTAAGCATAACGCTTGTTATGGCCCTGATGAAAAAGAAGATATTGAATTGGCACAAAAATTAGCAACTCAATTAGGCATTCCGTACCATGTTGTTGACTGTGTAACAAAATACGAAGATATCGTTATCGAAAATTTTAAAAAAGAATATTTGCAAGGTCATACTCCAAATCCTTGTGTATGGTGTAATGCTTTGATAAAATTTGGTGTTCTCCCTGAAGTCGCAAGACTTAACGGTGTTGAATTTGACAAGTTTGCGACCGGTCATTATGCACGTGTAGAAGAAGAAAACGGAAGATATATTTTGAAAAGAGGAGTAGCACCTCACAAAGATCAATCATATTTTTTATATAGATTAAAACAAGAACAACTAAAGAATATAATATTGCCTCTCGGTAATTATACAAAAGATCAAATCCGTGCAATTGCAAAAGAAAACGGGCTTGAGGCTGCTGACAAACCTGATAGCCAAGATTTTTACGGAGGAGATTATAATGAACTTTTGGGCGTGGAAGATAAAATCGGTAATATTGTGGATTTAGACGGAAAAATTTTGGGAACTCATAAAGGTATATGGAATTATACGATAGGACAAAGAAAAGGTATTGGTGTTTCAGCATCAGAACCTTTATATGTTCTTGAACTTCGCAAAGATACAAATGAAGTTGTGATTGGGCCTGCAGATAAAACTTTCAAAAAATCATTAATCGCAGATGATTTGAATTGGATTGCAATAGATGGTTTAAAAACTTCTATGAAAGCACAGGCTAAAATACGTTCCACTCAAGAGCCGACTCAGGTTGAGTTAATTCCTCACGGTGAAAATGAAGTGGAAGTTATATTTGAAGATATGCAAAAATCAATTGCAATAGGTCAATCTGCCGTATTTTATGATGGAGATAAGGTTTTAGGCGGCGGAGTTATTAAAAGTGCGCAATAATCGTGCCTTAAATTTGTTTTTATGAGATAATTTAAATAATTGTAGAGTAGTAAAAGGATAAAGTAGTTATGTCAATGAATACCCCAAATAAGCAAACATCACGTTTAAAAAGAGAAATACTTGCAAGAATTATCAGGGCTTATCTTGGTGACAATTTTGAAGAAGAAGTTCGTTTAATTCCGTACAAAATGCGTCCTCAAGGTAGTGATGTGCCATTCAGATGCTGTGTTCATAAAGAACGTGCAATTTTAAGAGATAGGGTTATTGCAAGTTTGGGATTTGATATTGAAGAAGCACAAGATAGCGATTTATTGTCCAATATTGCCAAAAAGGCAAATGAAAGAACTGCAGTAGAAGAATACCCTTTAACTCTTTTGCAAACAGCATGTAATGAATGTGTACCGGCACGTATACACGTTACTGATTTGTGTCAGGGCTGTGTTGCAAGACCTTGCGAGTCAGCATGCAGATTTGGTGCAATAAAAGTAGAAAACGGTAAATCAAGAATTGATCAAGAAAAATGTAAAAGCTGCGGGCTTTGTGCTCAGGTTTGTCCTTTCCAAGCGATAACAAAAATAATTGTGCCTTGCGAAAATGCTTGTCCTGTTGGTGCTATTGCAAAAGATGAAGACGGAATTACAAGAATTGATCACGAAAAGTGTATTTCATGCGGGAAATGTGTAAATGCTTGTCCTTTCGGAGCAGTTCACAAAAAAAGTCATATAATAGATATTTTACGAAACATAAAAGAAGGTAAAAATGTTGTGGCAATGGTGGCACCTTCTATGATGGCGCAATTGCCTTGTACCCCTGAACAGTTGCGTAGTGCAATTTTGAAACTCGGTTTTTCTGATGTCGTCGAAGTCGCTATGGGTGCTGATATTACAACCGAAAGAGAAGCAAAAGAGTTTAAAGAACGGGTCAAAGAGGGCGGAGCACCGTTTATGACCACATCATGCTGCGCAGCATATAATGAACTTGTAGAAAAACATATACCTGAAATAAAAGAGTTTCGTTCTACGACTCAAACACCGGCATATTATACTGCCGAAATTGTAAAAAAAGAACAACCAAATGCGATTACGGTATTTTTCAGCCCGTGTGTTGCAAAAAGACGAGAAGCAATGAAAAATCCTAATATAGATTATGTTTTGAATTATGAAGAATTGGGTGCGTGGTTTGTTGCGTTGAGCCTTCAAGTTGCAAATTGTGAAGATTCCGAATATTCAAAAGAATCTTCTGCTCAAGGGCGTAATTTCGGTATAACAGGCGGAGTTGCAGCGGCTGTTAATTCTTTGCTTGATGAGAGTGAAAAAGCTAAAGCCCATATTATTAATGGTTTAGATAAAGCTGCAATTCGCGATTTGAAAAAATTTGCTAAAAATGCTAATTGTGAATTTGGTGATTTAATTGAAGTTATGGCTTGTCCCGGTGGTTGTTTGGGCGGATCAAGTACTATTAATGGCTTTAGGCAGGCAAGTAAACAACTTGCCGAATATGTTGGTAAAAGCCCTGAAATTAAAGATGTTTTAAAAAATAATTAGTTGGGCTTAGCCTTTTTTATTGATGAATATTGCCAATTTTATCAATGTGATTTGAAGTTAAAATTTATAAAATGATAATACCGATAATTCGGTAAGAATAGGAGGTATTATGAAAAAGACTTTATCACTAATTGCGTTGTTGGCATTTTTAGCTATTCCAAACGGTGCTTTTGCGTGGACTTATGACGGGTTAGGCAGTTTAAATCCGTTCACCAATTTTGGCAGAGGTTTTGGCGGGGATTGCGGATGTAAAGTAGAGCGTTGTCATCGCCCGAAATTGTCAAAATGTGAAAAATTACATGGGGTTAAAATTCAAAGAGGACAGCCTTGCGGGTGCGCTGCTCCGATAGAGTATACTCCTGTAATAATGGAGGAACCTGTCCAAATTGATGCTATGCCTGTTATTATTGACAATATGCAAAATTATCCTCGCAAAAATTATTCCCCTACTCCTTGTACTAATTGCCATAGAGCCTTTTAATCCGAATCGGGGCAAGCCCTATGGCTTGCCCCGATTGTCTTTATAATTCTAATTTATTTTTATATATGCTTTAATTATTTTATTTTCAACCGTATCATTAATGGCTTTTTGTATTTGTTCAAGGGGGTAAATATTAGAAAGATTTTCCACTCTAACTTGTTTAGAGGTTAGTAGTTCTAATGACTCTTTAAGATCTGTTGGAGATGGAGAATAACTTCCCAGTACTGTTAATTCTCTATAATATATTTCATTATTTGCATACCCGAAATTTTGCGGAGTTGAAGAAAATACAAGAATTTTTCCTCCGTCCCTCACATATTTTAGTGCTGTTTCGATAGCTTTATCAGAACCGGATGTCATAAAAACTCCGTCAACTTTTATGCTTTCACACATTTCATTGACATGAAATGCTTCAATACCGAGCTTTTTAAGTAATTCTACCCGTGATGAAATTAAATCGCAACCGACGACCTTTATTCCTAAAGCTTTAAGTGCTTGCGCCATAAGTATTCCGATAGAGCCCAACCCAATTACAAGTGCAGTTGAATTTTGATTTAAATATGCTCTGTGGATTGCTCTTATACAGCATCCTAAAGGTTCATAAAAAGCAGCCTCATCATCTGTTAAATTTTGTGGTTTTATATATGCAACATTTTTTAAATGTTCTTCTGAAACAAATACAAGTTCGCTAAAACCGCCGGGTTTAATGTTTGTTTCTTTAAAGTGTCTGCACATAGAAACATTACCGTTTTTGCAATATTCGCATTTACCGCAAGGTATATGGTGGGATGTTACAATGATATCCCCGTTTTTAAAATCAGTATCTGAGTCAATATCAACAATTTGTGCGACAATTTCATGTCCTAAAACAGTTCCTTCTTTTGCAAGGTTATGTTTTAGCTTTACAATATCCGAGCCGCATAATCCGCAGCCAAGAACTTTTACCACTGCTCCTTTGCGATTGTTGAGTGCTTCATTTTCTCTCTCTTTAATAACCAGAATACCGTTTTCAATCTGTGCAACTTTCATAGTTTACTCCGTTTCAATATATGATTTTAGTGATTGTATCGCTCTTTGAGCCATCATTTCACCTTTAAGTTTCTTATTTTTACGTTCTTTTTTCGGCAATTCAACAGGAGGAACTATACCCCAATTTGAATTTATAGGTTGGAAATTATCATTTTGAGGATCTGTAATATAATGTGTCAAAGCCCCTAACATTGTATCCTTTGGAAGTTCAAGCAAATCTTCATTTTTTAAAAATTTTGCCATATTTATCCCTGCCAAAAGTCCTGATGCAATAGACTCTGTATATCCTTCAGTTCCTGTTATTTGACCCGCAAAGAACAAATCTTTTCTTTCTCTTGTTTGAAGTGTCGGATTTAGTAGTTTGGGGGAATTTATAAATGTATTTCTGTGCATAACTCCATAACGAACAATATTACATTCTTCAAGCCCTGGAATTGATTGCAGTAGTTCTTTTTGGGCGCCCCATTTTAAGTTTGTTTGAAATCCAACTAAATTATACAAAGTTTTTGCACTATTATCCTGCCTTAGTTGAACAACTGCATAGCTTTTTTCGTTTGTACGCTTGTCAATAAGACCTACAGGTTTCATAGGGCCAAATCTTAATGTGTCTTCTCCCCGTGAAGCCAAAACCTCGATAGGCAGACAGCTTTCAAAAAATTTCGCACCTTTTTCAAAGTCGTGTCGTTCTATTTTTGGGGCGTTAATCAATATATTATAAAATTTTTCATACTCTTCTTTGTTCATAGGACAATTAATATAAGATGCTTCCCCTTTATCATATCTGCTTGCATAGAAAGCTATATCAAAGTTTATACTGTCCTTTTCAACAATTGGTGCGATAGCATCAAAAAAGTGCAAATATTCGCTTTGTGTAAAATTTTTAATGCTTTGTGCAAATTTATCGCTTGTCAACGGCCCTGATGCAATAATTGTTGGAGTTTGTGGAATGTCAACAACTTCTTCTCTTATAAAGTTTATGTTTGGATTTTGGGTAATAATTTCTGTTACGGTTTGAGAGAATTTTTCTCTATCTATCGCCAGTGCACCTCCTGCCGGAACAGCACAATTTTTAGCTATTTTGATTAATTCTCCGCCAAGTAATTCCATTTCGTGCTTTAAAAGTCCGCTTCCGTTTGTTATATCGTATGAGTGTGCACCTGTTTGTGTATTTGGCCTCATCTCAAAAAGATTAACTCGAAATCCTCTATTTGCTAATTGTATTGCGGCTTCTGAACCTGCAAGCCCTGCACCGATAACATTAACTTCCATTCCTGTAGTTTAATTCGGATAAAATAATATGTCAATTAATATTGAATACAATATGTTTACAAGTGTAGTAGTTTTATGTAAATTTTCTGTTACAAATGTAGTATATGACTTGCAATTATTTTTTGTATTAAGTATAATAAGTACACTTAATCAGAAATTTTCATGTAAAATGTAAAATTTTTGAAACATGTAGCTATAAAAAGGACAATTTTTTCGTAGTTGTTGTTTTTAATAATTATGTAGTAGTGTAATTTTTGTAGGGATTATGCCGGTAGAACAAGTAAGACAAAATTTAATATCACCTTATCGTGTGAATAATATACAGCCCCGTAAACAACAGCAATCCGGAGCTCAGAACGTTTCATTCCAAGGCGGGTTCAACCCTGTTGTTGGTTTAATGGATTTTATTGCTGCCGGAGGATATGCTGCGTCTTTTTGTATTCAAGACGGTTTAGGATTTATCGCTCCGCGTGTTCATCATGGATTAACTAATGGCGGTAAAGAGAAAAAAGATGAAAATGGTAATACTGTTCTTGACAAGAACGGAAAGCCTGAACATGAGTTGAATTGGGCTTATGCAAGAAAAGAGGGCCTTAGAGAACTTATCACAGGGCCTAGTGCGTTTTTAATACCGTATTTTTCATTAAAAGCTATTTCTAAAAAATTCGGTCCGGCAAATCGTGTTAAGTTGAATTATATTGACAGTTTGCAAATTCCTTTTGCTGATTTTGCAAAAGAAAATATGCAATCTTTATTAGATGGTAAAGCTAATAAACAGGCTTTTTATGAAAAAGTTTTTGCCGGAGTTATAGAAAATAGCATAAATGCAGGTTTGCCTGATGCTGAAAAAATGAGCAAAGAATCTGTTGCGTCCAAAGCAAAAGAATTTGCACAAAAACTTATTAATACTGAAAATGTTCAAGCTGATAAAACTTTAAATAAAAAAGAAAAGGCTGCAAAATTAGCTGAAATCGGTTCTGTTGAGAATGATTACATGCAGTTAAGAAAGAGTAAAATCGGTGGTGTAGTCAATGAAATTGGCGTAAAAATGACTTCATCCAATGGCTCATTAAAAGATGGCAGTATAGGTGAATTAGTTTCTTCAATGAAGCATTTTTATGATGATGCTTCAAGTTCAGTTGCAAAAGTTTTGAAAAATGGTGCATCAGAAGAGATTGAACAGTTAATGAAACGTTTTGCCAACAAGAAAATGGGTTCAAGATTTTTGACTAACATAGGATTGTTCCTTGCTGTTGCGTTGTTCTATACTCAGATTCCTAAATTGTATAATATGGGATTGAAGAGCAATCCTGCTCTTGGTGAAGATGCAGAAGCAAATCCTGCAAAACAAGACGCTAAGACAAAAGATGCTAACAGTAAAGATGTTGCTTTCACAGGCAATCCTGTTGGTTTATTAGAAAAAACAGGTTCAAAAATATTTAATAATAAAGTTCCAAAATCTCTTTCAGATATATTTGAATTGAATGGCGGTATATTCTCATCAACAGCAATGCCTGTATTATTATATGGTTTCTGTATTCCGCCGAGATTATTCAATGCCCAAGATAAATATGATTATAAGGATATTTTGGTTCGTGATATGACATCATTTACGGCTTTGTTATTTGGAGCAAAGGCTCTTGCAAGGCTGTTCTCTGATGGCTTTACCAAAATGACAGGTTTAGCTTTAAATCATAAGAATATGGAAAATCGTAACTTCGCACAAAAAGTTTTAGATTATCTAAATCCTGCAGATAAAAGACATAGCGTTTTATCAAGTAAGCAGCTTGAATCAAAATATACAAATATAGAAAATTACAAAAACGGTGTAAACGGTTTTGTTGAGTTTATTGAACAAAGTGGCGGTAATGTTAAAAAAGCATTGGCAAAAGATAAGAATGTTAAATCTGTTGTAAATGATATTGTAAAAGATTTCAACGGCAAGTCATTTGCACAGGCATCTGCGGATGAGATTAAACAAGCTCTTAATAAAGCTCATATCAATAAATCAGATTTGATGAAAAAATTCTATAAGTTATTTGAAAGTGAAAATGGTTTATTGCGAGCAGCAAAAACATGTAACAGTTTCTTTGATTTCTTATCTACATTAGTTTTGGTACCAAGTTTAATCATCTGGTTAACAAAATATTGTAAAAAAATGACAGAAAATGCTCGTGCAAAAGATAAATCTGAAATGACAATAAGACAGGCTCAACAAGCTCCGCTTGTACCTTCAAGCAAACCAACAATGGCAGGTTTTTTAAATAATGCAGTGTAAATTATAATTAATAAAAAAAGTAGGTTTTCATAAAGAAAACCTACTTTTTTATTGCTATAAATTTAACTATTCAGCCGCTTCAATAGCTGCGTTGATATCATTTACCATAGCATCAACATCAAATCCGTGAACTTTAGCACCTGCTTCAAGATTTTCAAATCTTGCAGCTGCACAACCTAAGCATCCTAAACCATATTTGTGAAAAATTTCAATACTTTCAGGGTGTTTTTGTGCGATTTCAATGATGTTCATATCTTTTGTTACTAATTCTGCCATTTTATTTCTCCTTTTGACTTTTGCGCTAATGTCATTAAGAACATTATACACAAAAAAAATTAAGGAAGGAGTTTATATATGGATTTATTAAAATTTTTTATTAAAGATGAAGTTCCTGCAATAGGTTTGAGAAAGTTTAGAGATAAAAAAGAAGAAAATGAATATTATCTTGATCAAACTTTTGGGTTCAGAAAACAGTATTTCAAACCCGATTACAGCAATAATTTCTTTATTTTATAAATCTAGCTTAATATTTCTTAATATTTCGGATAATTTAGGCAATTTTTTATCACTAATTTACTTTATTAATATATAAAGGGAAAAATTAGGGATAATTATGGGAATTAATGTAACAAAATTATTAGGCTTTAATCAATTACCGGCAGCAAGACCTGTGGGAGTTGAATCCGGTCGTGCTAAGGCTTCTGCATTCGGCAGCACAAATCCTATTCAAAATACAAGAGGTTTAGCTGCAAGAATTGAAGCTGCTGCACCTTATGAACGCTCTCCGGAAACACGTAACGACGTGTTAGGTCAAAAATTATATTGCTTAGGTTAATTTAGCACATAATGTCAAGGTTTTTAGCCATTGTTGGGCTTTTGACGTTTGGATGCAGCGGATTATAATCAGATTTAGAGTTCATTTGAGAATATACATCAAATGAACTTTTTCGTGTCTGATTTTGTTTTTCATCGCCAAACAGTTTTACCGGTTGTACCGTGTACATATACTGTTGTTGAATTGCATCTATCTTACCGCTCATCATCATAATCAATCTTCCTTGGACACATATATAAAGTTTAAAAAATTTTCCTATTTTCAAATATTATTTTTTTTGTTACAAACTTAATATTTATACTGAATTTATATTTTCAATCAGATCTTCGTAGTTGTTGTATAATTTTTGATTATTTTCATTCATGATATTAAGTATTAAACATAGTTGTGAAAAATAGTTTTCATTTTCATTATCTAAAATGCATAATGCAATTTCCAGCCATATTTTTTCTGTATTTATATAATTTTCTATTTCATAAATTTTATCTGTAACATTTTTTTTCTTGAGATTTTTATTATTCATAACTATCTCCGTTTATTTATAATAATCTATGTATACATAGATTATTATATTATTTTAGTGGAAAATTGTCAATATATATAGATAATTATAAAATATTTTTATGGGTATAAGAGAAGATATAAAAATGCTGCTTGCCAAAAGGGCTATGACAATGACAAAACTTGCGGCAATTTTAAGCGAACGAGGTCAAAAAACCTCATTAAAGAGTCTTTCTAATAAACTTACTCGCGGAAAAATTCCGTTTTGTGAAGTAAAAGAAATTCTGGATATCATAGGTTACGATATTGAATATAAGGAAAGGCATTAATTTAAATTGGTTTTAATTATATTCTGAATTTCTTCTGTGCTATGACCTTTGTAATTTATTTTTGAAGATATTGGTATTGTGCATGGTGAGGTTGTATCTACAATTACATACGGTGGCATAATTGATTTTTTGTACAGAGCTCCTGCCATACGTTTGTAGAATTTGTCTAACCATTCTTTTTTTTGTTCTTTTGATACTTGATGGGTGGTTTCATATAGGAATTTTGAATTTATCATATCTTTATAATTTTCTTTTTTATTTTCAATTCTCCAAATGGCCTCATCTAAGAATTCATAAGGCATCAAGGCATCTTCTGCAATAAGCGGTTTTCCCGTTTTAGGGTCAATTGCAAGTTCTGCTCCGGGACGTTTTAGTATAATACTTTCAGGGATGGCGTTTTTAGTTGGGCGATTTTTGTTTAACCATCTTGCAAGCGCAAAGAGTTTTGTCTTGGTTATATCCGCTATTGGTGCAAATCCGCCGGACATATCGCCGTTTATTGTTGCATAACCCATGTATGCTTCTGATTTATCGGAAGTTGCAATAGGTATAGTGCTTGGGAATTCATTACTAATTCCCCATAGAATCATTGCTCTTGAGCGTGCTTGAATATTGTCTGGGGTAAAAGATTTTTGGTATCTGTCTTTCCAATTTTTTTCAACGGTTGTGAAAAGCTTTTGGAAACAGTTATTTGTGGTTTCAAACATATCTATGATTGGTGTTTGCGTATAATTTATGTCTAGATTGTTAGCGAGTTGTTCTGCATCACTTTTGCTTTCATTACTTGTGATTTTAGATGGCATGCTCACGCCGTAGACATTTTCTGCACCCAGTGCATCTGTTAATAAAACAGCACAAACAGTTGAATCTAACCCGCCTGAAAGCCCCAAAACCGCACGTTTCAACCCATTTTTATTAAAATAATCTTTTATACCTTGAATAATTGTTTTGTATGTTCGTTCCATGTCGAATTCATAATCAAGTGAAAAGGATTCATGATGAATATTTGTATTGTGTGTTTCAGGATATATTTCACCAATTTCTTGGAGTGGATTTACTACAAGAAGTTGTTCTTCAAATGATTTTGCTCTTGCAATCAGCTTGCCGTTTTTATCAAAAACTTTAGAAGAACCTTCAAATGTTATATTATCGGTTGTTCCAACTTGGTTGACGGTTATAATCGGGGTGTTATATTTGGTTGCAATTTGTGAAAAATCATTGTCAGATTGAGAAGACAAGGCATTACAGTTTATTATTATGTCTGTTTTTTGAGGTAAATTGGTATTTATGTCTTCGCCAATGCAAATACTGTATTTAATTTCGTTTATTTCGATTATGTTTTCCTCTTTAGTTTGTGCAGGTTCAAAATATTTAATATCATTAAATAGAGGTGTTTGTTTAGGAGATATTTTTCTTATAATTTTTTGTATTTTACCATTTGCCATTATCGCAACTGAACTGTGGTATTTTGCCCCTCCTGCAGGTTCAGCAAAACCTACAACTGCGGTTGTTGATTTGGTGATTTTGGCAAGCTCTTCAAGCCATTTCATACTTTCTTCAAGTATAAAAGGGTACCTGTCTGTTATGTCCAATAGGGGATGACCGACTATACAAAGTTCCGGAAACACGACTAGATCAAGATTCATTTTTTGTGCTTGCTCTATAAAATTTTTAATTTTTAAAGAGTTGTGTTCAATATCGCCTGTTGTCGGGTTTATCTGTGCAATACCTATATAACCTTTTTTATTCTTTTCCATAATATATCCCTCTTGTATTTATTATATATGAAAAATTGTACTTGCTAAAGTTCTTTCAAGTTATATAATGTAAACACAAACTAATATAGCGGTATCGTCTAGTGGTTAGGACGGCAGATTCTCATTCTGCAAACAGGGGTTCAATTCCCCTTACCGCCGCCAAAATTAAAGGAGCCTGTTATATGGCTCCTTTAATTTTGGCAGAGATGATAGTAGGACTTTGAGAACCCCTACGAGGCGTAAGCCTTGTCAAGGAGGTTCAACGCAAGCGAGCCAAGTGCGAAGCCTTGAGCCTTATTAATGGGCTGTCCGCAGGACATATAAGGCTCAAGCTGAGTCACGTCGTATGCGAGCGCAGCAAGACAATTCCCCTTACCGCCGCCAAAATTAAAGGAGCCTGTTATGGCTCCTTTAATTTTGGCAGAGATGATAGTAGGACAATTCTCCTTGCCGCTGTCATAAAAGAGCCTAACACATTTAGCCTAGGCTTTTTATATCTGGGTTGAGGAATTTTTATTACGTTATATTAATAAATTATTTTATGTAACTTGCGGGAAATTAATTTATATGTTATACTACATAAGTAGTAAGAAAAGTAGTGGGGTGATTATTATGTTAGTTTCGCTTATGGCACGGTTAAATGCAACTTCTCAAATGCATAATGCTCAGTGGAACATGATGCAAAATAATATGCGCATGATGAATATGTGCAGAAATCTTCCGTCATTTATGGGAAACCCTATGGCAAATATGTCAATGCTTGCAGAAGCTGATAAACAATTTGCTGTTCAAAAAATCCAAAATGAGACGTTGTATCAACTCGCTGCTGCTCAAGAAAAAGCTGCGGCACAAATGTTGGCGCAAGAAATTAAAGATAATAAGATTTCTTACATAGCTTAAAATATTGTTTTAATTATGAATTAATGATTAAATAATATTATGTTGGAATTTTTATCAAATGAAAGTTGGTTAAATCCTCAAATTGATTATTTGATTTATTTGCAGAATATTAGAATGCATTTGAGTCCGATATTTGATGAGGTTTTTATGTGGGTTACAAGATTTGGCGAAATGTTTATCCCAATGCTTGTTATGTGCATGATATATTGGTGTTTTGATTTTAGGGCCGGTGTTTATTTATTTTCATTAAATTCTTTCGGGCTTTTAATTTCGCAATTTTTAAAAATGGTAGCTTGTGTTTATAGGCCTTGGGTTTTAAGTGATAAAATTCATCCTGTCCGATCTGCATTTGGGAACGCCGGCGGGTATTCTTTCCCAAGCGGTCACACTTCAATGGCTGTGACAAGTTGGGGTGGTATGGCTTTTCTTTGCGCAAAAAGACACAAAATATTGTGTATTTTGCTGGTACTTGCTATACTTTTCGTTGGATTTTCAAGGAATTATCTTGGTGTTCACACTCCGCAGGATATCATCGGAGGGTTGTTAATTGGTGCGGTTTTGATGTTTGTCATAAACTCTTTAATAAATTGGTGTGAAGAAAATAGAGATAGATATTTGTATTTGTTAGTTTTTGTGAATATTTTAATTGTTTTATTCATGGTATATGTATTTACCAAAAATTATCCGCAAGATTATTTAAACGGTAAACTGTTGGTAAATCCTGCACGAGGAATTTACAATACAATAGTTTATTCCGGTTGGATTGCAGGAGCTATGAACGGAATATGTATTTGTGCGAGGTTTTTCCCTTTTGATCCTAAGGCTGCGTCGGATAAATGTCGTGTAATCAGAGCAATTGCAGGTGTTGTTTTGGCATTGATCTTGCTACCTGTTATTCAAATATTTTTTGCTGATATGTATAATTATTCCTATACATTCTTTGCTCTATTTTTAACAGGTTTTATTCTTACTGCGGGTTATCCGTTTGTGTTTACAAAGTTAGAAAAATTTATCAAATAAAAAAGCGAGTCTTTAAGACCCGCTTTTTTATAATAAGTGTTAAACTTATTTAGTTGTTGTTGGGATCGGAGTGTTTAATAATCCGTATACTGCGTCCCATCCGCTGATACCACCGCGAGTTTTGAATTTTGTAATATTGTTTGCGGTTTTCTTCTTAGCTTTTGTATATGTTTTGTTATACAATTTTGTAAGTTTTTTGTTTTCTTTTCTTAAAGATACTTGGTTATCTGCGTACAATAAGAAGTTTCTGTATTCATTACATCCGTAACCTACTTTTAATTTGTTAGGATATACATAGCTAATGTAATCATATACATTCATAGCTTTTTCTGCGTTAGCAGGACGTCCTGCTAATGTATCCCAGTATGTTCCTGTTTGTTTTGTCAAAACAACAATCAATGCAAGTGGATTGTAGCCTGCATTTACCATTAAATTAACTGCAACCAAGTCTGCTTCTTTGTCTTGTTTTGTTGTTTTATAGTTAGATGCAAATGTTTGAACAGCTGCATTTGTTTGAACTTCTGTTGTTGTAGGTGTTGTTAACATTGATATGACTTTGTTTTTTGAACCGTGTCCCATAATAATATGTCCGATTTCTGTTGCTACAACGGCTGCTGTTTCATTGTCATTACCTGCAAATGCAAGTTCAGCACTTGATACATTGATAACTTTGTTGTTAACAAATTCAGAGTTGTTCGGAGTATCTGATACAACCATGAATTGTACATTTGTCTTTGGTATACCGTTTGATGTTAATAATTTTTCCCCAACTTCCTGAACTCTTGCAGCTGAAGAATACGTTGTTGTCGCTGCAGATGCAGGAATTGCAACAGCTATTGCGATAAACAAAGATAATAAAACCTTTTTCATTTAGCTTTCTCCTTTCTGTAAAATACACACCAATATTTTACTCGAAAATAATTTTTTGTAAAATAAAAAGTTGTTGTTAGTTTTCAATTAACCTGCAACTCTTTTTTTATTTGCTGTTTTCATAATGAATTTATGGTATAATTTTGCTATGAAGAAAATTATTTTATCAACTATCTTAATTCTTGCAATCTGCAATATTAGTCCTGTATTTTCAAATGAAATTGAGGATGATTATTTCGATATTGTTGCAAACTATTGTGTTGTAGGTGATTATAATTCTGCTATTGAATATTTGGATAAGATTATATCCCTAAATCCTAATAACCAAAGAGCGTATGACCTAAAAAGAGGTTTGTCGCATGTTCTTTCGGGGGATAAGTCTTCTTTTGTTGAAAATGTCAATCCATATATAAAAAAAGCTATGGAATATAAAAGAGTCGGTGATGAGCAGGCAGAGATTAACGCATTATTTGAAGGAACAAAAGGGCAAAATGCATATTTGGCATATTATTATTTAGGTAATTTCTATCGCACAAAGAATGATTTTCAGCATGCTCTTGATGCGTATAATGCATCGTCTTCTGCAAGGTCAGATTTTGCTCCTGCATATTTGGGTAATGCAATTGTTTTATATGAAATGGGCAAGTATGAGGCGGCTTTAAATCCGTTGGATAAATACCTTACTTCAAATCCAAATGACGATCTTGCTTATGCGATTAAATCCCGTGCTGAGTTTGCTCTTGGTATGATTGCTCAGGCAAAACGTGATAATGCCGTTGCAATAACTATAAACGATACACCTGAATATCAGTTCGATAAAGCAAAAATTTTGTATAAACAAGGTTCCTATCAGGAAGCTAAGGATATTTTTAAGAATGTTTTAAAAGATATACAGACTTCTAAAATATATGAATATATGGGATTGTGCGATTATGCACTCGGTGATTATTTTGCAGCTTTAAATGATTTTGATAAAGCTATCCTACTGTCTAATGATGACGAATATCTTGAAGCAAGATATAATGAAATAAAGGCAATATTGGAAAACAGGCAAAATGAAGCGATATTTGAGTAATAAGAAGAAAAAATCAAACAGATTTTTTAAAGGGTTGTACAATACTTTTATTACTATTGGGCTTACTTTTGCTATGCTTTGGGGACTTCAGGCATGCAGTACTTCTGCCAGTTTGAAATTTGTTCATTTGAGTGATGTTCATTTTCTCGAAAATGGTGCAAATACTACATATAAAATGACCGGAGAATCTCCGAAACTTTTGGATGACGCAATTAATCAAATTAATGAAATGAAAAACATTGATTTTGTTATGGTAACAGGAGATTTAATTGACAAACCGTTCGAAAAAGAATTAAAAGCGGTATTGCCATATATGGAAAAACTCAATTATCCTTGGTATTTTGCATTCGGAAACCATGACAGATGTGTTGGCGGATATTTGGATACGGATTTATTTATGAGTATGTTGAAAAAATCTAATCCGAATTACAAATTTGAATTACCATACTATTCGTTTGTACCTAAAAAAGGTTATAGAATAATAGTTTTAGATAATATTATTACTAATGAAGTTACTACTCAAGGATATGTGAATGATGAGCAGTATAAATGGTTAAAGAAAGAATTAGATAAGGCGAAGGGTGACACGGTTTTAATATTTATGCATGTCCCGTTAGTTGAACCATTTCCGAGCCCAAGCCACAGACTTAGAAATTCTACTGCGATAATGTCGCTTATAGAAAGTTATAAAAATCCTATCGGGGTGTTCCAAGGACATTATCATGCAGCAAAAATTACTCAAAGAGACAATGTTTTGTATGTAAATACTCCGGCGCTTGTTTCGTATCCGGATGCCTTTAGAAGTGTAAATGTCACAAATTACAAAGACAGGGTTGTTTTTGAATTTGGCTGGCATGAAACAAGAGAAAAAACAATTCAAAAAATGGCAAAACTTTTGGTTTTGGTATCGTCAATATATTCCGGAGAACGTCATGATCAAACCGGAGTTTATGAAATAGTGAAATAATATAAAAAGGATATAATATGACTGATTTTAAAGTAAAATTTAGAGGTGTAAGAGGAAGTTTTCCTGTCGCAGATAAAAGATTTTTAAAATATGGCGGCAATACTTCTTGTGTTGAGGTAAATGTCGGAGGGCATTTGATAATTCTTGATGCAGGAACGGGTATTGTTTCATGCGGTGATGAGCTAATGGAGAAATATATTTCTTCCGGACTTAAAGTTGAAGAAAGAACTCCTATTAAAGCTTTGATTTTGATTTCTCATATTCATCAGGATCACCTTCTGGGTTTAACATTTTTCAAACCAATGCATTTAAAATCAACAATTTTAGATATATATGGACCGGGGGCAGAAGGTTCTGATTTGTCAGAAGAATTAAAAACGTTAGTTTTTGGCAGGACTTTTCCTTTAGATCTTGGTGATATTGCTTGCGAATGTAATATTCATAATATAAATGATGAATGTGCAATATTATTGAAACCTAACCAAAAACCAATGCTTGGCTTAGCAAAAGATATTGTTTGCGAGGATGAAGATGTTTTAATTACTTTTTATAAATCTTATGTTCACCCGCAAGAAGGTGTAATGATTTATAAAATATCTTATAAGGGAAAATCGCTTGTTTATGCAACAGACAAAGAATCCTATTTTGGCGGTGATAAGAATTTTGTTAACTTTGCCAAAGATTGTGATGTTTTAATACATGATTCTCAATATACAACAGAGGATTATTTGAACTCTCATTCTCCAAAACAAGGTTATGGTCATTCAACGTTCGATATGGCGATTGAGTCAATGAAAATGGCTAAAGCAAAGCAGTTGGTGTTTTTCCATTATGATCCCGGGTATGACGATGACAAATTAAATGATATACAGGAATTGAGTAATTCAAATTACCCAAATGTTCATCTTTCATACGAAGGTATGGAAATAAATCTGATATAATATTGAATAATTTATAATAATTATTAAATAGGAAATATATGAAAAAGTTTTTAATAACAATTTTATTAGCAGCAGTGTCGCTCCCAGTGTTTGCAAAACCCGGGACTATTGTGACATATACTATTGACCCTGAAAAAAATGCGTATGACCATAACAATAAAGGGATTATGTATTTGGAAGAAAAATGTTATTATGCTGCAATTCAGGAATTCAAAATTGCTATAAGCCTAAATCCGAAAACTCAAGCAACAGCTGTTTATTTTAATAATTTAGGAAAAACTTATTTAATAATAGGTTATCCGGAGCTCGCTCTTGATTGTTTTGAAAACGCAATAACTCAGTATAGTTTGAATTTTGAATATTATATGAACTTGGCAAAATGCTATGAGCAGCTCGGAATGACTCAAGAAAAATTAGCGCAATATCGCATTGATTCTGCAAAGAATCCTGTGTTAAAAGTGATGGTAGCACTGTTGGAGGAACAAACAGGCAACAAAAAGAAAGCTATAACAGTGCTGGATGATTTTGCGATGGCTGAACCTGATTTAATTATTACGCCAGCGGTTAAAAATCATATAAAAAAGTTAATTGAAGAAATTAAGCAATAAAAAAGGAATCTTTTTAAAGATTCCTTTTTTTGTCTATCTATGCATTTTGTTGTTTGTATTTTTCAAGTAGGTTTGTTGTTCCTGACTGCGTAGATGTTACATCCAATTTGGAACCTATTTCAGGAGTTTGTTCTTTAGATTCTTCTTGAGGTTTTGTACCGGTCATTGCAGGTTGAACACTATTTTTATTATTGTGTTTGCTTTCTAACTTATCTGTTAAATAAGTTGCAATGAAAGGAACTACAACACGTTTTGCGAGGATTGTGGATGCTACAAGTTCTGATACTGAGCGGAAGATTGACAACCCTGCACTTTTAGCGGTTAAAACTTCAGCATTTAATTCATTTTTTGTTCTTGGAACTTTGTTAGCTGCTTTGTCTGCGACACGTCTTGCTTCGTTAACAGATTCTATATGTTGAGGTTTAAATGATTTGAATAATTTACCAAATAATTTGTCGTTAAATTTTCTCATTCCGAGGAAGAATAAAATTTGGAATGCAATCATCAAACCGCCGTTGACAGCATCAAGTTTCCATACGAAGTTTCTTCTTTCTTCAGGAATTCTTTTATTATGTTTACTTTGTTCAACATACATTATGCAACCAAGACCGTCTTTTACAACGATGGAACCTAATGTTAAAAGTGCTACTGCATTGTCAAATGTTTTAAGGTTAATTTTATCTTTAACACGTTTTTCATAAAATTTGGATTTAACTAAAGAGTTAAGTGGACGTGAGAATGCGTTTCCCATTACTTTTGTAATTGATCCTGCCATTATTTATCACCTCCGTCCTTTTGCTCAACTTGAGGGGCTTTATTTTTTGCTCCGGCCAAACTTGGGCAAACAATTTCCATAAATCTTGGGTATACCCAGTTTAGTGCTGTACAAGTGATTGGCAACATTATGAATGAAGCGACACTTGCTTTAGTTATTTGTGAGAAGATCTTATATTGATTAGAAACAACTTCTCTGTAGCCTTTTCTTACTACATCATCAAAAACTTTCTTAACCAGGTCTGTTTTATTTGCAAGGAATACACCTTTATCCTTAAAGAGATTGTGTAATTCTTTATCAGTTCTGTCATAATGGCAAATATCTGCAATTTTTCCCAGTTTTGTTTTAAGATCAATCGGTTTTGCAGTTTTCCATTCTTCCGGTGTTGTTAATAAGTTTTTAAGTTCAACGATTCTATCATCTACAAGTTGATTTCTTCTTTTTAGATAGTTGTAATACTCATCCATATCGAATGTGCCGCCGCAAAGTTCTTTTACTTTTTTGATACGATCTAAGTTTCTTTCGCAGCTGCTTTCGATTACACTATCTTGCTTATTCAAAATGTGATCAAGAATGTGAACCATACCGCTATTTTTGCCTTCGTACATCTTTTTCGCATCTGCTATATATGCTCTTATAGCATTTGGTCTATCCATTTTTGGATATTTTTTGATACCTGATTCCAATTTCTCAGGGGATAGAAGTGATTTCAAAATACTTTCATTTTCAACTAATTCTTTTGCTCTTGTTACGTAGAATGAAACATTTTTGTATACATTTTTGTCTTCACTTTTCTTTAACTTTTCAGCAAATGTAATATATTTTTCTATTTGGTTATTTAACGCTTGAGCTAGGGCATCTGTCGGAAGAACGTGCTTACCGACTTTAATTTCAGTATCCGTATCTTTAGCCCCTTTAATTGCGTTAATTACATCTGAAATTTGTTTATCAAGTCGTTTTGCAACTTCTTCTTTAATTTTATTTTTATCTTTTGTTTTTAATTCTTTTTTAACAACATTTTCGAGATATTTTTCGTCATTTAAAAATGCTTGGTTAAAGACTCCTTCAAATTTTGTATCAGGGTTGTTAGTCATATATTTTAATGCGTTTTCAATCGGTTTTTGAACTCCTAATTGGAAAAATACAGCTAATACTGCAGAAACCGGTTGACGCCAAGCACTGTATTTTTGTGTTTTATGTTTTTCTTCTATTTGTTCAGGTGTTGCATTCTCTTTTTTGAGCTTGTGGTTTACAATTGGGTTAAATGCGATAGGCCAAGGAGCAACCAACCCTGTACCAATTGCGGTAATACCAATACCTGCAGCTTCGCCTTTTGCCCAATCTCCGAGTCGGTTCATCCACTCGTATGCCTTTCTTTCACCCTTAGGAAAATACTCTAGCAATTCCTTTGTTGTTTTGCTGATTTTCAAAGGGAAAAGTTTGTCAATAAGGCTAATTTTGCTACCTGTAAAAGCAGGAGCTGAAGAATATGATACCGTGCTGGCAGTATTATTCATTAAACTCCTTGTTGGAGTTGAACTCATAGCCCCTAAATAATAATTCTGAATGTTGTCTACTTTCATATACTTACACACCTTCCATATATATAGAGTCTTAAAAAGAAAAAAAATTGCTAGTTTTTTATTAAAATGTAAACAAATTTTAACAATTCTAAACCCCTGTTATTCTCTATATTTTACCCCTTTCTAATGCAGAACATTAACATTATAACAAATCATTCATTAAATAAAAGTCATGTATTAAATTGTTAATACATGACTCTAATTTTATTTGACATTTTCCTTATAAAAATCTTCTAAATTCTTTTCCAAATTTTTGATTTCCCCAAATGTACTATTATCAAGTTGGATATGTGTATCTTTTTGAGTGTTTACTAAAAATACTGAAGGGAAACCGGTAATTGCGTATTTTTCAACTTCTGCAGCATGTTGTGGATCTTCTACATTAATTTTTACAAAATTATATTTGTTTTTGTATTCTTTATATAGCGCCTCATATTTTGGCATAAAATCTATACAAAAATGACACCAATCTGCGTAAAATAGAAGCATCATAGGCTTTTCTGATTTTACGGCTTTTTCGTAATCCATACCGATTTTATAATCTGACGGTCTTTTTTGAGGTTTTGCTGCCGGTTGTCCTCCAATTGCGATTGAAAGAATTCGCTCTACTTTATATGTATTGTATGCGCAATATACATTTATCAACAAAGACAATATTAATAATGTTATAATAACAACATTTGTAAAATTTATATTCTTAAATAATTTCATATCTTTCTCCTTACCCCAAACTCATTATAGTATGAACAATATTCAAATGTTGTAAAATGGGCATTTTTCTCTATGTGTTTTAACAAAACTTAACACATGACTTGCAAAATTATATACGATAGTATATACTAAGTATATACCCCATAAGAAATCGTGTTTACCCTTCCCCATGCGGACTGATAAGACCGCAAGATTTATGCTGTGATAATAAGAGGAGTTTAATTATGAGCAATGTAGAAAGAATTGTAGAATTAAAGACCAATTATGCCGGAGTAGAAAGAAGAAGTGTTCCAAGAGATGAGAATGATGAGTTAAATACTTATCTTCGTGAAATCATGGCTTACCCGCAATTGACAGTTGAAGAAGAAAGAGAGCTTGCACAAAAAATTGAACAGGGTGATTTGGAAGCAAAACAAAAGCTTATTCAAGCAAATTTGAGACTCGTAATTACTATTGCAAGAAAAACAATTCATATGTCAGGGTTGCCGTTTGTAGATTTAATTCAAGAGGGTAATTTAGGGCTAATGGCTGCGGTTGACAAATTTAATTACAAACTTGGATTTAAATTTTCCACATATGCAGGCTGGTGGATTAAACAAGCAATGTTCAAGGCTATTTCAGAACAATCACACTGCATGAAAATTCCTGTATATATTCAGGAAACATTGTCAAAATACTCAAAATTAAAATCAGGAATGGAGCAAGAATCGAATTCAAATGTAAAACTGGAAGATGTAGCTAAAAAAATGAAAATTTCTCCTGATAAGATAGAAATGTTTTTATCTGCGTATACAAAAACTGTTTCTATTGAAAATGGTATCGAAAAAAATGATGGCAAAGAGTTAAATGTGGCTGATATATTAGCGGATGAAAAAACTTTGGTATCTGAAAATATTGAGTATCAATCATTAAAAAATGATATCAATAATGTTATTTCAACATTAAAAGATAGAGAGCAAGAAGTTGTTAAAATGCGTTTCGGGCTTGGAGACAGTGAAAAATATACTCTTGAAGAAATCGGTAATCTTTATGGCGTTACAAAAGAGTGCATCAGGCAAACCGAACTTCGCGCTTTGCGTAAAATGAAAGAGTCCGGCCAAGAATTATTGGCATGTTATATTTCATAGATATACAGAATTTCTCGTGTTTGTTTATCCTTTTACTCGCCGTAATTTTTAATTACGGCATTTTTGTATCATTTTAATTATTTATGATTAATATAAAAACAGACTCTGAGAAATTCTCAAAGTCTGTTTTATATCTCTATTATTTATTAAAGACTACTTAGCAACGCTAGCGTCATCTAATAAGATAACTTGGATTTCTTCACCTTCGTGAGCAACGTAGTTCAAACCAGGAGTTACGAAACCTGTGATTAAACCAACGCCTGCACCAACAGGAGTACCGATAGCAACACCAGTACCTACTTTGTCAGGATCAGGAATGAATGAGAATCCAACACCTGCACCGGTACCTACTGCTGAACCACCAACTGTGTAAAGAGCAACTTTACCAGCTGTCATCCAAGGACCTTCTTTCAAAGCATAATCTTTGTAGAATGGTTTAGCGTTCATATCAGCTGTTACACCGTTAGGAAGAACAGCTTTTGTGATTTGAGTATAAACTCTAGCATTTTTGTTGAACCATTGTGGGTCTTGAACATCAAGAACTGTACCGTAGAAAGTAGTTCCAGCTGGGAATACAACTGTTCCTTCTTCTGTTACGATATCTTCAGGGTTAGTGAATGTAACTGTATCACCAGCAGAAGCTAGTTTAGATTTGAATAAATCTGTGTATTCCATTTCTAATACGTTACCTTCTCTAACGATATTTCTCATATTTGTAACTGTTACTTCATTGCTTGGAGCTTTTTTAGTAACGTTAAGGTGTTCAGTACCTAAAACAGTTTCAGCACCTTTGTATTGAGCTTTAACTAAATCTAATTTTTTGCTTAATCTGTATAATAATACAGCAGCTTCAGCTCTAGTTAAATCTTCAGTTGGTCTTAATTCATTTTCATTTGGATGATTTACGTAAATACCATAAGATAATGTTTTAGCGTAAACATTTTTAGCCCATGCAGGAACTTTAGCTGCATCTGAGTATCTAGCAACGATATCAGGATTTACTGTACCATCGATAGTGATGTGGCTCATAACTGATTGAGCTTCATCTCTCAAGATGTTACCTTGAGGTCTGAAAGTTCCATCCGGATAACCATAAACTAAACCGATTTGTTGAGATCTAACGATTGCATCGTGATCTGCACCGGATTTAGCAACGTCAGAGAATGCAACATCTGATACTACAGGTGCATTGCTTTGACCTAAAACTTTTAATAAAGCTGTAACGAAATCAACTCTTGAAATTTTTTGTTCAGGGTTGAATTTACCATTGTTTAAAAACATAACTGAATCGCTTACAACACTAGCAATTTCTGTTTGAGCCCAGTAGTTAGCATCAACATCGTTGATACCTGCATAAGCTAATACAGGAGATGTAGTAATTGAAAGCATACCTGCGACTAATAAGCCAGCTAATAATTTTTTCATTTTTGTACTTCCTCTTTTCTTTTTTTACTACGAGTTAACCAACATCAGTAGCATTATAATATAACGGTAAAAAAATGTAAAGTGGTCATGAAAAATTTTCTCAAAAGATATTATTCTATTTCTTGTTCGTTATTTGTTCAGGATGTGCAGAATTTGACAAAATGATTTCATAATACTCGTTTTTATCAATATTGACCCCCATTGTTTTTGGGTCACAATATTTTTTCTTTTTCTTATTCAATAATTTTTTATAATCGCCGCTCATAATTAAAATATACCATAAAAAATCCCGTATTTAGTACGGGATTTTGTAAATATTTTAGTAAACATTAAATCTTTTAAGGACAGAATCTCTATCGAGAGATAATCTTGTGTCTACTTCAAGTTTTTCTGTAATAACATCCCAAAATTTTTCATTAAATCCGGTTGCATTATTATGTTTGTCATTTTTTTGAATTTCGGAGAAGAAATTTCTTGCAATTTCTTTATCTTTGTCTTCTCTTCTAAAAATTCTTAGTAATTTTTCAAGTTTTTTGGCGATAGTTTCGTCTGAATTTTCATAAAAACTTTTCATATGTTCGCCAAAAGTGTCTGCACAATGTTCATTAATTGATTTTTGTTCTCGAGATGTGTATGCGTCTAAGTGTAATGAGGGAGGATAATTAAGAGGATAACTGCTGCGTTCGGAAAGTTCGAATTCATCATTTATTTTTTTTGTGTTCATTTCAAAAATCTTGGCGATATTTTCCCAACGCTCTTTGTTATATTTGATTTGTCTAACATCAAGTTTTGCAGTGAAATTGATCGGGGTATTTTGTACATTGTTCATTATTTTGTGGCTCCTATAACTATTCTCGATTAAAATAAAAACTCTAAAAGAAAAAATTGCTATTAAAATTTTAATTATTAACAAATGGTAATATCCTGCAAATATCGACTTGAAAATAAAAATTTTTTATTATACTATCGAGAATGCAAACGTGCACTTGCGTGGATTTTAATGTGGAAAAAGTCTGTATAGCGCAAGTTAAGGAATTAAAAAAATAAGTAGCAGTTAGAAATATAAAGGAAAGCAAAAAATGAATAATCCTGTTATTGATGCATTAGAAAAAGAATATTTAACAAAAGACTTGCCAAATTTCAGCGCAGGTGACAGTGTTAAAGTTTTCGTAAAAATCGTAGAAGGTAATAAAGAAAGAATTCAGGCATTTGAAGGTACAATTATCAAAATGCATGGTTCAGGTCTTAACAAAACAATCACTGTAAGAAAAGTATTCCAAGGTGTTGGTGTAGAACGTGTATTCTTAATCAACTCTCCAAGAATCGATAGAATTGAAGTTCTAAGACATGGTGATGTTAGACGTTCTAAATTATATTACCTAAGAGAACGTTCAGGTAAGGCAACTCGTATTAAGGAAAAAATTGAAAAAAGATAAGACTCATATTCACTGGTATCCGGGGCATATAGCAAAAGCCGAAAGGAAACTGAAAGAGCAGCTTTCTTTAGTGGATGCCGTAATAGAAGTTCTTGATGCGAGAATACCTTTATCAAGCAGATACAACAATATATCTGGGTTACTTAACAGTAAACCCAGATTTTTGTTGATTAATAAATCGGATTTGGTTGATAAAAACGAGTTAGATAAGTTTGTGAAGTATTTGCACTCAGAACTTGGCGTTACTGTTATTCCGACGAGTGCAAAAAGTAACAAGGACTTAAATATAATTATAAAAGAAGCAATACGGCTTTCAGAACCGAGAATTCAGGCGCTTATGGCAAAAGGGTTATTGCGCAGGCCTGCAAGGATAATGGTTGTCGGTCTTCCTAATGTTGGAAAATCCAGTATTATCAATAAACTTACTCGCTCGTCTAAAACGAAGGTAGGCGCAAAAGCCGGTGTTACAAGGCAGCAGCAATGGGTAAGAATTAACCCGCAATTGGAGCTTTTGGATACTCCGGGGATTATTCCGATGAAACAAGAGGATCAAGAAATCGCAAAAAAATTGGCTTTTGTTAATTCTGTAAGCGAAAATGCGTATTCAAATGAGATTGTCGCACAAGAATTGTTAAATATCTTGGACGATAATCAACAGAAGATTTTTAGGGAATTTTACAAGCTTCCGGAAGATTTGGAGCTTAATATAGATAATATCTCTATTGAACGTAATTGGTTGTTAACAGGCGGCAGCACCGACAGAGAAAGAACTTCCGTTTATATTTTGCGTGATTTTAGAGAAGGTAAAATAGGTAAGTTTATTTTAGATAAATTGGCTTAAATATTGCCTATATTATAATTCTTTTGGCAAAGCATTTGTTGCACCGTCATTCAGAGGACAAAGTCCGAAGAATCTATAAAAAGAAGATCCTTCGCTTTGCTCAGGATGACGTATAAGGTATATGATAATAAATTAATAAACGGCTGGATTGCTTCGCTACCGCTCGCAATGACATGAGGAACAGATACGCAAAAACATAAACAACATTTACCCCCGTACGCAACCATAGAAGAACATGGCGCAACCTTTGGCAGCGTACATTTACCCCAATAAAAATCCGGCTTTTTAGGGCCGGTTTATAATATAACTCTCTTCTTATTAGCTTTTATACTCCTTAGTAAATTATTTACTTCACAGCACGCAGATTTGCTTTAATTCCTGATGCGGAATTTACTTCAGCTGCATTTGCGTATGCTAAAGTTCTGCGTTTTTTAGCTCCTCTTAATATTAATTCAACACTTTCGCATCTATTAGTGGATGGTGTTGTTATCTTCTTTATCATTGTGGGGTTACTCCATAATTAACTGATTACAAATTTGTTATCGGTTGACTCGGAGCAAAACTTTAAAAATTATTTATGATTTGTAAATAAATGTTAAACTAATGAAAAATAAAATTAAGCTCTGCGAATTTAAAACAGTGTCAATTGTTTTTGTTTTTCAAAATGTTTTTTCAAAAATGACGGTCTGTGGTATTTGCATAGTCCGTATTTGTCGATAGCTTCAAGGTGCTCTTTTGTTAAGTAACCTGCGTTTTTATCCCATTTGTATTGCGGGAATTCTTGCGCAAGTTCTTCCATATATCTGTCACGGGTAACTTTTGCCAAAATACTCGCCGCGGCGATTGATGCAGAGGTTGCATCTCCTTTTATGACAAATTTTTGGGGGTATGTATAATTTTTTATGAGTTTGTTGCCGTCAACAAGTGTAATAAAATCTGTTAATTTTGCTTCTTTTATGACGTTTTCACAAGATATTTTCATTGCTTTGAGTGAAGAATTCAGTATATTAATTTTTTCAATTTCTTCCACTTCAGTGCATATTATTGAGTTTATTGTGTTGTTTTTAATTACATCAAAAAGCTCATCTCGTATTTTTTTAGAGAGTTTTTTAGAATCGTTCAGCTTTGACAAATCTTTTATCAGCCCTTCTGTTATTTCAGGAAAATATACGCATGCGGCAAAAACTCCGCCCGCAGCAGGGCCTCTGCCTGCTTCATCTGTTCCGATAACAGTTTTGTACGATTTATCATAGTCAAAAAGCAAACTCATAAAGTCATTTTAGCAAAAAAAAATTTGTTATGTTTTAATATGCATATGAATAATATATCGTTTGGCCAAAAAATTCCCGCATCAGAATTTCTAAAATCAGCATTATGTATTCAAGTGTATCCTGAAGCTAAGAGATTGTGTACTTCTATTGAAAAAAAATTCCCTGGTAAGTACGGTTATCAAGGGCGTGCAGCAATTCTTGCTAAGGAAATTGAGTTAAAAAATCCTGTACTTGCCCCGATTTTGGAAAACCTGCGTTCTTTGCAGGATAAATCTCAAAAAGAAGCTTTTATACAGGATTTTATATCTAATAACGGTAATCTTCTGGATGTTGTTATTTAATTCTAAATGTTACGTTTGCAACTGATGTAACTTTTTTATTGATAGAAGCTGTATCGCTGATACCTGAATCTGAAACATCATTAGAATTTTCAGGTGTAATTTGGAATACACCCATTTGAAGTGATTGAATTTTGCCAACCTGATTGTGTGTTGCTTTTAACATTGCAGATGCCCTTTGCTTTGCATCTTTTGTAGCTTTTTCAAGCATTTCAACCTTTAAATCAGATAGTTTTGAATAAAAATATGATGGAGCATATCCGCTTACATCAATTCCTTGTTCAGTTAAGGAGTTGATATCAGTTGATAATTTTTTGATTTTATTTACATCATCTGACTTAACAACGTACTGTTGGCTTGCATTGAACCCTACAATTTTGTTTGTGGAAACGCCGTTGTAAGTTATTTCATATATGTTGTAGCCGTTAATATATTTTTCCTCAATGTCTTCTTCTTTAAAACCTTGTGATTTTAAAAATGCGATGACTTGTGGTCTTTGTTTTTTCAAAGTAGCATAAGCATCTGCTCTGGAAGTTCCTCTTGCATTAACCTCAAATTCGTATGAACCGCGGTCAGATACTACATTTTGAGAATATGAACCCGTTACGGTGATAACATCTTTTGATATAGAAGATGAAATAATTTTTGTGGCACAAATTCCGCCGATAGCAAGGACCAAACCTAATAATAAAACCTGAAATTTTTCTACTTTCTCTAACATTTCTTTTCTCCCATGTGATAATGACAGTACAATATTACCCGTAAAAACCTAAAAGTCAAGGTAATATAATATATTATTTTACGCAATAATGTGTATAAAACCCTAACCATTATCAGCACTTAATTTACCCCTAATAAAAACCCGCTTATATTTAAGCGGGTTAAAATCTGGTGAATATAGGCATTTAACTATTAAAGAAGTAAAAACATTAT
>CADCKD010000011.1 GCA_902801985.1 uncultured bacterium | reverse complement strand
AATATATAAACGTAGTATTGTATTGCTTCACTCATAGTCGTATTATAGGCTGGGTTGCTTCGTCAGTCAATCTTTTGACTTCCTCGCAACGACATGTTTGCTCATAACTTCCCTGTCATTGCGAGCGGGGGTAAATATTGTTTACAATTTTTGCGTGTCTGTTTCTCTGTCCTTGCGAGCGGAGCGAAGCAATCCAGCTTTTTGATATATTTTATTGCATGAATATGATGCAATAAATTTAGAATTACAATATAATATTCATATCATAATGAATAGACGAAAGCTTTAAAGGAGAATATGTAATGGAATTATATAATATAGGGATAATAGGTGGAGGGCCTGCTGGTTATACGGCTGCGTTTGCGGCTGCAAAGCAAGGAAAGAAAGTTATACTGTTTGAAAAAGATTTTCTTGGCGGGGTCTGTTTAAATAAAGGCTGTATACCAACAAAAACTATATTACATTCTTCAGAATTGTATAAAAAAGCTCTTAACGGTATGGATTTTGGGGTAAATGCACAAGGCATAAGCATAGATTATAAAAAGGTAACAGAACGTAAAAATTTCGTTATTGAACGTTTACGCAAAGGGCTTGAGCTTGCTTTTAAAAATTTGAAAATTACTGTTGTAAATTCAGAGGCTAAAATTCTTTCAAAAAATGAAATTGAAGCACGCGGAGAAGTTTATAATTGTGAAAAGATTATTTGTGCTGTTGGTTCTTCTCCAAGAGTTGTCAAGGGTTTAGAGTTTGACCATGAGTTTTTGTTGTCCTCTGATGATATTTTAGAGTTAAAAAAATTGCCTAGAAGTATTGTAATTGTTGGTTCAGGTGCTATTGGAACAGAATGGGCAAGGATATTTAATAATTTTGGAGTTGAAACAACAGTTGTTGAACTTGCTTCAAATATACTCCCGCTTGCTGATGTTGAAGTGTCAAAAAGATTAGAACGTATTTTTAAGTCCGAAGGAATAAAATTTTATACGTCAACAACAATAGATAAAATTGAAAATAAAAATCTTTTCTTATCAAATGGCGAAATCCTCAGTCCTGAACTTGTTCTTGTCGGTGTTGGAAGAAAACCAAATGAAGTAGAAAAAATTGAAGGAGTTGAATATATTGGTGATGTGTCAGGTGAAATTCAACTTGCTCATTTTGCGATAAAGCAGGCTTATGATGTTATTGAAAATATTGATTTTAGGAAAGATTTGACTCCGTCTGTTGTATACGGTTCTCCTGAAATTGCCTGGGTCGGCAAAAGAGAACAGGATTTAGCAGGAGAAGAATATAAAAAATCAATGCTTCTTGTTTCGTCTTTGGGTAAAGCTCAATGTGACGGTGAGACAGAAGGTTTTATAAAATTGTTAACACAAGAAGACAAAATTGTAGGGGCTCATATTGTTTCAAGTGAGGCATCCGCACTTATTCAACAAATCCTTATTGCAATGCAGTTTGGCATATCGGCAGAACAATTAAAAGAAGTATGTTTCCCTCATCCGACTTATTCAGAAGGAATTTTTGAAAGTTTGTTCCGCTTAAAATAATTTTTACAAATTGTAAAGATATTAAAAAACAATGCAATTTCACGCTTAAAAAATACTTTATATAAGTGTGTAGATTAGTGAAAGGTATTGTGTTTTAATGTCTTCTGTTGGTGCTCAAGTAGTTCAAAGTTTATTATTCGGAACAAGAAACAGTCTTCTTGGTACCGGTATCATGGCGCCTGAACAAAATAATCAGGTAAGGACACTTGTTGCTGCAGGTCAGGCAAAAAATGCTTTAACTAAATTGAATTCAGTTTTCGGTAATTCCAAAGGGGCTGTGAAAAATGCTCCGCAGAAAGTTATAGATTTATGTAACAGAGTTGCTGAAAACAGTAAGGTTTTTGGCAAACTTGAAAAGGTAGTAGATTTTGCAAGTAAAAATGTAAATAATTTAATTTGTGTATCAAGTGGTATAAAGGTTTTAACCGCAAAAGATAAAGAGTCTGAACTTTTGGCTCAAACAGGTAATATTGCAGGTATGTTTGCGGTTGAAGGCTGGATGAAAAAGAATTTAGCAAAATATGTAAATAAATTACCTATCAATAGCAAAATGAAACCTGTTATTGAAGGGATATTGTTTGTAATTGGTTCAATCACAGGTTCTACAATTTGTTATAATATCGGCAAAAAAATTGCTGCAAAAATTAAAAAATCTAATGAAGAGTATAAGGCTCAAGAAGTTCAAAATACTATGCCAAAAAGTATAGCTATCAAAGCATAACGTTTTTTATGTTATAATATCTCTTACAAAAGAGGTAAATTATGACAGAAATTAAAATAACTAAGATGCATGGCTGCGGTAATGACTTTGTTTTTATGGATTATGAGGAATTTATAAAAACCGGAATGTCTATTTCAGATCTTGCTAAAAAACTTTGTGACAGACATTTTGGCGTTGGAGCTGACGGGCTTATCATTCCCGTTCCTTATAAAGGTGAAGATGCAGATATTGCTTGGAATTATTACAATTCTGACGGTACAAGTGCTCAAATGTGCGGAAATGGTATGAGATGTTTTGCCAGATATGTATATGACAAAAAACTTGTGAAAGGTAAAACATTTAAAGTTAAAACTCTGGCAGGAGTAAAGACTCCGGAAATTCTTGATGATGGGAATATCAAAGTAAATATGGGAAAACCTATTTTGACAGATTGGTTAATTCCTTTTCAGGGAGAGAAAAAAATTTCTGTACGCGGCAAGGATTTTGATATTTTCCCTGTTTCTATGGGCAATCCTCATTGCATAATTTTTACTGACGAAGATACTATGTGTATGGCAAAAAATTACGGCCCTGATATTGAAGTCCATCCATATTTTCCGGAAAAAACAAACACAGAATTTGTAAGGGTTATAAGTCCGACAGATGTTGAAATGAGTGTGTATGAAAGAGGCTGTGGTATTACGCTTGCCTGTGGCACGGGTTCTTGTGCAACAGTTGTTGCCGGTGTTTTAAATAACTTAACAGAAAATAAAGTGAAAGTTAATCTGCCCGGTGGGTCTGTATTTGTTGAGTGGCAAGGTTCAGAGTCAGATGTAGAACACGATGTATTCTTGATAGGGCCTGCCGAATATACATTTTATGCAGATTTCATGTTGTAAATAAAATTTTTTTCATGATATTATTTGTTTAAAAGTAAAAAATATAAAAGGAGAAATAAAAAAATGAAAAAGTACGAATTATTAACAATATTCAAACCTAATTTGGATGCTGAAGAAGTAGATAAATTAATTGAAAAATTAGGTTCTGTTATTTCAGATTTTGGCGGAAATGTTGAATCTGTTGACAAAGCAGGAAGAAAAAAATTGGCATACGATATTCAAAAATTCAGAGATGGTTATTTTTCAACAACTATCTTAACTATTCCGGCTGACAAAATCGCTGAATTCAAAAGACAATTGAGATTAAATGACAATATTTTAAGAACAATGTTTGTAGAAGTTAGCGAAAAAGCATCTGTATAACTTAATTAAGTAAAGGATAGATTATGACATTAGCAAAAGCTGTAGTTACAGGTATTGTATATAAAGAGCCTAAAACAGGATTTACTCAGAATAATGTTGCTGTTTCTTCATTTGTGTTGAATGTAGGAGAAGGCGAAGAAACATTAGTGCGTGTAATATCTAAAAGACAGGCTCTTTCTAACATTGTTGAAAGTTTAACTAAAAACCAAAAAGTATTGGTTGGCGGCAGACTTCAAACAGGTGTTAGTAAACTTGATGACGGAACAGAAAAGAAAGTGTTTGAAATTGAAGCTTCATCAATAGAATTGATGAGTGGCAGTTCTTCAGAGGTTTCTTCAAGTTCTTCATATTCACAAGAGGGCGATATCCTTTCATTCGGAGAAATGGAATCATCTTCTGAGAGCGCTGATGCTTTGATGAGTGAAGAAGAAGTCCCGTTCTAAAAGCAAAAGCCGGTGCGTAGTGCCGGAGTTGGCTTGCGATAGCAAGACAAGCAGGGCACGAAGCCACAATATAGCGACGTAGGAGCGCAAGAGCGTAAGTTCTGAGCACCACAGGAGCTAAAAGCGAAAGCCGGTGCGTAGTGCCGGAGAAAATAAGTATAATAAAAGTAAATTATAAGGCTAGAAAGGCAAATTAACAAAATGGCAAAAATGGAAGACAAAAGAAAGCACAAAAATTGCAGTCTATGTGCAGACAAAGTTACTGAAATAGACTACAAAGATGCTGCTAAATTGAGAAGATACTTAACAGAAGCAGGAAAAATTATTCCAAGACGCATCACAGGTAACTGTGCAGCTCACCAAAGAATGATTGCAAAGGCTATTAAAAAAGCCAGAGAAGCTTCTATTATCAGTTATGTATTTGACTAATCAATAGTTCTTAAAAAGCGCCGAATCTTATTTAAAGATTCGGCGCTTTTTTTATCTTAGTCTGAAATATATATATTATTTTCTATGATTTTTTTGAATTCTTGAAACTCGAGATATCCATTTTTATCTGTATCATACGAATCAAATTCATCAGAGAGTTCTTGAATTTTTTTCATTATGGCATTCGGTCCTTCTTTTTCTAATGAAGGCATATCATTGCCAAGCATTTTTATAAAAGCGACCATCCATTCATTTTTAGAAACGTTGCAGTCACCGTTTTTGTCATAATAAAAATAGTTATCTAAAATAAATTTCTCTTCAGCTTTGTGGTATCCTTGCGGAATTCTATTGTCTTTATTTTTTATAATAAAACCCATTTCTTCTCCTTCTATATTGCGTTGATGATATTTTTGATATTTTCATTTGTAATATTATTGAGTGCACAATCTTTGTCTTCTTGTTTTAAATTATTTAATTTTTTGAGTGTTTCAATAGATTTTAGTATAACGGTTTGGTTATTAGAATGCAAAAGTTTTCTTACAAGTTCTGTATTTTTTGTATAATCAAGTACCGTATAGATAAAAATGCTATTCTCATCCAATTCTTTTTCTGTTAAAGGTTCTAAAACCTCATTATGAAGAGATGATAAAAGTTTTTTAATATCAAAAATCTCTTGTTTAACATCTTTTGATTCATCATAAAGGTATTCATCGTTTTCGGTTAAAGTTTCAAATTTGTCTTTAGCATTAATTAGTACAAGAGCACTTTGAGAAGTTAATTCGTTATTTATAAGGTATTCAAAGATTTCATATAATTGAAAATCAAATACTTGCGATAGAGCACTAATTTCTCCAAGCCCGTTAATTATTAAATTCAGAATATATAATCCGTCACTTTTATTTGTTTTAATAAGTTCTTGTATATTGCATAAATAAGGGATTTCAGCGGCCATATTTTCTGCCATTGAAGAAGTTTTAATAGTGTTAATAATTTCAGGTAGTGCTTTTTTATCTCCGTAAGAAACCAAACACTTTACTCCGTCCAGTTGTTCAAATTCATCGTTTGAATTAATTTTTTCAAGAGCTTTATTATATACTTCTCTATCTCCAAAGGCTGCAAGGGCCGAAATGCAGTTGGCACTAAGAAATGAATTAGGGCTAAATGCATTTTCTCTCAGATATTCAAGCGCAAGAGGATCTTGTATTTTTGAGAAAAAACTTGCGCAATATGTTTTTTCATTCTCATCTCCGTTTTCAAGCAGGTCAAGCATAATATCTGTCAGATCTTCATCAGCAAATTTCGCTAAAGTGGATACAATAGTGTCTTCATACGACGGAGAATAACATTTTAACAGTTTAAGAAGATTTAAATAATTTGATTTGTTTAGATTTTTTTCGATTCTGTAAGCCACATTTTGTTTAACAAAATCAAATAAAAAATCATCTTGTTCTACAAGTTCGCAAAACAAATCAACATCAGGCATATTTACAAGGCTATAAGCCATAGGCTCAAAATCACGAGGATCTCTACCTGTCAATTTTTTTAATTTATCACTCATAAAAACCTACTATACTGAGATTCTTCAGCTTTTATAATCATTCAGAGCCGGCGAAGAATCTCAATATTATCGCCTCGGAATGACGAGTAAATTAATCTAAGTAAAATACAGTAATAACTTTGTGCCCTTCTTCAGCATATTTAACGGCACTATAAAGAGTTTTACTTGTATGAGACAAGAAACAAATTAACTGATTGCATTCGTCAATAATTTCTCTGTTGCAAACACGAGAAGCATCTGCAAGAGTCATCATTGCACGGTCTGCGTGTTCAATAATATTTGGCACCCCAATCAGTTGGTCTTGAACGTCACTAGGTTGTTGACCAATTGTTTGAGGAAGAACAACGCTAAGTTTTTCAGGATTAGCTTTCATTGCACCTCTTATAGCTGCAGCATTTGTCCCTGAAGAACCTCCGGATGTAATAATTGTATTCCCTTGCATAACAAGAGCTGTTGCCAAGGTTTCTATCATTTGTTGATGTGTTATAGGAAGATTACGGCTTCCGATGATTGCAATTTTCTTTGCTGATTGCTTAATTGTTGCAAGTTCCATAGCGAGTTCATCAACTGTATTTGGAGATCCTGCTTTAACAGTATCCATATCATCATCAATTGGTACTACAATGGATTGCTGTTCTTTGTTTTCGCTTGTATCATCTGAATTTAAAATACCTATACCACTATCTGTCATTTTTTCCTTTACCTTTTTGATTGCATTAATTACATTTTTCGAATATGCTATGATTATAGCATATTTTTTTCGATTTGGGAAGAGGTAATGGAAAATCTATTAGGAAATCTTAATAAGGAGCAGGCTCAAGCCGTTCAGACAACTCAGGGACCTTTATTAATACTGGCCGGAGCAGGTTCCGGTAAGACCAAAGTTTTGACTACTCGTATAGCTTATATGATTCAAAATGGTGTAAAGCCTTGGAATATTTTAGCTGTAACCTTTACAAACAAAGCTGCAAAAGAAATGAAAGAACGTATAGGTGCTCTTGTTGGTGAAGATTGTGTAAAATCAATGTGGGTTGGAACATTTCACGGTATATGCGGAAGGATTTTGAGAGAAAATATCGACAAATATAATACCTCTTCAGGCAAAACGCTTGATAAAAATTTTACTATATACGACGATTCTGATACAAATCAGATTTTGACCCGTATAATTAAAAAATTGAATTTAGATGAAAAAATGTATGCCCCAAAGCTTGTAAAAGCGGTTATTTCTAATGCGAAAAATAAAATGCAGGATGCACACGATTTTGCTACTCATTCAAGGGATTTTAAATCGCAAAGGATTGCAGCTGTTTATGAAGAATATGAAAAAGCGCTAAATCTTAATAACGCAATAGATTTTGACGATATGCTGATGCTTACGGTCAAATTATTTGAGCAAAATGATGAAGTCAGAAAAAAATATTATGACAGATTTATTCATATAATGGTTGATGAATATCAGGATACAAACCTTGCTCAGTATCAGCTTGTTCATATGTTATATACCAATCTTGAACAGGATGTTCCGCATGAGCGTTCTTTGTGTGTTGTAGGTGATGTTGATCAGTCAATTTATTCTTGGCGCGGTGCAGATTTCAAGATTATTATGAATTTTCAGCACGATTACAAGGATGTTAAACTGATTAAGCTTGAACAAAATTATCGTTCTACCGCCAATATTCTGAATGCTGCAAATGCAGTTATTGAGAATAATAATGAGCGTGTAGAAAAAGTATTATATTCAAATAAAGGCGAAGGGGAAAAGCTTAGTTATTATATTGCTGCTGATGAAGCTGATGAAGCTAATTATATTATAAGAAATATCCGCAAAGAAGCCGGCGGAAACTATAATAAATTTGCTATTTTATACAGAACTAACAATCAATCTCGTGCGTTGGAAGAAGCTTGTATGGCAACAGGCATTCCGTATAGAATTTATGGAAATACAAAATTCTATGACCGTGCAGAAGTAAAAAATGTCCTTGCGTATTTAAAGCTCATTAACAACACTGACGATTCTCAAAGTTTGCGCAGAATAATCAATGTTCCAAAGCGTGCAATAGGTGATACTACTGTCAAGCACCTTTCTGATTTTGCAAATGAACGTGATATAAGTCTTTATGAAGCTATTAAAGTTTGTGATGAATATTCCGAATTTAATGCTAAAACTTGTGCAAAATTAAAAGCTTTTGCCCAGTTGATATACAAATTCCAACAGGCGCAAAACTCTTTTTCATTAAAAGATTTTGTTGCTGCTGTTATCGAAAAAACGGGATATCTTGCGGAACTTCAAGAAAAAGCCGTTACAGATCCTGAATATCAGGATGATATAGACAATTTGCAAGAACTTATCAACGTTGCGGAAGAATTTGTTCCGGAAAATCCAGAAGAACAGTTGTCAGAGTTTCTTCAACAGGTAGCGTTGGTTTCTGATTTGGATTCAATGGATGAAGAATCAAATAATGTTACTTTGATGACATTACACGCTGCTAAAGGTTTGGAATTTCCGATAGTCTTTATTGCCGGTATGGATGAAGGCATTTTCCCAAGCCAAAGAAATCTTAATTCCGGTTCAAATGCTGAAATTGAAGAAGAACGCCGTTTGATGTATGTAGGTGTTACCCGTGCGAAAGAAAAACTATATCTTGTATCTTCAAAACGCAGAAGACAATACGGAGAATATAAATATTATAATCCGTCAAGGTTTATTGAAGAAATTCCGACCAATCTGGTTGAATCCTTTGAATCTGATGAAAGCTTTGACAGAGATTATTCAACATTTCGCAGTGCAGTTTCTAAAGCTAAAGAATTTTATGCCCATGCGGATTCTGACGGGTATGTAAAACCATCAACAGGATTTGGTGCAAATTTTGTGGCGCCGTCAAGACGTCATTTGTCCTCTAATCACACTACAACTGTCAAAAGGACTCCGCCTAAATCGTTTATAAAAAAATCTGCCATAAATAAACAACGTGAAGAAGAAAAAATTAAGGCATTTTTTGCTGATAACAAAATTAAACGTATGGCAGAGGAACGCCGTCAGAGGCTTGCCAGAGAACAAGAAGAAGCTCAAGCTCGTGAGCAGGAGCGTAAAAATTCACAAATAATAACAGAAGTTTATGACGTTGGCCAGCGTGTATTCCATAATCAAATGGGTGTTGGGCATATAACTGATGTTATGAAGCTCGGGGAAAGTGTTATGTACACCATAGATTTTGGCAAGCTCGGCAAAAAAGCTATGGATGCATCTTATGCTAAATTAAAGAAATTTTAGGGGTAAATACTAAGTTTCCTTCCCTATTGAGTGAAGGTTCTAATTTAAACCTCTTTTATCTCCCCTAATAAGGGGGGACTTTTAATTTTGAGTGCCGTTTATTCGCACTATGTTTATAATTTTGCTCAATGACATTATTTTTATTTTAGGTTATAATATAACTGAATTATTACGAACAGGGGAGAAAACCATGAAGAAAGAGTTTATATTTTTAGGACCGCCGGCATGTGGAAAAGGTACACAAACTTCAATGCTCGCAAAATATTTTAATTTGCCGCATGTAGATACCGGTTCCTTGCTCAGAGCTGAAATTGCAAGTGGTTCTGAAAATGGCAAAATTGCAAAATCTTTTATTGATAAAGGTAATCTTGTTCCTGTATGGCTTGTTGGTGAGATTATTAAAAACAGGCTCAGCATGGATGATTGCAAAAATGGTTATATTTTAGATGGTTTCCCTCGTAGCGAAGAACAGGCTGATATGCTTACTAAAATCAATAAAGAACTTGATGACGGTATAGATGTTGATTTTCAGGCTATATATTTTGATATAGATGAGAGTGTTTTAATTTCACGAATAGTAAATCGCCGTTCTTGTAAGGATTGTGGTGAAATTTATAACTTAAAATATAAGCCTACCAAAGTTGAAGGGGTTTGTGATATATGTGGCGGTGTTTTGACTCAAAGAAAAGATGACAACGAGGAAACTGCTCATGCTCGTTTTGATACATATTTCAAAGAAACTGCTCCTCTTATTGAATATTACCAAAAACAAGGTGTGCTAAAAGATTTAAAGGCTGATGGTACAATAGATGAAGTTTGGCAGCGTCTATTGGAAATTGTTAAATAATAAGGGTTATAGATGTTTGGTTTTTTCAAAGAAAAAATAGAAAATTTAAAAGATGCTGTTTCTAATACTGCAAAGAGTCTTGTCGGGAATGTTTTGTCAAGTGTGGATGAAAACGAAGAAGAATATTCTGAATTTGCGCTGGATGATATAGAAGATACTTTAATAAGTGCTGATTTGGGGGTAAGTTATGCTTCTGAACTTGTAGACAGGCTTCGCGCACAGAAAAATGCAAAACCATCAGAACTTAAAAAATACCTTAAAGAAGAATTTATTCAAACATTAAAAAATGCCGGTGATAATGAGCTTAGCTACAAAGACGGCGAGGTAAATATCTATTTTATAACAGGCGTAAACGGTGCCGGAAAAACCACGTTGATTGCAAAAATGGCGTATAGATTTAAATCTGAAGGGAAAAAAGTTCTTATTGCGGCAGGTGATACCTTTAGGGCTGCTGCAGAAGAACAGCTAAATATATGGTCTGTGCGTGCAGGGGCTGACATTGTTCGCAGAGATAAGGCTGACCCTGCATCTGTTGTTTATGAAGCTATTCAAAAAGCTAAAAATGAACATTATGATGTGATTTTAGTTGATACTGCCGGACGTTTGCAGAATAAATTCAATCTAATGGAAGAACTCAAGAAAATCAAGACGGTTATTGATAAACAAGCCCCTGAAGCCCTGAGAGAAAGTATATTGGTAATTGATGCAAATACAGGCCAAAACGGACTTCAGCAGGCAAAAGTATTTGGCGAGTGTGTAAAACTTACTTCTGTCGCGCTTACAAAACTTGACGGCAGTGCAAAAGGTGCGATTATTCTTGCTATTGCAAAAGAAATGAATCTTCCCGTGAAGCTCGTCGGTGTAGGCGAAAAAATGGAAGATCTGAAAGCATTTAATCCGGATGATTTTATTGATGCGTTATTTAATTAATTCGCTCCTTTTGAGAGTGATTTGGTGAGAGGTTAAATTTGAAATTACTTGATTTCACAACTACAAAACTCGGAAATAAAATAGAATTAATCGGCGATGAACAGAGTGAAAAATCTGTTTTAATTATAGGTGTTTTTCACGGAGATGAACCTCAAGGTAAATATTTGATTGAGGAGTATATAAAAAAAAGAGGGGCTAATAAAAGCAATCTTCTTTTTATCCCATGTTTAAATCCTGACGGGCTTCAAAATAACACAAGAACAAATGCAAACGGAGTAGATTTAAATCGTAACTTTCCTACTTTAAACTGGGGTGAAGATACAAGCGGTGCCGGAGATAATTCTTCCGATTATTATGGAGGAAGTTCTGCGGCAAGTGAAATAGAAACACAGTTTCTTATTGATACTATAAAAAAATATTCTCCAAGCCTTATTATTACTTTACATTCCCCATATAAAGTTGTAAATTATGATGGACCTGCAGAAGAGATTGCACAGAAAATTTCCAAGATAATTAATTATCCCGTTGAAGCAAGTATAGGTTACCCTACACCGGGGAGTTTCGGTACATATTGCGGTGTAGAAAGACAAATCCCGACGATTACTCTTGAACTAGACGAAAAAATACCGGTCGAAGATTTAATCCAACCGGTATTTGATATATTTGATATGTTGTAATTATTATTAATTCCAAAAGTCTTTCCAAGCTTGCTTCCAAGTGCGTTCGGTACTAAAATGATCTGTGTCAATTTCAAGTTTGGTACCTTTTTTCACCTCAACAGCATCCCAAGTTTCAAAACTTCTGCTATCGGTATGATATGTTGGAATTTTACCAAATTTTTCTTCCATATTGTTTGTGGATGAAATTGAACCTGCAGGAAGATGAAAATCTTCTTTTATTCGGCCCATATTTCTGTTATTTTTTAATGTTACTACAATATTTCCTGTTTTTGTATTTATTGCATAATTATAATCTTCACCGCGGCCGTCTTTTTTGGCTTTTTCGATTAATACTCTTGCTTGCTTAGTTTTTCTTGTGACTTTTTGTTTTTCTTCAATTGCACTCTTTTTATTGTAATATTCTCTAAGTTTTGTTTGGTAATTTTTGTAATCTTGCTCAGAAACTGCCATTATACGGATTTTTTGGCCCTCTTTTAATTTGTTAGGGTCTTTTATATTATTTAGTTTTTGTATATCTTTAATTGTTGTATGGTACTTCTCTGCGAAATAACCAAGATTATCTCCGCTGGTAATAGTTACAGTAATCTCTTTTGGTGTTGGTTTTTTAGGTTCTCTTGGCATTACCTCTTTTTTTGCTTGAGTAGCTCTAGTCTGTTGATTTTTAGTTTTAGGTGCAGCTTTTGGTGCCGCTTTTTGCCTTGCAGGTGTTAATCCCGCAGTTTTGTTTGTGGATCTGATTCCAGGTACGTTTCCAGCCATATTTTCATCATCCTTTCATTATGTAAGCACACATATATACTATATAAGTATTTTTTATATATAAAATTGCCTGTTTTCTTAAGAGACCTTAACAATTATTAATATTCATGTTTGTGATAAACTTATTTTATAGAAATGAGGGATTTTATGCAATTATTTAACACTTATTCAGGTAAATTAGAAGAATTCAAACCGATAGAAGACGGAAAAGTTAAAATGTATGTATGCGGGCCGACTGTTTATGATTATGCACATCTGGGGCATGCAAGATGTTACATTACTTGGGATGTTTTATATAGGTATTTAAAATTTATCGGGTATGATGTTACATATTGCCGAAATGTAACTGATGTTGATGATAAAATCCTTAAAAAAGCCGAAAAAGAAGGCAAAACTCCTGAAGAAGTTTCTCAATATTGGTATAAGCAATTTACAAATTCAATGAATAAATTAAATAATTTGCCTCCTGATATTGAGCCTTTTGCAACAAAAACTCTTGGCGAAATGATTTCAATGGTTAAAGATTTGATTGAAAAAGGGTATGCTTATGAAGCAAATGGGGACGTATATTTTAGGGTTAAGAAGTTCGGAAGATACGGCAGCCTTTCTGGTCAGCCGATCGATCAATTGGAAAGCGGTGCAAGAATTGCAGTAGGGGAACAGAAAGAAGACCCTCTAGATTTTGCATTGTGGAAGAAAGATGAAAAATTCGGATACAATTCTCCTTGGGGAGTGGGTCGTCCGGGTTGGCATATTGAGTGCTCTGCAATGAGCAGAAAATATCTTGGCAGAACAATTGATATTCATGCAGGCGGTGCGGATTTAATATTTCCACATCACGAAAATGAAATTGCTCAAAGTGAATGTGCTAATGGGTGCAAATTTGTTAATTATTGGCTACATAACGGTTTTGTTACTATTAACAAAGAAAAAATGTCGAAATCTTTGGGTAACTTTTTAACAATTGATGATATGTTAAAGAATTATGATGCAAATACTTTGAGATTGTTTATTTTGACAAATCATTACAGAATGCCTGTTGAATTTTCAGATGAGGCTTTAACAGCGGCACAAGCCGGTGCAAAACGTTTAACAAACGCAAAAGGGGTAAATAATCCGGATTTAGATATTAGTAATACACCGGAGTATAAGGCATTTTGTGAAGCTATGGATGAAGATTTGAATACATCAAAAGCTTTAGCGGTGTTGTTTGATCTGACAACACGTGCAAATAAAGATGAAAAAGATGCTTATACTATTCTTTATAAGTTAGGAACTGTGCTTGGTTTCAAATTTGAGAAAGCAGGATTATCTGAAGAAGATACAAATAATGCAATAAAGGTTGTATCAGAGACCTTGGGGCAAAGTTTTTCATCTATGGAAGATATTTTGAATTTGAGAAAACAAGCAAGAGCTGACAAAAATTGGGATATTGCAGACAAAATCCGTATTGCGTTGGATTCTGTCGGGGTAGTTTTAAAAGATACTCCTGAAGGTACAAAGGTGGAACTTAAATAATCCTTTTGGTTTTGTTTGTATTTGTAAGTTTGTCAGAATTTGTATTGAGTATAAATTCAAATATGCATTGGCCTTCTGTATTTGAATGGGCGTATATTTCTCCGTGATGCATTTCAATAATTTTTCTTGCAATATAAAGCCCTAAACCGCTACTGTCTATGTTTGAGTTTTTATTTTTAGAAAATTTATTAAATATAGTTCTCATATCTTTTGGCGGGATAGGGTTACTTTGGTTTATTATTCTAAAATGTATTTTATTATTGCTGTGCTCCAGTGTAATTATTATTGGTGTATTGCTAAAACCGTATTTTATTGCATTTGATATTAAGTTTAAAATTACCCTTTCAATTTGAAGTTCATCTCCGTATATTAAGCAGTGTTCTATTGTGCTGTTGAAAATAATGTTTTGCCCTTTTTCATTTGCAAGATATTTATTTTCATCACAAATTTTTCTTATGAGTAATGTTAAATCAAATTCTGATTTTTGGAGTTTTAAAACTTTTGCATCATACTCATAATTTGTCAAAATATTTCCGACTAGTTGCGACATGTATTTACTTGAGGTGCAAGTTAATTTTATCATTTCGTATTGCTCAGGGTTTAATTTGCCGAAATTCCCTTTGAGTAATAGATTAAGCATATTTATTTGTGCGTATGCCGGGGATTTTAAATCATGTGAAATTGCGGCAAGAAAAGATTTGTTCTTTTCGTTCAATTTTTTGTACTTTTTTATTGTAATATATTCCAATATGATAGAAGCTATCAAAATATAACTTATGATATAAACTATAAACATAATAAACACCACAAATTATATTATTATAATAAGAAATATTGTGTATATTAGCCGTTTGGGTACTTTTTGTATTATTTTTATACATTAATTTTATATAAAGTTTGTTGCAATAAGAGTTTTGCTGTTGTATAAAAAAATAAGGAAGTAATATGGAAAGAGTAGCTATGAACGAATATTTAAATAAAGTATTAGAAAGAACAAGAGAATTAAATAAAAATCAACCGGAATATTTGCAAGCAGTTGAAGAAGTTTTGACATCAATAGAACCGGTAATAAATGCACATCCGGAATTTGAAAAACTTGCAGTATTAGAAAGAATGGTAGAACCTGAAAGATGTATATTATTCAGAGTACCATGGGTAAATGATGAGGGTCAGGTTGTTGTTAATCGTGGATACAGAATACAATACAGCTCTTTAATCGGACCTTATAAAGGCGGTTTGAGATTTCACCCTAGTGTAAATCTTAGTATTATGAAGTTTTTAGGTTTTGAACAAATTTTTAAAAATGCATTGACGGGATTACCTATCGGAGGTGCTAAGGGCGGAAGTGATTTTGATCCTAAAGGCAAATCTGAGGGTGAAATTATGAGATTTTGTCAAAGTTTTATGACAGAATTATATAGACACATTGGGCAAGATGTCGATGTTCCGGCAGGTGATATCGGTGTTGGTGCAAGAGAAATCGGATATTTATTCGGACAATATAAAAAGATTAAAGATGCCTATGAAGGCGGGGTTTTAACCGGAAAAGACATATGCTACGGCGGTTCATTGGCGAGAAAAGAGGCTACCGGTTACGGTTTGATATTCTTTATGCGTGAAATGCTTAAAAAACACGGTAAATCTTTGGAAGGCAAAATAGTAACAATTTCAGGCTCGGGTAATGTTGCTATATATGCTTGTGAAAAAGCTTATGCAATGGGTGCAAAAGTCGTTGCTATGAGCGATTCTAACGGTTGTGTATATGATGAAAACGGTATAAATCTTGATACAATTAAAAAGATAAAAGAAGTTCAAAGAGGACGTATTAAGGAGTATTTGAATTTCCATCCGAATGCACAGTATTTTGAATCAGTTGATTCTTCTCACCCGATTTGGAATATAAAAACTGATATAGCACTTCCTTGTGCGACACAAAATGAATTAAGCATCGATGAAGCAAGAGTTCTTCTTAAAAATGGTGTAATCGCTGTTGGAGAAGGTGCTAATATGCCATGTACTTATGAGGCTGCAAAATATTTAATTGAAAACGGGGTGTTATTTGCACCTGCAAAAGCTGCAAATGCCGGTGGTGTTGCGACTTCTGCTATTGAAATGTCTCAAAATAGTATGAGATATTATTATACATTCGAAGAAGTTGAACATAAATTAGAACGTATTATGATTAATATTTTTAATAACTGTGCAAAAGCTTCAGAAGAATTCGGACATAGCGGTAATTATTTGGACGGGGCTAATATTGCTGCGTTCAAACAGTTGTCTGATGCTATGAAGGCACAAGGTGTTGTTTAATTTTAATTAAAGTATATTTGTTGTAAAATATTTTTATGAAAGCTATTCAATTTTATGGCCCTAAAAATATTAAATATGAAGAAGTGCCTATAAGACCGCCGCAAGAGGGTGAAGTTGTTGTGCGTGTTATGGCGGCACTTACTTGTGGTACGGATGTTAAAACATATCGCAGAGGTCATCCTGTGCTTATAAAAAATGTCCCGTCAGGTTTTGGGCATGAATTCGCCGGTGTAGTTGACAAACTTGGCAGAGGTGTTGAAGGATTTAAAGTCGGTGACAGGGTTGTTGCGGCTAATTCTGCTCCGTGCGGAGAATGTTTTTATTGCAGGCATGGACAATATAATCTTTGTGAAAATTTGGATTTATTAAATGGTGCTTATGCAGAATTTATAACGGTTCCGGCAAGAATTGTGAAGAAAAATATGCTAATTCTTCCTCAAGATTTGAGTTTTGAAAAAGCTGCCTTTTGTGAACCGTTGGCAAATGTTGTACATGGCGCATACAGAACAGATATTAAACCCGGACAAAGTGTTGGTATAATCGGTATTGGACCGATAGGATTGATGTTTGCAAGGATTGCAAAACTTATGGGCGCACGTGTAATTGTGGCAGGGCGTAATCCTATAAAATTAAAGGCTGCAGAAGATTTTGCCCATGCTGACGAAATTATTGATTTGAAAAAATATCCTAATCCTGAAAAGATTTTTAAAGATTTCTCAGAAGAAGGTAAAGGCCTTGATGTTGCCGTAGAATGTGTGGGACTTCCTGAAATTTGGGAAAGAATATTTAATTGTGTTCGCCCCGGGGGTACTGTTCACTTTTTTGGAGGATGTAAGTCCGGCTCTAAGGTGACTTTGGATACTACAAAAATGCATTATGGCGATATTAAAATTATGAGTGTTTTTCACCATACACCGGAATATTTCAGAAAGGCTCTTGAATATATCGCATCAGGTCAGGTTGAAGTCGAAAAATTAATTACGGATACTCTTCCGCTTGAAAAAGTTGAATATGCAATGGAGCAGCATATTGAAGGTAAAGCTATAAAATTTTTAATCAAATAAAGCATTAATCTTATCAACTATATCTTGAGGATCGATTTCATTTGTAATTTTGTTTACGTCTTGTGCTATTTGATATAGTTTTGCTGCTTCAATTTTGTCACCTGTTATTGTAATTGATCTTGCAAGGTTGAAGTGTGCTAATGCATAATTCGGATTGTATTCAACCGCTTTTTTAAACATTTCTATTGCATCTTGAACACGACCTAAATCATCAAGATATATAACTCCGAGGTTGTTATATGCAATAGAGTATGTGTTGTCATATTCAATTGCGTGGAGATATTCTCTGATTGCTTCATTCATATCTCCTTTTCCCCAGTATAAAAATCCCAAATTACAGTGTATTTTTGCACTCTTAGGGTTTAATTCAAGTGCGTTTCTGTATATTGTTAGTGCATTTTCGTAATCTTCTTTGTCATAAAATGCGCTTCCCAAGTTAACGTATATATCAATGTCTTCTGGAGTCATTAAATATGCGCTTTGGTATGAAGTAATGGCTGCATTGATATCTTGTTTTGATTCTTGGAATACAAAACCTAATGTTTGGTTAATTACACTTGTCCATTCTTTACTTGGGTTGAGGGTTACTGCTGTTTGGAAATGAGAAATTGCTCCGTCTACATCTCCCTTTACGTATAAAATATTTGCCAGATTTGAGTGAAATTCAGGCATATTAGGCATGATTTGGATAAGTTTTTTATATATTTCTATTGCGTTATCATAGTCGCCTAAATCTTCGTATGCCATACATAAATGACGGTATGCCGGAATGTTTAAACTATCAAGCCATATAGCCATTTTATATTCTGTTATTGCATTTTCAAATTGCCCGAGTGAAGAGTATATATCCCCTAAAAGGCAATATAAAGGCACAAATCCGGGCGCTTTATCTATTGCATCTATGTATATATCAAGTGCATTGTCTATACCTTTGGTTTTTATTGCATAATAGCCTTTAAATAATATAGGTAAAAATTTAATATATGCAAAAGATTCTTTTACTCTTTTTATAGCCTCTTTATCAAACGGTAATGTTAATACTGACATTATGTATTCATAGTATGATTTTAATTTATTTTTCAATACTCTGAAAGAAGATGCTTGATATAAACTATGAAGCAGGTAATGGGCGCATGAATTTGTAAACGGTCCGTATTTTATTGCATATTGGGCATTTTCAATTGCGTCGGAAAATCTCGCTTTTTTGGTATATGTTTCTGCAAGCATATAATATGCTTTTGAGTATTTCGGATTTTTTTTGATTGTAGTGTTGAAATAATTTACTGCTTTGTCAAGATCACCTTTGTAGTACTGTGCAACACCGATTTTATAATAAATTTCATAAGAATCTATTGATTCTAAGGCCATTTGATATTCGGTTATAGCTTCATCTATATATTGGCATGATGAATAAATATCCAAATGCCAAGCAACATACAAATCTCCAAGTCGCAGGTGCAGCTGAGCATTTGTAGGATCTTTTTGCAATCCTATTTGGCACAATTCAATTGCATTTTTGACATTCCCTGTTTTAATTTCTTTTTGTATTTTTTTATCTAATATTTTTGTTTCATTATTCATAATTTAAGCTTTCTCTATATAAATTGTAATGAATAAAGACTAAAAAGGCAAGAAAATTTACATATTTTACTATATTTCGGCTCTCTTGAAAAAAAAATTATATAGTTGCCATAATTGTTTTATGGAAAATTTAATTCATATCAGAAGTTATAAAAAATCTTTGTTAATAATGAATTCTAACTCTTTCTGTATCGTTAAAATCATTAGGGGAAGACTTTGATTCTGTGTCTCCAAGCAGCATAATTGCATCAACTTTTGCTTTCTTGCGTTTAGAATTCTTAGGAAAAGCAGTGATATCTTTGTGCGCATAGCTCTGTATCATTCTTATTACAGCTTCTTTGTCTTCTTTTTTCAAGGATATAGAAGTTATTTTTATATTTTGTATTTCGCCGGTATTGGTCACTTCAAAAGAGTAATAGAACCACGTACCGATGTTGTAATTATTTAGAGAATGTATAGCCATGCTATCGTCAAGAATACGGTTTATAAAATTGCTTTTCCAAGTGTTCCAACTAATATCCAAATTCATAAATCCATGTTCAATTTCAGGTTTTGGCGTTGGTTCTATGCGAGGATTTAGATTTCTGCCCTGTTGCGGACGTGGAGGATTTGTATAATGGGTTTGTGTTTGTGTGTATGTGTATGGATTATTGCCTCCGCTATTTTCGGAGTCAAATTGCTGTATATATTTGTCAATAGTATTATTTTTTGATGTGGTTGTCGTAGAGTATCTGCCATTTGAATTGTAGGTGTTTTGTTCTTGCTCAACTTTGATTTCAGGATTGGAAAAATTTATTTGAGAAGACGTTATCCCTGTTCCTTGTTGGATTAAAGACATAGATTGATTTTGTATGTACACTCTTTTTATCTTTTTTGTATCGTCTGCGTTAAGAATATATAGAGTACATAGTATAAAAGTTAAAATTCCTAATATCGCTAATATTTGTTTCATAGATCATTAATCCAGCATTGATAAAAGTTCATTGTAATTATTTATTTTATGCATTGTTGTGCTCAATAACATTGTTTCTGCTATTAAAAGAGCCGTAGGAACAAGTGCTGTTACAAAGCTCAAAAACATTCCCTGAATATCTCCGCCATTTTCTGAGATAAAGTATGAAACGTTCATCGTAAATTCAATCAATATGATAAAGCATGCAATAAACATTACGGTATTTTTTTCTTTATTCAAACTTCTCATCGCATCCAAACCGAGAATTGTAACTCCATGAGTGTTATAATCGTGAAATCCGTCAAATTTGATTATTTCAGAACTTCTAAGTTGTTTTGATATAGAAAAAGCTCTTACAAAAGAGAAAAATGCAAATATGATTAAAAAAGTTGCCAAAACTAAAAATATAGGGCTGAATCTTATACCAGAAATTCTTATCCAGCTTGCTGCTTCAGGAAAACATGCCGCTAAAGTATTTGAAACACCATAAGCCAAAAATGGAGAAGTTAAAATTCCGGCGATTATCTCTATTGTCATCCTTATTTGATTATTTGTTAATGAGCTTTTTATATAATCAATTTTATTTTTACTCAAATTGTTTACGTATGCGTATATCATTCTTGAATAATTCTTTAAAACTGTTTCAAAGTCGGCTCTGTATTCACTTGTTACGAGTTTGTTATTATATTCCTTAAGTTGATATTTATAGTATCCGCCGGCAACAGACACGACTAATAAAGCTCCTACAAATAATATTGAAATAAAAAACGCGGCAGAATTAAATCCCGGTACATCTTTGTAATAAAACAAATTTATTGTGTAAAAAATGAACATAAAAAATATGCCCGCACAAATAATTATTTGTTGAATTATACTGCTGTCACCGTATTTACTTGTTGCATTAAATTCCATTATTGAATAAATGCCGTGTTTTAATATGACAGAAACTGCTAAGATAACTGCACTTATACATATTAAAAATCCCACATTTGTTGTTATTTTTAATACAGAAGTTGAGCTGTCAGCCCTTAAGCCCAAAAGAAAATTGGTTATCCCAAATGCGCATACAAAAGATAAAATTATCATTGCAGCATTTAAAATAAATGCAGTTATATTCATTGAGCCGATAGCATTTTTCAAATTCTGAACGCTATTGCCCATTTCCTTGACAATAGTAATTCTGTTTTCTTCTATTTCGCTGTCAAAGATACTATTTTTAATGTCTGATAATGGGTTGTTTTCTATAGAAATAATAATAGGATCAGATAAATGTTTTATTTTTACAGAAAACATTTGCGGCACGAGTACTTTTGAGAAAGCACCGTCATTAAACAGGATATCCTTGTTATTTTCAGGATTAACCAACACATAATTGTTGTATTTCTGAGAAAAAATGAGTTTCAGCGGTTTAGAGCCGGTATAATTGTTAATTTTAATGTCACAATTATCTGAACTGCCCATTGTGATAGTCGTTTGGTCTTTAAATTCGCTGATTGTATTGCCGTATTTAACGGAGACTCTCATATAAAGCTCTTTCTAATATTATCTGCCGATAGCATTCAAAAATTTTCTCAATGCTTTATTCGCAGTTGTTTCAGATCCAATGATTAATTTATCTTCGCCAAGTACAGGAGTTAATGTTTCCTTAACTCTATCTAATTTGTCAGGAGATGCGTATAAGAACATCATAGAAAAATTGCCTGTTTCGTCTTTTACTTGTGCAACTTCATTTGGCAATTTATCCCAATCGATTTGTTTTTCTACCGCTCCTTCGTTTTCCAAATCACCAATTACTACAACAGCAGGAATATATCCTTCTTTTGCCATATTCTTGGCGTGATTAAATGATTTAGTTAAAGACAAACCGTATGCTGTACCATATTCTTTAGCATCAAGCTTTGTGAATGCGTCCATTGATTTTCTTATTTCTGAACTTGATTGAGGTGAACCTTCATATATTAAATATGAACTTTCAGAAACTCTTAAGATTTTTATTTGATCTTCCGGGTCAAGCATAGAACATAATTGCCTCAATGTACTTGTTTGTTCGGGCAGCTGTTTTTGATTTGATGCAGAAGAATCTACAACAAAAATTACGGCAGCCTTATGAAAATCATCCACCTTAACTCTTGATAGCCCTATGAATGTAAGTAATCCGGCTATTAATAATAATCCAACAAAAATTATAATTTTAACTTTATTTTTCATAATAATAATTTAACATAAATAATCTTTAATGGGCAATAATTTAAATGAAGGATAGTTTATTTTTGTTTTTCAAATTCTGTTAAGAATTCTGCAGGAGAGTAATGAAATCCTCTAGCAATTTTTTCCAATATGTTTAACTTTATATTTTGTTTTAAATTTTCAATTCTTGATAGTATTGCAGGATCTACATCACAATCAAAAGCAAATTGGTTCAACGAAAATCCAAGAGCTATTCTTTTATTTCTTATATATTCGCCAAGATATTTGTATTCCATATTGTATTGCCCATTTGTACAGTATTGCATTTTCTCAATTATGAAATACAATCTATTTAAAATCATTGAGATTTATCAATGGGGGATATAAAATGACTATGACATTAAGGAAAAAGATTTATAGAGGACTATATGATGCCAGAATTGAACAATTGCTTAGCCAAGGATTATCTTTTAATAAAATAAAGATTGTATCAGGAATAAGCAATTATGCTATGGAAATATGTAAATGGCATTTATATCATAAATATAAAGCTTGGAATAGACGAGATTTGGTTAGCGAAATAAAACAAAACAGTATACGCAAATAAAAAGGGAGAATACCATCTCCCTTTTTAAAAAAAATAAAAAATTTGATTATGCAAAATATCTTTTTAATAAGCCGTCAAAACCTTTTCCGTGACGAGCTTCATCTTTTGCCATTTCGTGAACTGTGTCATGAATAGCATCAAATCCCATTTCTTTAGCTCTTTTTGCTAATGCTAATTTACCTTCACATGCGCCTTGCTCTGCATCAGCTCTTAATTCAAGGTTTTTCTTTGTAGAATCAGTTACAACTTCGCCTAACAATTCCGCAAATTTAGCTGCGTGTTCAGCTTCTTCAAATGCATATCTTTTGTATGCTTCTGCAACTTCCGGATAACCTTCTCTTTCTGCTACTCTTGACATTGCAAGATACATACCGACTTCTGTGCATTCTCCGTTGAAGTTTGCTCTTAAACCTTCCATGATTTCAGCATCATCAACTTTTCCGTCTCCTACTTTATGCTCGCATGCATATACTTTTTCTCCGCCGCCTATAGCTTTGAATGTTGTTGCACCGCACAAAGGACATCTATCAGGTTGTGTGTCAGATTCTGTTGACCAAGCGCAAACTGTACATACGTATTTCATTTCTAACCACCTTTCTATTAAAAATATATAACCCTATCTTACAAATATCATTATACCAAAAAAATATAAATTCCCCCAGTGTTGTTTTTTTCTTAATTGTTAATTTTTGTAAAGAGTAAAATTATTAAACGCAATTTTTTATATAAAAAATACTTTATCTATATATAAAGGATATATAAACTACTACCTTCTACTTTCTACCTACTAACCTTTTACACGAGGAATTGTAACAGATTCCAAGGGAGCTTCTTTTTTAGAAGCTTTTTTTTTGGGGGGGGGTAAATGTTGTTACTAATGGTTGCGTGGTGTTTCATCATGTATGTGTGTTGGGGGTAAATGTTGTTACTAATGGTTGCGTGGAGTTTTCATCATGTTTGCGTGTGTGGGGTAAATGTTGTTACCAATGGTTGCGTGGAGTTTCCATCATGTTTGCGTGTGGGGGTAAATGTTGTTATCAATGGTTAATCTTAACTTCGTACTGCGTTTATGTTATAATCTTTGTAAAAGGAGCTAAAATTTATGAAAATTGCTATATATCCGGGAAGTTTTGATCCTATAACATATGGTCATCTTGATATTTTAAAGAATGCGGCAGGGATTTTTGACAAAGTTATTATTGCAGTGGCGCATAATGGTGCTAAAAACGGTTTTTTGAATGTTGAAGAAAGAGTTAGGCTTATAAGAGAAAGTATAGATGATATTCCCAATGTCGAAGCGGATTCTTTTGAGGGTTTAACTATTGAATATGCAAAAAAAATGGGTGCCACTGTTTTGATTCGCGGACTTCGTGCGGTTTCTGATTTTGAGTTCGAAATGCAATTATCTCAAACTAACAGTGCTTTGTGTGATGAAATAAAAACAGTATTTTTAACTACAAAACCCGAATATAACTTTATTTCATCTTCTACTATAAAAGAGATTCTTGCAAATGGCGGTGATATATCAAAGTTTGTGCCGGAACCTGTTTATAATTATTTAACAAGCAGAAAGTAGGTTTTTATGTTTTTTAAATCGCTGGAGTATATTAAGGAACTTGAAAACTGTGTGAATTCGAGCTATTCACTTCCAATATTCAAGGGATATGTTGCAATCAACAAGCGTGGAGTTGAAAAAATTATTGATGAATTGTATGCCTCTTTACCTGTTGATGTGCAAAGAGCACGTGAGTACCTAAAAAATAATGATATAAATCCTGAACATAAGGATTCTAAAAGTACAGATCTTTATGGCTGTATAAAAAATTTGGCTGTACTTTTTGATAAAGGTTTTGAAGTTATGAATTTGTCGATTGTGTCCTCTGCAAAAGCAAAAGAGCTTATAAATAAAGTTATAGAAAATATGCCGAAAGAAATTTTTCAGGCAAAAAAAATTGATAAATAGTAAATCTGTTATGACAAGATAAAATCGGAAATTTTATACTTAATTATTTCTTAAATAATCATGTTAAATTATGTAATAATCGCCCTATAAAATAATTTGACAATTATTATCAGTTTATTTAATATGTTATTAGTATAAAATTGAAAGGGATAAGGGGTATTAAGCATGCCGCAAAATGGAGCATATGATCACCCAAATGGGGTTTATGATTTACTAAAATTGCTAGAGATGACAATAGAAGACGGTTTTTCTATTTCTAAGTTTGCAGTTATCAACAAAACGGAAGTTATAACTTTAATTGACAGAATTTATGCAGCACTTCCTCCGGAAGTTCAAGAAGCAAGAATATTTTTAAAACGCAAAGAAGAACTTCAAAATGAAGCTCAACAAAAAGCTGTTAAAATTGTTCAAGATGCTCAAGCAGAAGCAGACAGAATGTTGTCTGAATCTGATCAGATTAAAGCTATTGAACGTGAAGGAATAAGAATTAAAAACGAAGTTGTTTCTGACTGCGAAAATATTAAACATGTTGCCCTTCAGGATTCTGAACAAATCAGAATGCAAGCAACAGAAGAAGCTATGAAAATTCGTGAAGGCGCTGAACTTTATGCGCAACAAGTTTTGACAAGTTTGGAAGGTAATTTGACTCAGTTACAACAAGTTGTTAAAAACGGTCAAATTTATATGGAACAGATTAGAAATGAAGGTGCAGGCAGATACGCAACAACTGCTTCATCAAGTGATCGTTCTTAGTTGATTCTTTAATACAAAAAAGACTTCGGTTTTCCGAGGTCTTTTTTTTGTCAAAAATGTAGTATTTTTTAACATTTTGTTTGCAATTTATTTTGTTTAATATAAAATTATGGTATAAGCCGAAAGAATGTGTTAATCACATTCTTTTTAAATAGCAAATAATTAGTAATATAAAGGAAATAAAACAATGGGTATCAAAGGAAAAAATGACAAAATGGTAGTTCTTGCATGCGAAGATTGCAAAGAAAGAAACTACACTACAACAAAAAACAAAAAGACTCTAAAAGAAAGAATGGAGTTGAATAAATATTGTCCTAAGTGCAAAAAACATACTGTACATAAGGAAACTAAGTAAGTAGGATAAGTAGGATAGGTTAGATAAGTAGGAAGTTTTTATAAGTCAAAGATAAAAAACTGAAAATTACTTATCAAACCTATCAAACTTATAAACTTGCCAATCTGCGACATTTGCGTCCTTAGTTCAGTTGGTAGAACGTCGGTCTCCAAAACCGGATGTCGAGGGTTCGAGTCCTTCAGGGCGCGATTTACTAAAAAGTAAAGGAATAAAATAATGAATAACACATTAGAATCTATTAAAACATACTTTAAAGGCGTAAAAGCTGAGTGGGGCAGAGTAAGCTGGCCTGATAAAAATCAAGTTGTTGGCGAAACAATCTCTGTTATTGTTATTGTATTCGTGTTTACGGTTGCAATTTATGTTATGGATTTGTTGTTCAAAGGACTTTTGAGTCTGATAAAGTAAGGTTTTACCAAAATTTATATAAAGGTGGCTTATGGCAAAAAGAGAAAAAACAATGGAAGAACAGCTAAACGAAGATATTGCTCAAGAAAAAGCAATGGAAGCTGAAGAAAAAGAATCTAAAAAAAGTCAAAAAAGATGGTACATTGTTCATACTTATTCAGGGTATGAAAACAAGGTTAAAGTCAACCTTGAAAAACGTATCGAATACATGAATATGGGTGATAAGATTTTTAGAGTCGAAGTCCCTCAAAAAACTGTTGTACAAGTAAAGGGTGGGAAAAAACAAGAAAAAGAAGAAAAAATATTCCCTGGCTATGTACTTGTTGAAATGATTATGGACGAAGACAGCTGGTACGTTGTTAGACACACTTCCGGTGTTTCTAAATTTGTCGGTTCTGTTAAAAAGCCTATACCTGTTCGTGAAAGCGAAATCAAAAGAATATTACACAGAACATCATCTCAAGTTGAAAAAGTTGAACTTGATGTTAAAGTTGGCGATAAAATTAGAATTGTATCAGGACCATTTGCAGACTTTGATGCAGATATCATTGAAGTTTACCCTGACAAATCTAAGATTCGTGCAAATGTTTCAATCTTTGGCCGTGAAACGCCTGTTGAATTGGAATATAACCAAATAAATAAATTATAATAAAGTTTGGCATGTAGGATAAGTAAGATAAGTAGAATAAGTTCTTTACGGGAATTTAAAATCGCTTAATAGCCGGGCAATTATTAAAAACTAAATGACTGATATGAACTAATCAAACTTAACTAACTTATCAAACCTATCAAACCTTAAGGTACACACACAAAACTGTGGAAGAAGTGTTAAACATTTCGTTATTACCACAAAAGGAGAAAAAAATGGCAAAAAAAGTAGTAGGAAAAATCAAGCTTCAAATCGAAGCCGGAAAAGCAAATCCATCACCTCCGGTTGGTCCAGCTTTGGGTCAACATGGTGTTAACATCATGGATTTTTGTAAGCAATTCAATGCTAAAACTCAAGATAAAGCAGGTTATATTATTCCTGTTATTATTGATGTTTACGAAGACAGAAGTTTCACTTTTGTTTTGAAATCACCACCGGCTCCTGTTTTGATTAAAAAAGCTCTTAATATTCCAAAGGGTTCATCAGCTCCAAACAAGGACAAAGTTGCTGAAATCACAAGAGCACAACTTGAGGAAATTGCTAAAATTAAAATGAACGACTTGAATGCTACAACAATGGATGCTGCAGTTAAAATGATTGCAGGTTCTTGCAGAGCAATGGGCGTTACAGTTAAAGAAGATTAGTACAAAATCAATAATGTCATCCTGAACTTGTTTCAGGATCTCACATAGAACATTATTGAATATGTATTATAAGGAGATGCCGAAATAAATTCGGCATGACATTTAAAAGTAAAACAGAATGGAAGGATATAGATAGTCCGTTAACACCACGAAAGGAAAATTAAAATGTCAAAATTAACAAAAAAACAACAAAAAACACGCGAAATGCTTGAAGGGTTTAACCAACCTGCAACAGCAGTTGATGCGATAAAAAAATTACAAGAAATTTCAAAAGAAGTTTCAAAATTCAATGAAACAGTTGAATGCCACATGAGGTTAGGTATTGACGTTCGTCAAGCAGATCAACAAATCAGATCTACGGTAGTTTTACCTGCAGGTTTGGGTAAGACTGTCAGAGTTTGCGTTATTGCTAAAGGTGCTAAAGTTTCTGAAGCAACTGAAGCAGGAGCAGATTTTGCTGGTTCTGAGGAAATCGTTGATAAAATTGCAGGCGGATGGTTCGAATTTGATACATTGATTGCAACTCCTGACTGTATGGGTATGTTAGGTAAGTTGGGTCGTGTATTGGGACCTAAAGGCTTGATGCCAAACCCTAAAACAGGTACTGTAACAATGGATATTGCTAAAGCTGTTAAAGATGCTAAAGCAGGTAAAGTTGAATACAGAGCTGATAAACAGGGTATGATTCACTGTCCGATTGGAAAAGTTCAATTTGCTCAAGAAGATTTGATTAAAAACTATGCAACATTAGCTGATGCAGTTTTGAAATCAAAACCATCTTCTGCAAAAGGTACTTTTGTTAAATCAGTTTACTTGTCAACTACAATGGGTCCCGGAATCAAATTAGATCCAAAGACTTTCGCAGCTGAAGTAAAAGAATTGGTTTAATTCAAATTTAAAAAATAACAAAAAGCGGTTTCGATAATTCGGAGCCGCTTTTGTTGTCATTTTATAAATGCTTTATCTTTTTGTATTAGCCAGCATATTTTGCAAGATCCGGAAGATTATTAATTCGATCTTGTAAAACTCGTTGAATACTTGTCACAATAATACCTACCTTTCCCTAGCATGAAAAATTTCTAACACTCCACTATATGTTTTCAAAAACATTTTTTATAAAAAAATTGCTATAAATAATATAATTTTTTTACATAGGGGCAAGTGGATTTTTTCCTAATGTTTTATCCAGCGGAAGCTTTTAACGTAGTTTGTGCCGTTGATATCTCCGTAGATTTCTGCTTTAAATACACGCAATACGGTTTTTTTATCAAAATTAGGAATTTTATATATATTGCTTGTTGATTTAGGGTTGATTTCATTGATATTTATCCCAGGAATTGTGTTGAATAGTTTATTTAATGATAAGTTCCCGAGAAATCCCAGTAAGGTTGAGAAGTTTTTAGATAAACTTCCGTAAATCTCCATATCCGCAATAAGAGAAGAAATGTTATAAGAGCCGGTGAGATACATATTGAGTTCTTTTCCGCTAGAATAGATGTTAATATCGTTTGCAACACCGTTAGAAACTTTGATGTCTCCTTTGATGTTGTCAAAATGGCCTGATTTTAGAGGTGTAATCAAATCAATAATTCCGTTTATTGAAACTCCTGTAATTCCTCCTGTAATAAGGTTTGTAGCTTTTAACAAATATTCCAAAGATCCAAGTTTTGGCATTCTTCCGTCTATAACATTGAAATGCCCTTCTCCTTTAAGGGTGTTTATGCATTCCATACTGTTTGAACCTTTGCAAGACATTTGCATATCACCTGTTACGTGTCCGTACATTTGACCGGGCATATCAAAGAAATTTTCACTGATAATTTGTGCATCTGCATCTTTTATACTCATTTGACCTTCAAGTCCTATGTTATTGAGGTCTGTAGATAATTTGCCTTCTACTTCTCCGTTTGCAAGGTTGAATTTAAATTTATCTATACTGAATATTTGATCTTTGTCCATATGCAGTGCTGATTTAAAATTGGTTGCACTTGCTTTTTTAATTAAAATTTTATCTGCATTTATTTCGCCATTATTTAGGATTACTTGATTTTGGGTTATGTTTTGCTCAGAAGATGCTGTTTGTTTCCTTCTGAGTTTATCCATGTCAAAATCATTGAAACGCTCTATTATTGTATTTAAATTGAGAACATCCATTTGCAGTTTTAAATCATCAATAATTATAGGCGGATTTGGATTATTAACAATTTTAGCCAGTAAGTTTACTTCGTTTGTAAGTATTGTTCCTCTGGATTTGAGATTTATGTAATCTGGTTGAAAATCGAGATTTATATCTCTTATTGTAGAGTCAAATACAGGGATATCTACGCTTGAAATATTTAAATCACCGAGAATTTTAGGTGCCGTTGATGTTCCGTTTATTGTCAGGGCAGAAGTGAATATACCTTGTTTGATTGTTGGTTTTTTTAGAATTATATTAAATATTTTTGCATCTGTCGGTTCCGATGTTTTTAATTTGACATTGTTAAATCCAAGGACATTATCTTTAAGCAGGGTGATATCTCCCGAAGCTATAAGTTGATTTTGAGTTGTTTGTTTATTATTTTGCGATTTAAGAGTTTGGTTGTAATTTAATGATTTTATGCTGAGTTTATTCGGGGATAAGTAGATATCTGATATAATTGATACAGGATTTGTTGCAAGTCCTTCTTGGGTTGTTTCTCCTGAAGGGGCTCCGGATAAGGTCGCTCCCATATAATAAATTGATGAGTTTTCTTTAATATTCAATTCTGAGTGTGTAAATAATTTGTCTAATGTCCCTTTAATTTTTGATGTGAAGTTTACATCACCTTTTACTTTTATAGGGTAAACAGATTTGTTGTTAAAAAATCTGTCAAAAAACATTTGAGTCGGTTTACCGGCAAGATATAAATTAGCATTCGGATTTTTGAATATATTAGAAATATTTCCGTCTATAAACAGCGGCATTGAGCTGAGTTTTGAATTTATTTTACCAAGGTATAACGTGTCTCCGCGCATATTAGCTTTACCACTGAGGATATTTATGTATGCTTCTGTCGGTTTGTATGTAAAACTTGTACCTGCAAGGTTGGTATCTGTCCAAATGCCACCGTTTTTCATGTGACCGTTAATATCAATATTACCTTTTATATCCGTAATATTATCAATAATATTTTTATATTCGGCAGGCAGAGGTATTTGGTTTTTAATTTCGTTTACGGATGCAAGGTCAAAATTGTTCATATTGAATTTTGCATCCGATATTTTCATATTGTGGTATATTTCAGTACCTGTAAAAGACAAGGTAAACGGATTGTTATTAAATAAACCTTTTAAGCCGTCCGCTTGTAAAATGCCATTGTGGATTTTAAAAGTTCCGCTATTAATTTTTATAGGATTTTGTGTGTGATAGTTTGAAATGATATTGCCGTTTGCAATGACTTTGCTGTAATCAAGATTGTCTGAATCCGCGATACCCTTATATCCGCCTTTAAATGAAATATTTATTTGACCTATTTCATCTTTATAAGGCATTTGATAATTAGGATGCATCATATCAATTATATCTGCTATTGCAGCTTTGTCTGACCATGCGGTCAAATCCATATTTGGTTCGTTTGCAGTACCTTTTACATAGATTTTTGACTCTCTTATATAACCTGTTAAATTGTAGTCTGCACTCTTTTTATCAAAATTAACCACACCATTGATGTTTTTAAGCGGCAGATGTGTATCTTTTAAAATTGTTGTTGCATTGTGCAGAGTAATTGTACCTTTTGCAAATAAATCCTTATTAAATTCTATTTTATCAATATCTTTTGCATTGCCGTATATGTTAAGTAAAAGATCTGCACTTCCTTCAGGATGAGTAAACGGTTTTACTACTTTTTGAACGTCTTTCATATCTTCGGAAGTGTTAATAACTTTTATCATATCAGGGATATTTTGTCCGGTAGTTTGTGCAAAAACATTCAATCCGCCTTTTACATCACAATCACCATATATTCTGGTACTTTTTCCGTTAATTGTTGCGGTATATGTCCTAAAAGGGATTTTTGTATTTTGGAAAAGTATTTCTCCGGAGCCGTTATGAAGTACAAGATTGTGAATATCATTAAATGAAGCGGTTGCGTTTTTAAATTTGAATGTCCCAAAAAGGTGCGGATCAACCTTTTTCCCCGCAGAAAATACATCAACTGTTCCAAGTCCGCTAAGTTTCATAATCGGAACAGGTCCCATTTTAAATTTGAAGATTTCATGCATTGGGATAATAACTTCTTGAGCCGGAGCCATTTGAATGTAATCTGAGCTTTTTATTTTTAATTCGGAATATTTTGAACCGTCAATTTTAACAAATCCGTTTATAGTAACATTAGCTGTTGGGGCAACCGGAACATCAATGTCTAATTGCATATGTTTCCCATTGAATGTTAAATCAGCTTTGGCGTTTGCCGGAGAATTTGGAATAGGTTTTATTACAAAAATATCTCGTAGTTTTATTTGTCCGAATACTTCAGGCCTTTGTCCGTTTCCGACAAAATGAAGTTTACCTTCTCCTGAGCCGTTAGGTGAATATTGTTTTAGTTTGTATAAATTTATTTCAGGTAAAAGATCCGGCAAGCCGGGTATAAGTTTGGCTACCTGTTCAATTCTGGATGGTTTAATTTCTCCTGTCAAATCCATTGCCGGAATTTTTTTGCCTGAAGTTGTTAATTTACCGTTTATTGTTAAATCAACATCTTTTGCATTAATTGTGGTATTTTTAAAATCAACTCCACCGTTTATTGTTTCAAAATTTATTTTGACAGAAAGTTTATCAGGGAATATTATGGATGACGGTTTATCTTCTCCAATTATTTCCAAGTTTTCAGTTGTAAGATTAGAAAAAACTCTTTTGTGGGATTTTTTACTAATTTGTGTTCCCGAATCAAAATTGATTATGCCGCCAAGTTTTTTGTATCTGTCTTTTGATAAAATTGCTATGTAATCAGAAATTGACGATAAATCAAAATCATTGATTTTTGCTGATATATTGAGTTTGTTTTCATTAAATTTATTTAAAGGCAGATTTATGTCAAAATCAACAAAGTAGTCTGTTGCTTTGTTATCGGTTGTAAAAATTCCTTCTGTTGCAAGTTCGAGTTTATCGTTTTTTAAATATTCTCCGTTATTTAAATATTTCCCGTTTAGGGAAACTTGTTTGTTGTTTAATTTATCATCAAGATTTAAATTATATTCTCCAAGGTTTGTCCTTATTTTTTCTATTGAGAATTCATTATCCTTTTTTTCAAATTTTAGGGGGTAATCTCCAAGATAAAACTCTTTATTCTTTGTTAGAATAAAGTTTGCATCTTCTTTGTCTGCATAAATATGACTGATTTCAATTTTTTTGAATAATAAAGGAAATAATTTTAATTTAACTTTTGGGTTAATAATAGACAAAGCTTTTGATTTGTCTTTGTTTATGATTTCAATTTTATTGCTCTTAACCCAAACAGAAGGAAATGATCCCATGGAAAGTTTTGGGTTTCCAAGCTTGACGTCAAATCCTGATTTTTGGTATATTTTTTGTTCAATATCTGTTGTTCTTTTCGGTAAATTAATTGCAGCAGGAATTCCCCACATATATGTGCAGGATAAGGCTGCTAAAATCCCCGTTACAAGAATAACTTTTTTACTGGTTTTCATCTTAAATGCATTATATTATATTTTGCACCGCTTGGGCAATAAATTTTTCTTAAAATTAGAATGTTTCGCACAATAATTGAAAGTAACTTTTAGAATGATAGCAGTTTGGGCAGTAATCAGGGGCTTTTTCACCGATGTATATGTAGCCGCATTTTCTGCAAATCCATTTTTGGTCTGTTTCTTTTTTAAAAATTGTGTCGTTTTTTAAATGTTCATAAAGAATTTGAAACCTTTTTGCGTGATGTTCTTCGGCGTTTCTTACGTGTTTAAAAGTGGATGCGACCGAATCAAAACCCTCATCTAATGCTACTTTTTCGCCGTTTAGGTATAATACTTTATACTCTTCTTCCTCGCCTTCTATTGCATATTTTAAGTTTTCCAATGTATTTCCCATTACAAAAGGGTAAAATGCATCAACATGTCCGTTGGGGTTATTTTCTATATGTTTGAAAAATAATTTTGCGTGTTCAAGTTCATTTTCTGCGGTCATTAAAAATATTTCTGAAATTTGTTCATATCCTTCTTTTTTAGCTATTTTTGAATAATATGTATATCTGTTGCGAGCTTGTGATTCTCCTGCGAATGCATTAATTAAGATTTGTTCTGTTTTAGATCCTCTGAATTTTGTACCCATAATATTTCCTCCAAAAATAGGTTAAATTTCTTATAACAAAAGGGCAATAGCCATTTTATCTAATTCTTTTGATTATGTATGTTTTTAATATTCACCGCTTTTTGGGGATTATTCGTATAAATCAATAGCGGATAATGTAATTGTTATGATAGTTAGGAAAATTATGATTGATTTATTAACATATACAAAAAAAATTGCCGATAGAATAAAATACTATGATGCAATAATAGATTTCACAGATGAGAGTCATTGGTTCAATCCGTTTTATAACAACGAAAGAGAGGTTGTCGTTGTTTGGACGGATGAACCGAATGATTTTAATGATTATTATAAATAATTCTCTTGACCCTTTTTTATTAAAATATATAATTGGTTTATGGTTAAAGTTAAATCAAAATGGGTGTGTCAATCTTGCGGGTATGAAAGTGCAGGATATTTGGGAAAATGTCCGGAGTGTTCTTCTTGGGGAAGTTTTGTTGAAGAAGTTCAAGCAAGTGCCGGTTCCAAAAATAATTCTGCCGTAATATTGGACGACACAAAACCTGAACTGATTTCTGATATTCATATCGGGGAAGAAATCAGGGTAAGTACTAATATTTCAGAATTTGACAGAATTTTAGGCGGCGGGCTTGTTCAGGGCTCAATTGTTCTAATTGCGGGTGATCCCGGTATCGGTAAATCAACAATTTTGCTTCAAACAAGCGGTGAACTTTCAAAACAAGGCAAAAAAATTCTATATGTATCGGCGGAAGAATCTTTGGGGCAGTTAAAACTAAGAGCACAAAGGCTTGGAGTTTCGGGTGATAGTCTCTATATCTACCCACAGACAAATTTGGAGTGCATAAAGGCTCAGATAGAAGAAATTTCTCCTGACATGGTTGTTATTGACAGTATCCAGGCAATATATTCTCAAACTATTACAAGTACATCCGGAAGTGTTTCTCAAATAAGAGAATGCTGCAATATTTTGATGCAAATTGCAAAAACTAAAAATATAACAGTTCTTGTAATCGGGCATGTTACAAAAGACGGAAACATCGCAGGGCCAAAAGTTTTGGAACATATGGTAGATACGGTTATTTCTTTTGAGGGGGATAAATATAAATCATATAGAATGCTTCGATCTATGAAAAATAGGTTTGGAAATACTTCTGAAGTCGGAATTTTTGAAATGGGTTCTAAAGGGCTTATAGAAGTTAAAAACCCGAATGAATTATTCTTGAATGAGCGTTCTCAAGAAGCAATCCCGGGGAGTGCGATTATAGTTACAAATGAGGGAACAAGACCTTTGCTTGTGGAAATTCAAGCACTTGTTGGGGCAACTCCTTATCCTTCTCCGCGCCGTGTTGCTAATGGAGTTGATTTTAGCAGGTTGTTACAAATACTTGCGGTATTGGAAAAACGTGTGGGACTTAATCTTTCAAAACAAGACGTATACGTAAATGTCATGGGCGGAATTGAAGTTGATGAACCGAGTGCGGATTTAGGGATTGCGCTTGCTATTGCAACTTGCGCAAGAGATGTTGTTGTGGATTCGCAAACGGTAATTATCGGTGAAATTGGCCTCTCAGGCGAAATCCATCCTGTGAATAATATTGAAAAACGCTTGAATGAAGCTTCAATGAACGGGTTTAAAAAAGCAATTATACCTTATGCAAATAGAAATGTGGAGAATAGCAAAATAAAAATTGTTCCGGTAAAACGATTAATGGACGCAATTAGTGCATGCATTTCTCCGCAGGGGTAGGTTCAAATGACTTTAGAAGAAGAATTAGGGCAAATATTAAAAGAAAAAAAATTGACTATTGCGACTGCTGAATCCTGTACAGGGGGCTTGGTTAGTTCTCGTCTGACTGATGTTTCAGGAAGTTCAGAGTATGTTATGCTAAATTTTGTAACCTATGCTAATGAAGCTAAAAATAAGGTTCTTGGCGTAAGTTGGGATATTTTGAACAGTTTTGGCGCCGTGAGTGAAGAATGCGCCCAAAGCATGGCAGAAGGGTTATACAATGCAACAGGATGTGATGTTGCACTCTGCACAACGGGAATTGCAGGCCCAACCGGAGGAACTAAAGATAAGCCTGTTGGGTTGTGTTTTATTTCTGTTAAATATAAAGGAATAGTTACGGTAAAAGAAATTCGGCTTTCTCCAAATTTAGAACGAATAGAAATGAAAAAACGCTTTGCTGATGAAGCCTTGAAACTTGCAATCTCTATTGTTTCAGAAAATAGGATCTGCTAATGTATTATCGTGTCAACAATTTGTTCTGCAGTAATTTTTAAGCAGTCAAGTTTTTCGCAAGTGGTTTGGCGTCTTGCCCACAAACATGGTTTTAGTTCACAATTATCATTTGCTTTTATCGGAGTTACTTTATCAGTTTTAGGAATTAGGGTATTGTCATCCGTTGGTCCGAAAATAACAAAAGTTTTTACACCCAGTGAAACCGCAATATGTAGCGGTGCTGAATCTGAGCATAAAAATATTTCCGCTCCGGAGATTAATTCTGCCAAATCTTTTAAGCTGTGCGTTGTGCCGTATAGGTTTTCAAAATCTTTTGTTTCTACACAATTTAAAATATCATCAATGCATTCCTTATCATCAGGCCCGCCGACAAGTTGCACTCTTTTACCTTTTGAAACAAGTAAATCTATGGTCTTAGCCCAAATTTGAGGAGTGATAGTTTTTATGCAATTTTTTTGGACACTGATTTTGCTTACTCCGGGGTGAATTAGTACAGAATTTGGAACTGTTTCCTTTCTTTCGATATTTATTTGAGGAAGTTTTGTATTGTGTTGGGTTATTCCTCTGATTAAGTCGTGGTACATATCGCAAGCATATTGATTTTTATTTAAAGGCATAGGATGAGTGAGAAGTTTTTTACTCAAATCCCCTGTATCATAGCCGCAGCGAATTTTAATCCCTGTTAAAAATAATAAAATACTTATAAGTTTATTTCCGCCGGAAGAAACAACCATATCATATTTCCCAACTCTTGCGAAAAATAAAAGTTTTAACATTTCAAGATATTTATTTTTTTGTTTTATGTCTATTAAAATAGTATTATCAATAACACTTGTCAGGCTGCAAATCCCTTTGCTCCTTGGTTCTAGTGCAAGGGTAATTTTAGAATTCGGGAATTCTTTTTTTAAAGATATCAATGTCGGGAGGAAAAATATTTCATCTCCTATTCCGCCAAAATTTATTGCAAGTATATTATGAATTTCTTTCATTTTATTCTACTTCCCGTATTCTTCCAAGTTAAACATCCTGTACTGCAGAGCTTGAGTGAGATGAATTTGAGTAATACTTTCACTTTCGTCAAGGTCTGCTATTGTTCTTGCCAGTTTTAGTATTCTGTCGTATCGTCTGCCTGAGAGTTGATATTTGACAATTGCCATTTTCATTAGTTCTTGTGATTTTTCGTCTATTTGGCAATATTTTTTAATGAGCTTTGAAGTTAATTCTGAATTGGTTAAAATTCCTTCGTTTTTATAACGTTCGAGTTGAATTTTTCTTGCTTTTACTACCCTGTTTCTTATTTGCTCCGAACTTTCTTCCTGCGAATTGTAGTTTAAAAGTTCTTCTGAAGTTAGGCGCGGAACATCTATTTGTAAGTCAATTCGGTCTAATAGCGGTCCTGAAAGTCTTGATAAATATCTTGTAATTTGGAAATCTGAGCAGGAACACTGTTTTTGTTTATCTCCCAAATATCCGCAAGGACAAGGGTTCATCGCCCCAAGCAAGGTGAATTCCGCGGGATATTTAACCGAATGCTGTGCTCTTGAGATTACAATTTCACCATCTTCCAGCGGTTGTCTTAGAACTTCCAAAACATTTCTTGGGAATTCTACCATTTCATCTAAAAATAAAACTCCTCTGTGTGCAAGAGTGATTTCTCCCGGTTTCGGATTTGTTCCTCCTCCGATAATCCCGTTTGCAGATGCTGTGTGGTGTACTGCGCGGAATGGTCTTTGGGTTACTAAAGGTTCATCCGGAGATAACATTCCTGAGATACTGTAAATTTTTGTTAGCTCTAATGCTTCTTCAAGCTCCAATGGCGGAAGTATTGAAGGAAAACATTTTGCCATAAGAGTTTTCCCTGACCCTGGAGAACCTACCATAAGTATATTATGAGCTCCGGCTGCCGCAATTTCCAGTGCTTTTTTTGCTTTGTGCTGACCTTTAACATCTTTGAAATCGAAATCATAACTTTGTTCAACTTTTTGCTCAAGGTATTCTCTTGCATTAATTTTTGTCTGTGGAATTTTATCGTTAGTAAAATGGTTTACAACATCTGTCAAATGTTCGGCACCAAATATATTTATTCCCTCAATGAGTGCAGCTTCTTTTGCATTTTCTTTTGGGACAATAATATTTTTTATCCCTTGTTCCTTTAAACCTAAAGCTAAAGGTAGTGCTCCTGAAATAGGTCTTATCAATCCATCAAGCGCAAGTTCTCCGATGAATGCATATTCTTCTACCTGTTCTTGGGTTAAAACTTCTTCCTCAATAAGGATACCGATTGCAATTGGCAAATCAAAAACGGTTCCGTTCTTTTTCAAATCTGCCGGAGCCAGATTTATAACAATTTTTCGTGACGGGAATGTATATCCGGAATTTTTTATGGCAGATTTGACCCTATCTCTTGCTTCATTTACAGCAGCATCAGGCAAGCCTACAATTGACATTGACGGAAGCGAATTAATTACATCTGTTTCTGCCCATACTTCGTATGCTCCAAGTCCGATTACTGTTCCTGTTTTTACTCGATTTACCATATCGGTAGTATACCATAAATAATTATGAATTGTTTTTTGTATTCCACTATGTTAAAATTAGTTCGTTGAGAGGGAAATGTAATGGCTAAAGTTATATCTAAATTAAAAAATAATATTGATTATATATACAAGTTTAATGAAAATACTCCGAGAATGGCTTTGTGTCTTAATTTTTCAGTAAATCAAGCCGAAAAAATTCCCGGGATATATACCCTTATGGCAAGATTAATGCTTCAAGGCACAAAAAAATACGACTCTGAAGCTCTTGCGAACGAATTTGAAAAATATGCAATAGATTTTTCTTGTGAATTATTTCCAAATTATTTGCGAGTTAAATTTGTATGTTTGAATGAAGATTTTTCAAAAGCGGTAGAATTAATGGATGATATTTTAAAAAATTCTACATTTGAAGAATTTGAAAAAGAGAAAACAAAACTAACTGGAGAAATTACTGCAGAGCTGGATTCTCCAAGAACTACTGCTATGGATTCATATTACCGCAAGATGTTTGAAGATCACTATTATGGTAATTCTTTAGTAAAAATTCTCGAAAATATTGATTCTATCAAAAAAGAAGATATTATCGAAGCATATAAATATATTTTAAATAACAGCAAAAAAAGCCTTGCTCTTGTTGGTACTTTAGCGCTAGAAGATATTATGCCGCAAATAGAGGCGACTGTTGGCAGGCTTCCGATTGCAACAAGCAGTAATTTTCTAATTGAAAGACCTGTTTTGGAAGAAGTTAAAACAATCGAAAATCATAGACCTGATATAAATCAGGCTCATATAATTAAGGGTTGGTTGGTACCTACTTATGGTGAACCTGATTATCCTGCTATTGTGTTATTGAATATTATTCTGGGTGCGTGCGGACTTTCTTCAAGATTATTCTTGGAATTAAGGGATAAAAAAGGATTGGCGTATGTTGTTCGAAGTTCTTATGAAACATATAAACTCGCCGGTAATTTTATGATTTATATAGCGACTGAACCGAAAAATATCGATATATCTTTAAAAGGATTTAATGAAGAAATTGAAAAAATAAAAGAGTTTCCTGTATCAGAGGAAGAACTTGAAAATGCAAAAACCAATGTTGTCGGCAAATATGCACTTTTGGAAGAAACTAATATTCAGCAGGCATGCTCTTTTGCAAAATATGATGTCTTAGGTTTAGGATTTAACTATTCGGATACAATAAAAGAACAGGTTCAATCTGTCAGTACAGATGATATTCTTCGTTGTGCTAAAAAGTATTTTGTCTCCGATAAATACGTTTTATCAATAATTAAACCGTAATTATATATAAGATTTTATTAAAAAATAAAATGCCGAAGTATTTATACTTCGGCTTAATTTCTTCCTATCCATACTATATACAAACTTTATACGATTGCTTGCTGCAATCTTGAGGAACGAGATTCGTTTAAGATATTTTTGAGTTTCATTAATCCTTGAGCATGTAATTGGCATACTCGTGATTCTGACATATTTAATGTCTCGCCGATTTCTTTCATTGTCATGTTTTCTTGATAGTACAAAACCATCAAAACACGTTCTCTTTCCGGTAATCTCATAAGCGCCCTCTGCAAATCTGTTTTAACATTTTTTTCTTCTGCGGCAGCATCAGGTGTCAGTTTGCTTGAATCTTCGATTGTATCTATGATTTCAACGCTGTCTTCTGATGCGCCTTTTTTCTCATACAAAGATGTCACTGTAACATCTTCCGATAGAATTTGAGTGACTTTTGAAGCCTCCATATCTAAATACTCGGCAATCTCGTTTGTTGTTGGAACTCTGCCGTATTCTTGTTTTAGAATTTCTATCGCATTTTTTACGTCTTTAATTTTACGTCTTACACTTCTTGGTAAAAAGTCTTGTGATCTTATTTTATCAAGTATTGCACCTCGTATTCTGATTAGTGCGTATGTTTCAAATCGTGTGTTTTTTTGAGGAGAGAATCGTTCAATAGCATTCATCAAACCTTCTACACCATATCCTGTTATGTCTTCTACAGAAATTGTAGCAGGCAAAGATACTTTTACACGGCTTACAACATATCTTACCAAATAAATGTACTGAACAATTAATGAATCTCTGGAATCTTTGTTTTTTGTTTTTAGGTATTCTTCCCACAAAGCTACCAGTTCTTCTTCTGATAATCGTTTTATATTGCTGTATGATAAGTAATCAAAATCTTGATCCATTAACCTGCCCAACTCTTTTCGTTTTACATGTCTATTCTATAATATCGTGAATTATTAACATCATTTAAAAAGATGAAAACATTTCTACATGACTAAAGTTTTTCTAGTCCATGTAAAGGAATTTGATAATATAGCCTATATTTTTTAAACATGCTATAACAATGTCATGGAAAAAACTTTTTATAATATATTTAAAACTTTTTTCAAAGTGGGAACTATGCTTCTTGGTGGCGGGTATGTAATCCTGCCCTTACTTACATCCGAACTTGTTGATAAAAAACAATGGGTTACAGTTGATGAATTAAGTGAATATTATGCGCTAAGTTCCAGCTTGCCGGGGATTATTGCGGCAAATACTGCTATATTTACGGGCCGTAAACTTGCCGGCTCGAAAGGTGCTTTAGCTGCTATTATAGGGGTTACACTACCTGCGTTTATTGCAATAGTGCTTTTGGCTTCTGTACTTAGCGAAATAGCTCATTTTAAAAGTGTTGAATATATTTTTTGGGGTGTTGGAATCGGGGTTATTACTCTTTTATTTCTTGCTGTCAAAGAAATGTGGAGTTCGTGCTTAACAAGCAAATATTCATCTGTACTGTTTCGTGTCTGTTTAGCACTAGCTTTGGTTACAAAACTATCTCCTGCATTAATAATTATAGGAGTTATTATTGTTGGAGTATTAAAGCAGTTTATATCTGATTTCAGGCATGGAGGAAATGGTCATGATTAAATTGCTTGTTCAAATCTTTTTCCAATTTTTCCATATCGGTTTATTCTCATTCGGCGGTGGTTATGCGACGTTACCTTTTTTGTATGATATTGCAGAGAAATTTGATTGGTTTACGATTGATCAATTAACAGACATGATTGCAATTTCTTCAATTACCCCGGGGCCGGTTGGTGTTAATATGGCTACATTCTCCGGCTACGCAACTTCAGGGATTTTAGGCGCTTTAGTTGCAACCTTTGCTATAATGCTTCCGTCTTTTATTATAGTTTCAATAGTTTATAAGATTTTGGATAAGTTTAAATCAAATAATTATGTAAAAAGTATTGTTGCATCTTTAAAGCCTGCAGGATGTGCACTGCTTTGTGCTGTTGGTATAAAATTAGTTTTTACTTCTCATTTAGAACTAATCGGATTGATTATTTTAGGTTTGTTTATCTCAACAAGTTTCATTAAAAAACGCGACCCGTTGTTTTATTTGGGCATAAGTGCAATCTTAGGGTTTATCCTTGGGCATTTAAACTGGATTGGCGTTTAGAGTTGGGGAGGAAGAGATTGTTACAAAGTAACATTTACTACTATATTTACCCCAAATCCTATAAATAAGGGATACGTATATTGTAATTTTTGTTTAAAATTGCAGTATGGAATACTATGCATCGTTAGAAAATGAAGATAAAGAATTAAAATCCGTAGGGTTAGAATTGATGTTTTTGACCCCTGAAAAGTATTCCGCTGAAGATGGTATTTCGGCTGTTGAATTGTCTAAGCGAGTCAATCTGCCGTTAGAAGTCGTAAAAAAGAAATTAAATATTTTAAAAGAGAAAAATATTGCTATTGTTAAAGGCATTAATCCTAAGCTGTGGACTTTTGATCAGTATAATTTCCAAAGGCTGCCTGAAGATGATGAAATTTTTCTTTTGTTATGCAGTTTCGATGATGTAGATTTTGACAAATATTTTTCTTATTAAAACTCAAAAAAATGTATATTTTATAAATAAAATATGTTATTATAGTTATACCCAAAAGCAAGGAGCATAAATGTTATCAAGTACCAATCAAAATCAAAAACCAATTACTACAATGATTAATGACAAAGGCAATCTTCAAATTGGCGGTTGTGACTTGGTTGAGCTTGCCGATAAATACGGCACTCCTTTATATGTTTTGGATGAGGAGACAATAAGAGCGATTTGTAATGATTATAAAAAAGCTTTTTCTGCATATCCAAAAACAAATATAATGTATGCTTCAAAAGCATTGTGCACTATGGCATTGTCAAGTATTCTTGATAGTGAAGGTTTGGGGTTTGATACAGTTTCCGGCGGAGAAATTTATACTGTATATAAAGCTGGTGTTGATATGTCAAAAGTTTTATTTAACGGTAATAACAAATCTTATGAAGAATTGGAATTGGCAATAGATTTGGGCGTTGGAAGAATTTCTGCGGATAATTTTTATGAATTGGCTCTTTTGAATACAATTGCTCAAAGCAAGAATAAACATGTGGACATATTGCTGAGAATTACTCCGGGGATTGAATGTCATACGCATGAATATATTCAAACAGGACATTTGGATTCAAAATTTGGATTTGACCTGTCGCAAATTGATGAGGCTGTTGAACTTATACAAACTGAGTATACAAATTTGAGAATACATGGACTCCACGCTCATATTGGTTCTCAAATCTTTGAAACAAGTATTTATGCGGATGAAATTGATATTATCTGTCGTGAGATTTCAAGATTGAATAAACAATTTGGCCTAAATCTAAATGAAATAAATATAGGTGGAGGTATAGGTGTGAAATATACAGATGAAGATCAGCCGCCATCTGTATACGAAATTGGACATATTGTTGTAAATAAATTAAACGAATGTATCAAAAAATATTCAATTGAACCTCCTGCATTGTTCTTAGAACCGGGAAGAAGTATAATTTCCACATCTGGTGTGACTTTATATACAATAGGCAGTTCAAAACAAGTTCCGCAGGGTAAAAAATATGTTTCTGTCGATGGCGGGATGGCAGACAATCCCCGCCCGAGCTTGTATGATGCAAAATATTTTGCCCAAGTAGTAAATAAAAAAGAAGATACAGAAAAAGAAAAAGTTACAATATGCGGACGATATTGTGAATCAGGGGATATTTTGATAAAAGATGTTACACTTCCTGTTTTAGAGGAAGGCGATGTATTATGTGTTTATAATACGGGAGCATATAATTATTCTATGGCATATAATTATAACAGGGTCCCAAGACCTGCGATGGTGCTTGTAAGGGATTCTAAGTCCGATATAGTTGTAAGCCGTGAAAGTTATGATGATTTGTTAGTGCACGATATAATTCCTGATAGGTTGAAGTAGTTATGATTGAAAATTTTTTATTTAGCATCCAAAATTTGATAGCAGATTGGCACTCCTTTATTAGGGGAACATTTGGTTGGAAAAATATTTTTGAAGTCCTCATTATTGTTTCAGTGTTGAGTGTTTTTTATAGCAAATTTATAAAAAATACGCAGTCTGAGAAATTTGTTAAGGGTGCATTTGTACTGTTTTTCTTATGGGTTATAGGTGAAATCCTTGTTGCAATTGATTTAAGAATTATAGGTGTATTCATACGTTCAATAGTTGCATTTGTAGCTTTGAGTTTAATCGTTATATTTCAACCGGAACTTAGAAGATTTTTGGGTTATTTAGGACAAATCGACTTTTTCAAAAAGTTCTTTGACAATGATAAAAGGTATATGGAAGATAAATCAATTGATGTTATAAAAGAGGTTTTGGAAGCTGTAAAATATTTATCTAAATCTCATACCGGAGCATTGATTGTATTCCAAAATGATTTGAGTAATACATACAAAGATGTTGGTACGACTTTGAATGCTGATGTTTCAACAGAATTACTTTTGACAATTTTTCACATAAATACTCCATTGCATGATGGTGCTGTTGTTATAAGCGGTACAAAGATTATTTCTGCCGGAGTATTGTTACCTTTGACTGAAGATCCGAAACTTAGCTGGAAGTACGGTACCCGTCACAGAGCCGCAATTGGTATGACAGAAAACAGTAATGCTGCTTGTCTTGTCGTTTCAGAAGAAACAGGAGATGTCTCAGTGACTTTGGATGGGTCATTGAAAAAATATGACGATATACCTACACTTAAGGCGGATTTAGAGAATATTTTGGGTTACAAACAATCGGATGATAAAGATAAGACACACCTTTTCCCGATAGAAAAACTGATTACATTAAATAAAAGAGATGAAAAATAGAATGACTAAAAAAAATAATTTGGCAAAATTCCTATGGAAATTGATATTAATTACCGTAGGGGCCGTAGTTACAGGCTTTGGGCTTGCATCTTTTCTTGCCCCAAATGATATTATTGATGGCGGTGTCATCGGTGTATCAATGATTTTGAGTAATGTGTTTAAATTGAATTTAGGTTTGTTAATTATAATTTTGAACCTGCCGTTTATTTTGATGGCTTGGAAAAAAATGGGTACAAAGTTTGTTATCTTGACAGGTTATGCCAATATTGTTCTTGCATTGTCAACAAACTATTTCCACAGCTTTAAAGCTACCGGAGATTTACTTTTGGCCACGGTTTTTGGCGGTATTATCCTTGGTGTCGGCGTTGGTACAATATTGAAAAATGAAGCATCATTAGATGGTACTGAAATGTTATCACTGATTATTTCTAAGAAATTTGGATTTTCTGTCGGTGAATTTATACTTTTTATAAACGTATTTATATATGCGGCAGCAGGTTTGGTCTTTGGCTGGGAAAGTGCTATGTATTCTGTTATGACATATTTTATTGTGTCTAAGGTGATTGATAGTGTAATGGAAGGTTTCAACAGTTCAAAATCTGTTCGTATAATTTCCGATAATGCCGGTGAAATAGGGGATGCTCTTATAGAAAGACTTGATATTAGTATAACTTATCTTCAAGGTATTGGTGGTTATACAGGACAGGATAAAGATTTAATTTATTGTGTTATTTCCCGTTTAGAGCTTCCTAAGATGCTTGAAATTGTAAAAGAAATTGATAATAAAGCTTTTGTTCCTGTTGTTGATGTGCATGAAGTTTATGGCGGACGTTTGAGACGTAAATAATAATGTTACGAAATAGACAACTAAAAAAAAATATAATATACTAATCTTAGAATAAGAGGAAGATAAAATGGCTAAAAATAATGATACAGTACCTATAGAAGTTACAATTTTAACAGCAGATCACGATATAAAAGGTGTTGTTCACGTTTCTAAATATACAAATACCAATCGCGAATTGACAGATTTATTAAATGATAGAGAAAGAAGATTTTTAGCCGTTACTAATGCGGAAATTTATCCTCGTACAGGCAATCAAGCTCCTCGCAGATACAATTTCTTAGAAATTCACATGGATTATGTTTTGATGGTGCATCCAACTTCTCAAGCAGTATTCAGAGATTCCGGAAAAACACAAGAAGATATTGCAAGATTTAGAGATTTAAGACTAAAACTTAATCAAACTAAACCTTTCTAGTGTTGGGGGTAAATGTCGTTACCAATGGTTGCATGGAGTCCCATCATGTTTGTGTGTTGGGGGTAAATGTTGTTACCAATGGTTGTATTCCTCCCCAGTGGGGGAGGTTAGGTGAGGAATGTTTTATACTGCTCTTTTATGTGGAGATTGGGTATTATTATATCTTATGCATATTATCAAAAATTTCTCTTTTTTGGACCCAAATTTCCATGCCCAGTCTTTTGCCTGAATCGGTTAAGGCTTCTTTGATTTCTTTGAATGGCTTTTTAGAATTTTCAATATTGCAAAGCATAAACATTACAAAATGTCCTTGCATAAGAGTTTGTTTAATGTCTTCTATATTAACATTATATTTGGCAAGTATTGAAGTTACTTCGGCTACTATACCGATTTTATCTACGCCTGAAACTGTTACTATAATCTGATCTGCCATTTATTTTACCTCTTCAATTACTGCTGCAGGAACTGCTTCTTTGTACCATTTGCGGTATACTAATTTGCCCAAGTCATATTTTTTACAATATTCTTTCAAATCTTTTTTAACATCTTTGCATAAAATATATAGAACAATTACGTTTGGTACGCACATTGAAATCATCATCGCGTCAGTAATATCAATGATAGATTGAACGTTCATACAAGAACCTATTACAATGAAAATACAATAAATAATATTAAAAGTTAAAACTCTTTTCTTGCCTTCACCCAAAAGGAATGTCCAAGCTTTTTGTCCGTAATATGCCCACGAAATTAATGTTGATACCGCAAACAGAACTGCAATGATTGAAAGTATTATCGGAAAGAACGGAATTACAGATTGGAAAGCGTTTGAAGCAAGCTCTATACCCGAAATTTTTCCGATTGTAGTATGATCAAGCACTCCTGAAAATACAATTGCGCAAGAAGTAAACAAACATAATACCCCTGTTAAGAATGTTTCAAGTAATGCAACAAAACCTTGAGATACGGCTTCTTTGGTTTGAGCTGTTGCATAAACGATTGCCGCTGCACCCGTTCCGGCTTCATTTGATTGAACAGAACGTCTTAAACCTAATATTATTACTCCGAAAAATCCGCCTGCAACTGCTGTCGGGTGAAATGCTTCACGTACAATTAAAGCAATTGCATGAGGAATATTCATAAAGTTTGCACCGATAACAATCAAACCGGAAATAATGTACATAAGGCACATTGTTGGAGTCAAAACGGTTGTAACTTTTGCTATACTTTTAATACCGCCAACAACAACTAATCCGATAAGGATTGCAACAACCAATCCTATTACCCAGTTAAATCCGTGGAATATACTGTGTTCGCCCCCTGTAATAAAGATTATTTGGTGCGCTGTTTGGTTAATTTGAATCATATTACCACCTGTAATACCTCCGCCGATACAAAGAATTGCAAAGATTACAGATAACGGTTGGCCGAGCCATCTCATATTTTTCCTTGTTAAGCCGTGTGCAATATAATGCATCGGCCCGCCTGATATTGATCCGTCAAGGTTGAAACGACGATATTTTACGGCCAGTGTTGCTTCTACAAATTTTATAGACATACCAAGAATTGCACCGACAAATATCCAAAATGCAGCTCCCGGTCCTCCAATTGAAATAGAAATTGCAACTCCTGCAATACTTCCGATTCCAATTGTCCCTGATAAGGCTGTTGCAAGTGCTTGGAATGAAGAAACTTCTCCTTCTCCGTTTGCTCCGCCTTTTTTAGGTTTTGCGATTAATTCAACTGCGTGTTTAAAGCCCCAAATAGCTATTCCTCTGAAGAAGAATGTGAAAAATATTCCTGCAAATAATATCCAAAGTATGATGATTGGAATTTTATTACCGCATATATTTATTGGGAAAAAGATAACTTTGGCAACTGCGTCTGATATAGGTGCAATATGTTTGTCCATAAATGCATCTACGCTCATTGCATTAGCACTCTGTATAGTGCTGAGTAACATCATCATCATTGTAATAAGTTTTTTCATGTTGCCATTTATCCTTTCAGCTATAACACTCGAATAACCGTTGTTGAGAAATACTTTCCCCAATTACTAACATTATAGCAAAAACATAATATTCCGAAACATAATCGTTACAAAAACTTAAAATTTTAGCTGTTTTGTGTTAAAATATAGGTAGAAAGTAAAGGGATTAAGCGGGCTATGATGAGTCAAACTAAAAAATTATCTATTGCTTTTTATTGGCATATGCATCAGCCTGTTTATCAATTGTCTGCAAATGGTGATTATATTATGCCTTGGGTAAGGCTTCATGGCGTCAAGGATTATCTTGATATGGCGTTGTGGGCAGATAAAATTCCTGATTTGAAACTTAATTTTAATTATGTCCCTGCGCTTTTGGATTCTTTAATGGAATATTCTAATGGTGCTTTCGATATCCATTCAAGGATTACGGCAACGCCGGATGAATCTTTGACGAATGAAGATAAAGTATTTATATTGAACAACTTTTTTGATGCCAATTATCAAAATATGATATTGGCAAATGATGAGTATCACAGGCTGTATAAAATTGTTCAAATGGAAGGGACTGAAAATACTGATATATTTACATTGCAAGAATATTCAGATTTGATGGCTTTGTTCAATCTTGCTTGGATTGACCCTTCTTTTAAGGCTTCTGACAGACGTTTGAAAAGGCTTGTAAAAAAAGGCCGTGATTATACCTACGAAGACAGGCTTGAAATTTTAGAAGTTCAAAGAGAAATCATAAGCAAAATCATTCCTACATTAAAAAAACTTTTGAAAAAAGGGAAAATAGAACTTACAACAAGCCCATACTATCATCCTATTTTACCAATATTGACCGATTATAAAACAATACGCGGAAGTGGTGTTTATGATGATGATATTTCAAAAATGAAAACGGATTTGGATGCAAAAGTACAAACAAAAATGGCTCTCGATCGTATGGAAGAAATATTTGGGGTGCGTCCAAAGGGTATATGGCCGTCTGAACAGTGTATAAGTGCAAAAACTTTGAGTATGCTTTCAGATTTGGGCGTGGAGTGGTCGATTTCGGATGAAGGTATTTTAGCAAATTCTATTGATTTTGAATTTGTGCATGATTTTAAAGGATATTTACAAGATCCGTATAATTTACTTAAAGTCTATCAATATAAATCCGCTAATTCTGATATAAAAATGATTTTCAGGGATTCTATAATTCATAATTTGATAGAGTTTGAGTATTCTAATCACAGCCCTGAAGCAACCGCTAATGATTTGTACGATAGAATAAAAGTTATTCAAAGTAAGATATTATCTTCCCCTGATAAAGAACATTTGCTTGTTATTGCAATGGATGGCGAAAATTGTTGGGAAAATTATCCAAATGACGGAAATAAATTTTTAGAAACAGTTTATAAATTGATTAGTGAAGATTCAACATTGGAAACTGTTTTGATAAGTGATTATTTGGAGCGTATTAACAATTATAAAAAGCTAAATAAAATTGCTTCAGGTGCAAGTTTTAACAAGAATTTTAAACTTTGGATTGATGAGCCTGTAAAAGATTTGGCTTGGACATATTTAAAACATGTAAGACAGGATTTTTCGGATTTTGTTAAACGTGAACCGCTTAATCCGAATATTGAGCTTGCAAGACAGGAACTTTTTATATGTGAGGGCAGTGATTGGTTCTGGTGGTATGGAGAACCAAACTATTCCGGCCGTGATAATATTTTTGATTTTATTTTCAGGTCGCATTTGAAAAATATTTATAAATATCTGGATTTAGAATCTCCAAAATTTTTGGATGAACCTTTAACAAGTTTATCACCGTCTGCTCCTTCTAATTATCCGAAAGCACTTATATCTCCTGAGGTTAATGGAAAAGATATAGTGTCTGAAGATGATGAATGGTATAATGCCGGATGTATTGAAATCCCTGACGGACCGGTTTTGAGAGAATCAAAGCTTTTCGATAAAATACGTTTTGGTAATGATAAAGATAATTTTTATTTAAAACTGCATCTTAATAAATACATAAAAACAATAATATCTCCGGTAAAATTGACATACCAGATGTACATATATTTTAGAAAAGCGGGAAGAAAACAAGCTCTTTCTCCAATCAGGCTTATTCATAAATCACAAAATATTTCTCCGCTTGCAATGGAAAAATTCCATAATGAAATACAAGTGTCTATCCGTAATGATGAATTGAGATTTCTGAGGATAGTAAAAGCAATTCCCGGTGATATGTGGGTTTTAGAAAACTCTAAGCAGATAGAAGTTGCTTATGATGAAGTTTTAGATTTAAAAATACCTTTCGAAACTCTTGGTATAGAAGAAGGAGAATCGTTAGAATTCTTATTCATAAATGCAAACTACGGTATGACGGACTTTTATATTCCGAATGATGTAGTTTTGACGATTACTCGTCCTGCTTTAATTCCAAAAGAATAATAATTTACATATCAAGTCCCAAATCAAGAGTAGGAGCTTTTGCTACTATTGCACTTGAAGATATTATATCGACTCCGCATTCTGCAATGGCACGTACGGTTTCGAGATTTACGTTGCCGCTTGCTTCCACAATTGCTTTATGATCAATAATTTTAACTGCTTCTTTCATTGTTTCGAGTGACATATTATCAAGCATTATGATATCTACTCCCAATGGCAGTGCTTCTTTTACCTGTTCTAGGGTGTCGCATTCAAGCTCAATTTTATGTGCGTGAGATAAATTTTCTTTTACAAGTTTAACGGCATTTGTTACAGAACCTGCTACTTGAATATGATTATCTTTTATCATTGCGCAATCTGAAAGATTAAATCTGTGCAAAGCTCCTCCGCCGCATTTTACCGAGTATTTTTCAAATGCTCTAAAGCAAGGGGTAGTTTTTCTTGTATCGACAATTTTGCAAGGAAGATCACCTATTGCATCTTGATATTTTCTTGTTTCTGTTGCAATTCCGCTCATTCTTTGGATATAATTCAATGCAACTCTTTCACCAAGTAAAATATATTTTGCAGGCCCTTTTAATGTGCCAAGGACATCTCCTTTTTTTATTTGCTCACCGTCTTTATATAATAGGTTTACTTCAATATCTTTTGACAAAACTTTGAATACGGTTTCAAAAACTTTTAACCCGCAGATAATACCTTCTGATTTTGAAACCAGCTTTGCCCTGTATGTTCTGCCTTCTGAGATTATACTTTCTGTTGTGACATCACCAAAGCCGATATCTTCTTGCAGTGCTTTTTTTACGTGCCCTTCTACATAAAAACTACTTAGCATTATTTCTCCTTATTGGAATTATTATATCAAGTTCTATTTTATATAATTTATTTTCTTATGGCAAGGAATATTATAATTTTTGTGTTTCGCTGTGTTTTGCGATTTCATCTGTTTGCAGGTAATCTGTTCTGTAATGCGCGCCGCGGGATTCTTTTCTTTGAAGTGCGCATTTTGTTATGATTTTTGAAACTATAAGCATATTTCTTAGTTCGTATTCTTCTTTATTTGCACAAACATCAGGTTTATTAAATTCCTTTTCAATATCTTCTATATCACGCAGTGCATTTTGTAGTGAAGTTTCGTTGCGGTAAATTCCTACATTTTCCCACATTGTATTTTGAAGTTTTGATTTCAAATTGTTTGTTATATTGTGTGCGTTTGGTGGGAGTTCCTGAATCAAGTTCGAGATGACATTTGTTCCCTCTCCGTTCGGGAGAGGGTTAGGGTGAGGGTTCAACTCATTGGAAAAATCATTTAAGTACTGTGCTGCTGCATATGCGCAAACAACGCATTCTAACAAAGAGTTGCTTGCAAGCCGATTTGCCCCGTGAAGTCCTGTGGAAGATACTTCTCCAATTGCATAAAGATTTTTAACGGAAGTTTCTCCGTTGAGATTTGTTTCTACTCCGCCCATAAAATAGTGTGCTGCAGGTGCAACCGGAATATAATCTTTTGTAATATCAATCCCGTTTTCGCTGCATTTTTTTGCTATTGTAGGAAATCTTTTGAGTAATTTTTCTTTGCCAATTATAGTTGCATTAAGGTAAACATTAGGGGTATTATTCTCCTGCATCTCTTTAAAATTAGCTCTCGCAACTATATCACGAGGGGCAAGTTCTTTTCGGGGGTCGTATTTTGACATATATTCAATGCCGTTCTTGTTGCAAAGTTTTGCTCCCTCTCCTCTTACGGCTTCACTTATTAAAAAGCGGTTGTGATTTATCGGGTCATCTATTGCAAGTGCGGTTGGGTGAAATTGAACAAATTCCATATCTCTCAATTTTGCTCCGGCTCTGTATGCGAGGGCAAAACCGTCTGCTGTTGCGCCAATAGGATTTGTTGTATATTTGTATAATTGCCCCAAACCTCCTGTTGCAATGATTACAGCATTTGAATATATCTTTTCATATTTGCCGTTTTTGTATGTAAGAACACCATAACAAGTATTATTTTCCGTAATTAAGTCTACAACGGTTGTATTTTCTTGTATTTCTATGTTTTTATTATTTTTGACTGAATTTGCAAGGGCAATTTCCATTTCTCTGCCTGTTGCATCTCCGCCGGAGTGGAGAATTCTGTTTACGCTGTGTGCAGCTTCTTTGGTTAGGGTAAATTTTCCGTTTTCTTTGTCAAAATCCACCCCAAAATTCAGTAAATCTTTTACAACTTTATCGGAGTTTTTACTTATAAATTCAACAGTTTCAGCTTCACTAAGCCCTGCTCCTGCGATAAGGGTGTCTTTTGTGTGTATTTCAACGGAATCATTTGTATTATCTTTTAATACTGCAACCATTCCGCCTTGTGCATAATATGAGTTACTGTCTGTCAATTGGTTTTTGGTGAGTAAAAGTACTTTTCCGCAAGTGATGTTTTGTTCAAGTTTCAATGCTGTATACAGCCCTGAAATTCCGCTCCCTATAATTATTGTTGGATATTGTAATTCGTTCATTCTTATTGTGTCCCTTTATATAACATTACAACAAACACTTTGTTTTAACTATTAAATATTTATTAAAATTAACACTAAAATCTAAATCCAAAAATAACCCGCTAAAATAATACCGTTCAAAATCCCCTCGTATTGGTTTATTAAATTTTAAGCCTGTTCATATAATGAATACGAGAAAGGGAGCAATTATGATAAATTCCAATATAAAATTACTCTTAGTCGAAGATCATAAACTTATGCGTTTTGGCTTGAAATCATTATTTGAGGAGCAAGAAGGTCTGGAGGTCGCTTCAGAAGCCCAAAACGGAAAAGATGCCATAGAAAAATATAAAACGACACATCCTGATGTAACTCTTATGGATATTGGCTTGCCTGATATGAGCGGGATTGAAGCAGCAAAACAAATCCTTGAACTCAATACCAATGCCAAAATTATTATGCTAACTTCCCATCTTAGCGAGGAAGAAGTATTGGATTCAATAAAATCAGGTGCTTGTGCATACGTTATGAAAGATATTAATACTGATATTTTGCGGATGATTATTCAAACAATAAAAGATGGTGCAATGTGGATTGATCCTTTAGCAGTGCCGATTTTGCGTGATAAAAATCAAGGTGTTATTCCCCAAAGACAGATGTCTCGTGCTATGTTCCGTCAGCAGCACGCAGATCTTACTCAAAGAGAATACGAAGTCTTAAAGCTCATTGTTGAAGGTAAATCTAACAATGAAATAGCCGAAGAATTAACAATATCTTCTCACACTGCAAAAGCCCACGTTTGTAATATTATTCAAAAACTTCTTGTGGATGACAGAACACAAGCAGCCGTTAAAGCATTGAAAGAAGGACTTGTATAATAAAAAACCTTCCTATACAAGGAAGGTTTTTTATTTGTGTTTTTTATTTTATTTATTCTTCTTCTGATTCTTCACCGGCTTCATCAGCTTCTTCTGCGGCTTGAAGGTCTTCCTCATCATAAGCTTGTTGGTTCATCTCTTCTTCAATTTCTTGTTGAAGTTCTTCTGAATCCATTATATCTTCACCTGCTTCTTCAGTTTCTTCTTCAAAGCTTGGTTCGTATTGACGTCCTTGAGCTTCTGCTTCTTCCATTTGAGCAACAGATTTGATATCAATTTTCCAGTTGGTCAATTTATGAGCAAGTCTTACGTTTTGACCTTCACGACCGATTGCAAGTGAAAGTTGGTCATTCGGAACAACAACCAATGCTTCGTGAGCAAATTCATCATCTGCCATAATATCAACAGATACAACTCTTGCAGGTGAAAGTGAATTTACGATATATTCAACCGGATCAAGTGAATATCTTACTATATCAATTTTTTCGTTCTTTAATTCTGAAACGATAGTCTGAATTCTTGCACCTCTTGGCCCGATACATGCGCCAACTGAGTCAACTTCAGGGTCATTTGACCATACAGCAATTTTTGTTCTGTAACCTGCTTCACGAGAAATTGATTTGATTTCAACAATTCCGTCTTCAATTTCAGGTACTTCAAGTTCAAATAATTCTCTAACGATTTCAGGGTGTGCGTGAGAAACGATAACTTGAGGAAGTCTTGTGGTTTCTTTTACGTTAAGTACAAAAACTCTGATTCTGTTACCAGGTTTGTAAAACTCTCCGGGTATTTGTTCCTTTTTAGGCATAATGGCATCAATTTTACCGATATTAACAATAACATTTCTTCTGTCATCAACTTTTTGAATAATACCTGTAATCAATGTGCCTTTTTTATCAAGAAATTCATTCAATACAAGGTTTCTTTCCGCTTCTCTAATTCTTTGAGTTAAAACTTGGTTAGCAGCTTGTGCAGCTATTCTGCCGAATTGTTCAGGGGTAACTTCAAGTCTTACTTCGTCGCCTAATTCAACATCTTCGTCGATTTCTTTTGCTTCTTTTAAAGAAATTTCGTTTTCTTCGTCTTCAACTTTTTTTACAACTACTTTTCCTTTAAATATGCCGATTTCACCTGCTTGTTCGTCCAATAGTGCTTCAACATTAACAAGTTCTTTTACGTGTAAATGTTTTTTGTACGCCGCAACCATAGCATCGCATAAAGACGATACGATAACTTCTCTTGTGATACCTTTTTCTCTTTCTAATTCTTCAAAAACTTCATTTAAGTTTCCTGCTCCGATTTTAATCATTTGTTTATTCTCCTTTTTTAAGTTTGTTAGGTTTGATAGGTAGGATAAGTTTGATAAGTACTTTATGTTATTAAACTTATTCGTCATTTTTGTTTAAATGCTTTTTAAATCCAAGTAAAAGTGCGTTTACCTGATTTAAAAGCCGTGAAATACCTTCAATATCTGCTATGTAATTCAATTCTTTTGCTATTGTTATTTGTGTATCAACTTCTGCTATTGAGCCTAGCGCGATATCAATAAAACGTGCGGTATCCTTATTAGAAAATCTTGCGCAACCTTCTGCAATATTTGAAGGTATAGATATTACTGCACGTTTGATTTGAGAAGTTATTCCAAAAACTTCATCCTTAGGGAAATTTACAGTTAGTTTGTAAATTTCTTTTACTAATTCTATTGATTTTTTATATACTTCTAAATCTTTATAGTACATATTTATCTTTATCCAATTATCTGTAAAGAACTTATCTAACTCATCAAACTTATCCTACTTATCAAACTTCAATCTATATACAATTTTGCTGATTGAATGTTATTTTTTGGGATGTGTAATTCTTGCCCGTCATCAAAACGGAAGAATGTTAATCCCTCATTTGTGTCATAGTCAACAAGTTCGCCTTTGAAAATTTTTTCACTTTCGCCTTCAAGCGGTTCTTTTAGTTTTAGGCTGATTCGGCGTCCTTTAAAGACGATAAACTCTTTTTCTGATTTGAATTTGCGCTCTAACCCAGGAGATGATACCTCAAGGTAGTATTTTACCGGAATTAGTTCGTCTAAAAAGCCTTCAAGACTTCTTGTTACGTTTTCACAATCATCTAAGGTTATGTCGCGTTCTTTTGAATATAAGAATATTCTCAAAAACCAACGATGATTCTCTTTAGAAAAATCGATTTCAATAGGGATAAGATTAAATCTCATTGCGGTATTTTCAATGAGTGGTGTAATTTTGTTCAAAATTTCTAACCTGTTCATCTCTTGTTTCATTTTCTACCGACCTTTCTTTTTAAGTTTATAAGTTTGCTAAGTTTGATAAGTCGGATAAGTTCTTTACGAAAATTAATTATTTAGTACTGTGATAAATAATATCTAATCTGAAACGGATTTATCTGCTTATAAACTTATTTACTTATCAGCTTTTTTATTACTGAAAAAAAGAACGGGGTCACCGTTCTTTTTTTTGTTGTGCCTTTGCAATACTGCGTGGCTATATTTGTATATTATAATATTTGATTTGAAATGTAAAGAGTCTGTTTAGAAAAGTTAACTTTAGTATGTGCCACTTTTAAATTATGATGCCTGTTGTTTTGCTTTGTCTATAAGCTCGTTTAGTCTTATTGTTTCTTCCGGGGTCCAACGGTGGCCATTTTTAAGTGATTCCAATTGGTCTTTAGTCATACTAGTTAGTACATCCTCACTTGGTAGTTTTCCTTGTGGTAGTGTTGGAATATCTGCATCAGTATTTGTTGTTGCAGCCGGTGTTTCTGTAGGTTTTGTTGCTGGTTGTTGAGCTGTTGGAGCCGGATCTGCAGGCTTATTTGATGCCATATTAGTAGCTTTACTTAAATTCTGTATTGTATATGGTGTTCCTTTACTATTAGTGAAAGATGTTGCGTTTGCCGCTGATAGTGAGGATACAAGATTTGACAAGTTACTATATTCTGCTGTGCGTTGTTGTATCAATTGCGCCATCTTCTGGGTGCTCTTATCGTCATTTTTGCCTTTCAAAGCTTCAATATCTTTATTTAGTTTTTCAAGTTTTGCCATGCTCTTGCCGAGTTCTTGGTCTTGTGATTTTGCCAAATCATATTTTTTATCTTTCATGCTGTCTTCTGTTTTCTTGAGGTCTTTGATTTCACCTTCTTTTGTTTTCAGGCTTTCTATCATAGACTTACATTCAGAATTTATGTTATCTACAGCAGATTTAGCTGCATCTAATTGTTTTTCTTTCTTTTCAAGGTCTTCTATTCTTTCTTTTAATTCTTGGATTGCCTTATCGTTGCATCCATCTTTATTATTAGCCTCTAACTGTGCCAATTCTCCTTTCTTAGCACTTATTTCACCTTTAACTTTTCCGGATTCGCTAGAGATTTTAGTTTGTGCGGTGCCCAAGGATTCCATAAAGTTTTCAATGTTGCCTACATCACTTTTTATGGTTTCAAGGTTTTTACCCAGGTCATTTGAATCAAGAGTGCTTAATTTTACTTTATTTGTGTCAATATTTACATTAGCTGCGTCAAGTCCCTCTTTGACTCCCTCTGCTCCCATTGCGTTATCTATATTCGTTTTAGCAGTGGTTCCTATGTTTTGGTAGTCTGAATCTAAACTTGCTTTCTTTTGTTCTATATTTTCTTGTAAGCTGTTTATATCGTGGAATGATGTTGCACCAGATAATTTGTTATACATTTCACCTGCAGAAATATTACTACCGAGGCTACTTACGGCATTATCAAGTTGCGCTGCGGCACCTTGAGGTTGAGCTTTATTGTTGCCTATTATGCCGAATTGGTTCAATATGCCCAGTGCCATGCTTATGCCTTGACCAACAACTTGGCCTGCATAGAACGAATTGCTGCCGTTTTGTATTTTCAAATTATCAGCAACATTATATGAACCGCCAAAGATTCCCATAGCTCGTGGTGCGGCTCCTGATGGGTTAGCAGAAAATCTCAATGCTTGGAAGTTCGCTATTTGCGTACTCTGACTTCCCCAGCTCCCGCCAACTCTTATATTTCTGAACAAAGATGCGTTAGCCTGAGATAAATTTCTCGGGACAATACGACTGCCATTCTTCCTAAGGGTAGAAGAACCTAATCCGGGTTTATTCAATTGTGACCCATGTACTGCTGTCATCTTTGCTCTCTTCTTTCAATTTTTGTTCTCTCTCTTATATAAAAAAAATCCGAAACCATGAATTTCAGCATGTCTCACATGTTGTTACAAAAGTTTACAATTGTGAGCTGGAGGTTGGAGGTTTGATAGGTAGGATAGGTAGGTAGGATAAGTAGGATAAGTAGGATAGGTAGGATAGGTAGGATAAGTTCGTTACGGGAATTTAGCAGTATTCTCCCCTTGTGAGGGGAGATAAAAGAGGGGTGCTGTTTTGTTTGAATAAATTATAATAAACTTATACGTACTTATCCAACTTAATTAAAAAGTTTGCTAAGTAGGATAAGTTTGCTAAGTATGAAGTTCTTTACAAGGATTTATAAATAATAA